>NZ_JBEYXD010000124.1:0-18296 GCF_040644975.1 Streptomyces sp. NPDC046900 | reverse complement strand
TCCAGGCACAGGTGCATCAGTCCGGCCAGATGCCGGCGGGCCGAACCGCCGGCGCGGCCCTGCCGCACCACCCGCCAGGCGGCCTCGCGAACGTCGCCGAGCCGATCGAGGTAGAGAGCGGCCGTACCAGTCCTTGCGATCTCGGCGGGATCGGTCTGCTGCGGCAGTTGTGCAAGAAGCCGGTCGAGCTCCTCGTGTGCCGCGGCGCCCGTGCGCGCCGGGTCGGAGAACGTCTTAGCCACCGCGGACAGGGCCGGTGGAACCTTTGGTCTGAGCCGCTCCAGTGCGGCGTAGAAGGGATGCCACAGTTCCTGCCGCCCGCCGTAGAAGCAGATCAGCAAAAGAAGATGGAGGGCGTCGATGAGTGCCGTGTCCTGCGCGTCGTACCCGTGGGGGGTGTCCTCGATGGCGCAGACCAGCAGCCGGTGTGCCGTGTCGAGGTCGCTGTCGCCGTTGAGAAGCAGGATTGCCGCTGCGGCGGCGGAGTGCAGGGAGACCTGCACTGCCGGGTCGGCCTGTCGGGCGTCGTCCAGGAGTGCCTGTGCACTGCGCAGCGAGCCGGTGGACTCGGCGCCGATGTAGGCGGCTTCAGCCAGCCGCCGGCCGCGGTCGGGGCCGTGCGGGGTCAAAGCCGCGGACCTCATCAGCGTCCGCACACTCCCCAAGGCGTCACCGCGTTGCAGGGTCATTCGCGCGGCGTGTTCCAGAAGCGCGGCCACGTGCTCGTCCGGTTCCAGGGTCGCCTCGCCCAGATGCCAGGCCTGGCGCTCGGGCTGCTCGGCCAGGGCGTGGGCGAGCGCGCGGTGTGCCGCGTGCCGCGCGCCGCTCGCCGCGGTCTCCACGGCGGCGGAGCGCACCAGCGGGTGGCGGAAGTTCAGTCGCCGGGTACCCGGGTCGATGTGCACCAGGTGAGCCCGTTCGGCAGGCGCGAGATCGTCCAGGGCGTCCCCGAGGCCGGCCTGGCGCGCGGCCGCCTGCAGGACGCCGAGCTCGCCGGTCCCCTCCAGCGCTGCCAGCAGCAGCAGACGCTGCGACCGCTCGGGCAGGCCGGCGATCCGGGAGCCGAAGAGTCCTCCCAGGCGTCGAGGGAGCGGCAGTACGGTGGGCAGCTCCTCCAGCGCGGCAAGCTGCGCCGCGCGCAGCGCGGTGGGCAGCTCCAGCAGCGCCAGGGGGTTGCCCTGTGCGGCGATCATCAGACGCTGGCGCACCCTGCCGACCAGAGTCGGGAAACGGGTGGTCAGCAGGTGGTCCGCCGCTTCCTTGTCCAAAGGCGCCAGTCCGTACGCCTGCAGTCCGCCGCTTTCGTACAGGGTCGGTGATCCCGAGCGCGCCGCGGCGAGCAGACTCACCCCGCTGCCGGTCATTCGCCGCGCAGCAAACTCCAGTACGGCGGCACTTGGCCGGTCGATCCAGGGAAGGTCGTCGACGACCACCAGCAGCGGCTGGTCGGCGGCGACCTTCTGCAGCAGGATCAGTGTGGCGTTGGAGACGACCAGCCTCTGCGGCAGTAGTCCGGTTTCGAAACCCAGCGCGACACGGAGGGCGTCGCGGTAGGTGTCCTCGAGGCAGTGCATTGCCTCCTGAAGCGGGAAGAGAACCTGGTTGAGGCCCGAGTAGCTGCAATCCGCCTCGAACTGTGTTCCGGTGGCGCGCAGCACCCGGGCCCCGGTCGCCGAAGCGGCCTCGGTAACCGCGTCCAGGACTGCCGTTTTCCCGACCCCCGCCTCGCCCGACAACAGCAGCGCTCCGCCTTCGGCTCCAAGACCCAGCAGGTCATGGATCCGCTTCAGGTCCCTGTCGCGGCCGATCAGGGTGCCTGTCGCGGTCTGCCCGCGGGAGTCACCGCTGCTCACCAACACTCTCCTATCAACTCGACGAGGTTTGCGTAATCAAGGGCTATGGTGCGGCACTCGTCCATGACGCAAGCCGGCCCGCCGCGGCAGGAACGACGAGTGCGCCAAGCGCAGCCGCCGGGTCCGCTGGGGCGTGCTCGGCCATGGCCTCTTGGAGTGGCAGCACGATGGCCATGTCCTCCTCGCACACGAGGCAGGTGCCGGGCACCGTGATCCAGGCGGCCCGGGCGAGGGGCTGGGTCACCGCGGCGGGCGATCGGCGGCCGAGTCCGGCGACACAGTGTTGCCCCAGGTGCGGTTCCACCTCGCTGCACAGGGTTTCCAGGGGCCGGTTAGCCTCGACATAGCCGCGGTCAGCGTCGTCCTCGGTGGGCTCGCGGACGTTCCAGCAGGGCGAACAGACGCCGCCCACCAGGGATCCACATCCTGCATCAAGGCGGTTAGGTGGATGATGCGCTGCACGTCGCCGGCTGTCGCGGCAGCTTCGGTGACGGGGCATCGGCCCCGGCCACTACCACCCGATCGAAACTCCCCTTCGACGGACACCGTTCCGCATTCGGAAGGACAGCGGCCTCGCACGCAGGCATCAGCCGACAGCACCCGAAACGATCACTCACGCTTCAAGACAGTGGATCTGGGCTCAGGCTCAGGCTCAGGCTCAGGCTCAGGCTCAGGCTCAGGCTCAGGCTCAGGCAGCAGGGGACACGGCTCCCCGCCCGTGTCGCTTCAACTGTTCGGCGACCGCCTCCAGAATGTCGTCGGACAGATCCGGGTCGGCCACGGCCCTGGAGATGAGCACGGCGCCTACCAGGGCGCTGAGGGTGAGCATCACCTCGGCCTGTGCCTCCTCCTCGTCGTCGCCGAGGCCGGCGATCAGGTCCAGGTATGTGCGGACCTGCTGTTCGTAGGCGGCCTTGAAGCGCTGGTCGCTGCGCCCGGCAGCGGCACCGAGGGTGACCAGGGCGCATCCCGTGTCGGGCGCATCGCGGTGCTGCTTGGCGAGGTAGGCGTCGATGAGGCCGGCCAGCGGCTGCTGCTTGTTCTTGCGCGCGGCCCTCTCCATCTTCGCCGAGCCCTCCGCCAGGGCGAGAGCCGCGGCCTGGGCGATCAGGTCGTCGCGGGAGGCGAAGTGCTTGTAGAAGCCGCCGTGCGTCAGGCCCGCCTCCTTCATCAGGTCCGCGACGCCGGGGCGACTCACGCCCTCCGCGCGAACCTTGCGGGCCGCGATGCGCAGCACACGCTCGCGGGATGCCGCTTTCTCCGCCTGCGAGTGACCCATCTCCGGCCTTCCCTTCGAAAAGCGGCGCATGTACGCCTCAAAACTGGCTTACGTTCATCATACACATGAATGGATGTTGAACATAATTCATATCGGAGGTGAAGCATGCCTCGGGCCCACAACCCCGCTGCACGGCAGTCCTGCAGGATCTCGCGGCGCATGCCAATCGTGCTGGCCACAGCCGGTGGGGCGGCCAACGCGGCGATCACGCGCGCGGACTGGCGGCGGGTGTGAACACCGTCCGCAAGGCGTAGGCAGTTCGCCGAGCGTGGACTGAACCGCCGGGACGACCTGATCGAGAAGATGGACGCCTGGACGATCCGATGCAACGAACGCGCCCGCCCCTTCCGCTGGACCCGCCAGGGCACTGCACTCAAGGAAATGGCCTGACCCTCCACGAACTTGCACGGAACAGCACCAGCTAGACCCGGACTTCGCGGGTCACCGTTTCAGGTCTGTGGCCAGCGGGTTTGCCCGATGTCGGTGTCGAGTAGGTCGAGACACCCTCGGTGGACAGGCCCCCGCCCGTCAGATCCCAGGCGCGGTCGCCGTTGAAAATCCCCAGAGGCATCTCCTGGCCGAGGTGGATGCCATACAGGGAATCGGCGTACTTGTGGCCGAGCTGAGCAGCCACAAGCGCACCGTAGTCGCTGGCGCCGACAGCGAATTTCTCGTGGCCGAGGACATCGGTCATCAGTGTGAGGAAGCGTTCCGCCATGGTGATGTAGTTCTCTCTGCCATGGGTCAGCGGCGTGGAGAAGGCGAAGCCGGGCAGGGAAGGAACGATGACATCGAAGGCGTCTGCCGGGTCTCCGCCGAAGGCGGCCGGGTCAGCGAGCGGGCGGATGACCTTGCTCCAGTCCCAGAAGGTCCAGGGCCAGCCGTGCATGAGGAGAAGCGGGATCGGTGCGGGGCCCCTCCCGGCTCACGGATGAAATGGACCGGGGTGCCGCCGACGTCGATGCGGTGGTGGGTGTAGCTGTTGAGCTGCGCTTCCACCGCACGCCAGTCGAAGCCGTCGGCCCAGTACTCCACCAAGGGCTTGATGCAGCTGGTGCTGAGTCCGTAGACCTCTTCCTCGTTATCGAGGTCAGGCGCGAAGCGGGTGGCCTTGAGCCGGTTCCGCAGATCGTCCAGGACGTCCTGGGCGACGTGGATCGTGAACGGCTCCATCTCGCGGCTGTTGTTGATAGTGCTCACAGTGTGTGACCCTTCAGGGGGTTGGCTGCGCTGTCCGGTCGTTAGGGACGAGCCCACGGGCTGCATGGCAGCACAGCCGGAGCGCGCGGGCGGTACGCGAACCACGGTCAGTACGTGAAGTCCACGCGCAGACGTGTCAGGTTGAGCTCCGCGATGTACCAGGTGCCGTCGATCTTGGCGAACCGGGGGCGGTAGTGGCCGAAGCCGTGCATGGCCGTGAACTGAGCCTCGCCGGTCTCGTCGGTGCTTGCCGGGCGGGTGATGAGGTCTTCCATCGCCCAGACACCGCGGGCCGAGGTCGCCGATTCCACGTCGATTTCGTCGGAGAACAGATGGTGGATGATGACGGCATCGGGACCGATGGTGGCGGGAATAATGGTGCTGATGTCCCCGCGCCCTTCCAGGGGCCGGGCGAAGGTTCCGTCCACGTTACGGTGGGTGAACCTGCCGTCCAGGGTGAACAGAGCCGCCAGGTCCGCCCAGCGCTGGTGGTCAGCGGCATAGACGTAGCATGCCATGAGGCGGCGGAGGTCCTCGTGGATGCTCAGACGCTCGATGTCATCCTGGGTGTTTGCCTTTCGTTCGACGCAGGGTGAGCGTGTGTGGCGCTGCGCGGCAGCAGAAGATCAAACGACTTCAGGCTTGAGGAGACGGCCGGCGTACCCGGGATTGGTGTAGTCGCGCCACGCGGCGATCAGGCCGTCGCGGATCTCATAGACGGCCATGTTCATAATCGGAGCGAGCGCGCCGCCGGGCAGGGCCAGGCCATGGAGCTGCTCTGCGATGACCACATCGCCGTTGACCGCCTGGTGAACCGTCTCGAACTTCACCTGTGAGAAATTGCCGAAGATACCCTCCCAAAGCTGCACCAGCCGGTCCCGGCCGTGTACCTCGTCCTCGCCGTAATTGCGGAAGACCACGTCGGGGTGAAGGAAAGGTGCGAGCTTGGAAGCGTCTTTGGCGTTGAACGTTTCGACGAACTCACGCACAAGGGTGTTGTTGTCCGTAGTCACAACCACTCCACTACCTGGACTGCCATATCACTTCAGCGTGCCTCCCAGAAAATGGACTTGCAAGTCCAGTATTGGAAGGGGCGCCCGGCGTCGGCGGACCCGGTGGGAGGAACGTGGTGCGGGGCTGCACCGAGCAGGAGATCGGCGACCTGCCCCGCCGGGAACTGGGCGCTGAGTGCGGCTGGACGGCCCGGCCCGGTCCCGCGTGCTGCTGCTGGGGGCCGGTGGCTTTGCCGCCCCGGGAGTGCCTGGCCTGGATGCGGTGCGCAACGCCGTCGCCGGCGTCGGCCGGGGCGTCTCGGACGTGGCGGTCGGGGACCACGTCGTACTGAGGCGACCCCCTCTGTGTGGACACTCTGACAATGGATCTTGTGGATCCGAGGAAGGGTGTCCTGGTGGGACGTAAGTCTCCGTATCCGGCGGAGTTCAGGAATGACGCGGTGGCGTTGTACCGCGCGGCGGGCGGGAAGCGTACGTATGCGGCGGTCGCGGCGGATGTCGGGGTGACCGGCGAGACGCTGCGCAGTTGGGTACGGCAGGCCGATGAGCGGGCGGGCCGCGGCAGCAGCGATGAGCAGGCTGCCGAGAGCAGGGACGAGGAACTGGCCCGGCTGCGTGCGGAGAACGGCCGCTGCGTCGGGCCGAGAAGGAGTGGGAACTCGAGCGGGAGATCCTGCGCCGGGCAGCCCAATATTTCGCCAAGGAGATGAGGGCGTGAGGCGCCGCTGGGACTTCATCTCCGACAACCGGGCCGACTTCGGCGTCCAGCGGATATGCCGGGTCCTTGGGGTCTCGCGCTCTGGGTTCTACCGGTGGGTCGCCGGCGCGGAGGCCCGTGAGGTCCGGCAGGCCGCCGATGAGGCCCTGGTCGCGGAGATCCGCGAGATCCACACCGGCCATAAGGGCACGTACGGAGTGCGGCGCGTGCACGCCGAGCTGCGAGGCTTCGGACACACCGTGAACCGCAAGCGCGTCGAGCGCCTCATGCGCAAGCACGGCCTTCAGGGCCTGCATCTGCGGCGCCGCAAGCGCACCACGGTCCCGGACCGGCTCGCACCACCCGCCCCCGATCTCGTTCAACGCGACTTCCATGCTGGGAAGTTGAACGAGAAGTGGTGCGGCGACATCACGTATGTGCAGGTCGGCGGCGCGTGGCTGTATCTCGCGTGCGTCCTGGACATCTGCTCACGTCGGGTGCTCGGCTGGTCAATGGCTACCCATATGCGCACTGAACTGGTCACCGACGCTCTCAAGATGGCCGTAGCCACCCGCGGTGGCAGCGTGGATGGGGTCATCTTTCATGCGGACCGCGGCTCGCAGTACACCGCTGCCGCGTTCGCGCAGGTCTGCGACGGCTTCAGGATCCGCAGGAGCATGGGCCGGGTCGGCTCGAGTTACGACAATGCCCTCGCCGAGAGTTTCTGGCAGGGACTCAAGAGGGAGACGATGCACCAGCCTCATGAATTCAGCTGCGACGGTCACCTGACGCACCAACAGGAGAAGGGTGCCTCCCACCTGCAATGATCTGATTGCTGAGATCAAAACCGTCGCAGAGAAGAGGCACCCGACAGGTGCAGGGTACCGAATGGGATCACCGGCTTGCCGTGCGGGCCGACGGCAAGAACCTGATCGGCCACGCGGGCGTGGTGCTGCTGCGGAAGGTCGCCGACCGCGTCGGCCTGGCCACCGCGCTGAGTGCGGCGTTACCGAAGGGCACCGGGCCGGGCCGGCGGGATCGGGGCATGGCGCTGGTCCAGCTGGCCTGTGCGATCGTGCTCGGCGCGACGAACGTCCTTCAGGCTGAGCAACTCCAGTACCACTGGCGGGCGGTGTTCCCGCGGCCGGTCTCGGACAGCACCCTGCGCCGCGCCCTGGCGGCGATCGACGGCCCGGTCGCGGCCCGGGTGGAGCGCGTCCGCGCCGCGATACGTCGCGTGGTGTGGATGCTGCTCGCCCTGCGGCCCGGCGGCTTCCCCTGGATCTCGGTATGCGGCCGGGAGGTGACCGGCTGGTACGTCCTCGACCTGGACGCGACCATCGTCACCTGCACCAGCCGGAAGGAAGGCGCGGCGGGCACCTTCAAGGGCAGCTTCGGCCACATGCCGCTGGGGGCGTGGGTGGCCAACACCCGCGAGTGCGTCGCCATGCTGCTGCGGCCGGCAACGCAGCCCCCAACGACGTCGCCGACCACAAGAGCGTTCTGGCCGCCGCGCTGCGGCAGCTCCCGCTGCCGCTGTGGTCGAAGCTGTTGGTCCGGATCGACGGCGCGGCCTTCAGCCACGACGTCCTCGACCACCTTCAGACGCTGACCACCAGCCGGCGCCGGGTGCGCTGGGTGACCGGCTGGGCGATCAACGCCACGGACGAGCAGGTCATCGCGCTGCTGCCCGAGATGGTGTGGACGGCCGCGCTGCGGCAGGACGGCGGGGTCCACGAGATCAAGGGGCCCGACGGCGAGTGGCTGACCTACCAGGTCGCCGAGCTGACCGGGGTCCGTGACCTGACCGGCTGGCCGCGGGGGATGCGGCTGATCGTGCGCCGGGTCAAGCCCTCGAGGCGGGATGCGAAGAAGCTGACCGCCTTCGAGAAGCGCACCGGCTGGCGCTACCAGATCATCGCCACGAACATCCCCGCCCACCACGGACTTTCCGGGGTTCCCGGCTCCGGGCAGGTGTGGTTCGTCGACGCCCTCTACCGTGATCACGCAGAGGTCGAGGACCGCGTGAAAGCCATCAAGCGGGTC
This sequence comes from Streptomyces sp. NPDC046900, assembly GCF_040644975.1. Taxonomy (NCBI): domain Bacteria; kingdom Bacillati; phylum Actinomycetota; class Actinomycetes; order Kitasatosporales; family Streptomycetaceae; genus Streptomyces; species Streptomyces sp. NPDC046900. The sequence goes on along the minus strand of NZ_JBEYXD010000124.1, from coordinate 10,208 downwards.
GGCCTCGGGCTGCTGCCCTCCAAGTCCTGGCAGCTGAACGCCGCCTGGGTGCTGGCCGCCACGATCGCCGCCGACCTCGACGCATGGACCCGTCTCCTCCTCCTGCACGACGAGCCCGAACTCGCCGCCGCACAGCCGGAGACGATCCGCATGAAGCTGTACCGCCTGCCCGCCCGACTCACCGCCCACGCCCGCAGGCGCACCCTCCACCTCGACCGCACCTGGCCCTGGACCGCAACGTTCACCACCGCCTGGCAGCGGGCCCACCAGCTCCCGGCCCTCACCTGACGGCAGTCCGTCACCCCGACGACACCGGAAAGGACAGCACCGCACCGCACCACCCTCGGGCCCGTGGAACCCGACGCCCCGCAGCGTCACGCGACGGCCAGTCCCGACACGGCACGGGACATATCGGGCAGCCAGCCGCTCACAACGCCGCCGTCAGCCCTCGGAAGAATCGAGGCCAGAGGCTGTTCTCGACGGTGCGGCAGGCGAGGCTGGAGATTTTCCAGTGGCTGACGTACTACAACGTCCGCAGGCGTCACAGCGCCCTCAACTACCTCTCGCCTGTGGAGTTCGAACAGCAGCATCTGCGAGCAGATAAGCTATCGATCGCGGCATGAGCCCCTGTGTCCACACTCCGGGGGACGCCTCACAAGACGACCAAGCGATCACTTCGAAATCATCGGATTCGAGAAGGGTTCTGAATCGGGGCGGCGCAAAGACGGCGTTGCGGCCTGTCTGCCGGGGTGCCCAGCGCTGGCAGGCGCGCGCTCACTACGCGACGGGCTGCCCGGCCGCCTGCAACTGCCTGATCCCCCAGTCGAGGGCGGCTTCGAGATGGTCAGCTGTCCGGTGGACAGCATGATCGACACCCCGCCCTGGATACCGGCGAGGAGCGCTGCGGCGGCCTCGTCGACATCGAGCGACTCCGGCAGATGGCCCTGGTGCTGCATCGACCGGATCCCGGTGGCGAGGTATTCCTGCCACATCCGCATGAGCTCGATGACGATGGCGCGGGCCCCAGGCGTAGAGCGTCCGACCTGCGAGAACAGCGCACTCATAGGGCAGGAGTCGCCCTGTGCTGCGTATCTCTCTACAACGACGTCACGCCAGTGGTACCAGGCGTCCCACGAGTCGAGCGTGCTGATGTGCGGTTGCTGGTCGTCCAGAACGCGGTCCGCTTCGTATTGCGCGACCGCGAGTAGGAGTTCCTCTTTCCCCTCGGGGAAATAGTGGAAGAGCTGACTCTTGCTCGTACGGGTCTGCAGGCGGATGTCGTCCAGTGTTGCCGCGACGACCCCTTTCTCCCGCAGGACCTGGGCAGCGCCTTCGATGATGCGCGCTCGCGTGGCCTCGCCCTTCGGTGTCAGCCTGGATCCATCGATCGGTGACCGGCTGACGGTGTCTCCATGGAGAAGACGTGCCTTGTGACCTGCGAGGATGGGAGTTCTCTAGGCTTCCAACCCGCAGCAAGACAAGGCACGTCCTAAGTGAAATCCTCCCACAGCCCCGCGGCGACCTTCGCCGCGTTCGACGACGCGAACCTGCTGGCGCACGGCGGCCTGGCCCCGGCGGTGCGCCTGGCCGAGCGATGCGGCCTGCCCGGCCTGGTCCGCGAGAAGGTCCGCCTGGCCGGGGCCGCGAACGGGGCCGGGGCCGCCGCGGACGCGAAGGTGATGTCGCTGGTCGCGGCGATGCTCGCCGGGGCCGACAGCATCGACGACGCCGACGTGCTGCGGCACGGTGCGACGGCGAAGGCGTTCACGGGGATGCGCGCCCCGACGACGCTCGGTGCCTTCCTGCGTGCGTTCACCTGGGGGCACGTGCGCCAACTCCAGTCCGCTGTCCGGGCATTCACCTGCAACCTCGCGGTGCACTGCCGACTGCTGCCCGGATCCGACCAGGTCGTCCACCTGGACATCGACTCCAAGGTCAAGCAGGTCTACGGGGCCGGCAAGCAGGGTGCCGAGCACGGCTACACCAAGGTCCGCGGCCTGCACTTCCAGATCGTGACCGCCTCCACCCCGCTGGCCGCCCCAGTGATCGTGGCCTCCCGGCTGCGGAAGGGCTCGGCGGGCTCCGCCAAGGGCGCGGCGAGCCTGATCGCCGAGGCGATCCGCGCGGTGCGGGCCATGGGTGCCACCGGCATGATCGTCGTGCGGGCCGACTCGGCGTTCTTCTCCCACAAGACGGTGGCGGCCTGCCGCCGCGCCGGGGCGAGGTTCTCCCTGGCCGTCGCTCAGCGCAAGAAGGTCCGTCAGGCCATCGCGACCATCCCCGAGACCGCCTGGACGCCGATCAAGTACCCCAAGGCGATCTGGGACGCGGACGAGGAACGGTGGATCTCGGACGCGGAGGTCGCCGAGGTCGAGTACACCGCGTTCACCGGCAAGGCCAAGAAGCACCGCGTCACCGCCCGGCTGCTGGTCCGGCGCGTCAAGCGGCTGGGCGACGCCCGCGCCCCGGACGGCCAGGGCGAGTTGTTCAAGGTCTACCGGTTCCACGCGGTCTTCGCGGACACGCCCTTCCCGCTCGTGGAAGCGGAGAAGATCCACCGCGCGCACGCTGTCGTGGAGCAGGTCTTCGCCGACCTCGAGGACTCCGCGCTCGCGCACCTGCCGTCGGGGAAGTTCACCGCGAACGCCGCGTGGCTCACCCTGGCCGTGCTCGCCCACAACCTCACCCGCGCCCTGGGCTGCCTGGCGTCCGCCTTCCACGCAAAGGCCCGCACCGGCACGATCCGCCGCCAACTGGTAGCCGTCCCGGCCCGGTTGGCCACCGCCGCGCGCACGCTGACCTTCCACCTCCCCGCCCGATGGCCCTGGCAGGACGCCTTCCAGAGCCTGTGGACAGCCAGCGGCTGTCGCCTGCGGCCCTGAACTCCCGCCCGCCACAACCGCCCACGGCCCAAGGATCTCGGAGACCCCGCCACCGGAACGGCCATCCGGCAATCGCCCATGCCCAGCCACCGAAATCCACCCCGAACGGCACCGGAAACGGCTCACAGAAATCGAGTCGGCGGATCCAGGGTCAGAACACGGCTCACGACTTCTCCACTCCCGCATAGGTAATACGGACTAGCCTACTTCGATGCGGTTCGCCGCCGGCCGGCCGTACCAATCCGTCCGCCGGCCTGAAGCCGATGGGCACGGTTACCTCGCTGTGCTCGACATCGTCCAGGAGCACAACGTTGGCCTGGGGTGTGCGGCAGTATGCCGGAACCTCAAGCAAGATGCGGGGACCTTGCTGACGTCTGCTTGTGGGTGAGCGACCTGGACGCTGTGCATTAGGGGTTTGTGCATCGTTTCAACGGGCGAGCCGCGGGGGTTGGCGCTGGCCTATATACGGGGCCGGATTGTGTCCACCGGATGCTGAACCGCATCGCGTGGGACGTCGGTGAGGTCCTGGCCGAAGTGCGGCGGTCCGTTCACGGCCCGCCGCAGGCCGGAGCCTGGGCGGGTCGCTGGTGCAGAACTCCGCGATGACGAAGCCGTGTGCGCCGCCGTTTCCATCAGCGCGCCGGCAGCGTCAACTGCTGCCTCCGATGCGGTCCATGCGGTCGAGTTTGCTGGCCGCAGCAAGCAGGGCGTGCCTCGGCGGTGTCGAGAGGCGCCAGGGCCGTGATCGCGCGGGACCCATACGGTGTGGGCCGCAGGCGTTGCGGGCCCAGGGCGGGTCGCCGACGCCAATCGGGGTCAGCGGAGCTTACGGAACGTGGACCGGAGGTCAGTGATCCATGCCTCCGGATTCTCCCACGGGCCGAAGTGACCGCCCTTCTCGTGAACGTTGACGTCGCGTACGTCCCCGTAGAAGGATCCGCTGGCCGCCTTGGAAGGGGCTTGTCCTCATGCGCGTCTGTCTGATCGTGCAGCCGGTGAGGCGGCAAGCGCGATCACGCAGACCACGGCCCGGCGTGTGATCCTTTTCCGGCGTGCCCCACGAGCTGTTCTCCTGTACCAGGCGCGACACCAGGACGCGGATCGAGCGGACGATCGGGCGGGCGCCCGCGACGCTTCGGCACTCAGCGATCACGGCAATACGCCGCGTTGATGCGACACGTCTCACTCGCCCTGAAAGCACATTGAACAGATAGGTCTGTCTAGTGTGAGTACCTGCTTTCTCCCCGACCAGAGAGTGACCCATGAGCTGCGCATCCACCACGCGCCAACCCACTCTTCGGGACGTCCCGGTCAGGCGGTCTCCCGCGCACGCGGCCCCGCGCCGCGCCCTGGGTCCCAAGGCCACCATGGGCCTGTTGGCCTCGATCCTGATCTCGCTGCTGGCGTCGTCCAGCGCGCCGACTCCCCTCTACGCGATCTACCAGCGGCACTGGGGCTTCTCCCCCATCACCGTCACCGTCGTCTTCGGCCTCTACGCGATGGCCGTGCTGGTCTCGCTCCTGGTCTTCGGGAGGATCTCCGATCACGTGGGCCGGCGGCCGGTGCTCCTGGTGGCCTTGATCGTGCAGGTCCTGGCGATGGTGGTGTTCATCACCGCCGGTGGCGTGGGCGCGTTGCTGGCCGCCCGCGTCCTCCAGGGAGCGAGCACCGGGGCGGCGGTCGGTGCGCTCGGCGCCGGAATGATTGACATCGACGCGCGCAGGGGTGGCTTCCTGAACTCCTTCGCGCCCACGATGGGGACCGCGAGCGGCGCCGTCGCCTCGGGGCTGATCGTGCAGTACCTGCCCGCCCCCACCCACCTCGTCTATGCCCTGCTGCTCGGTGTGTTCGTCGTACAGGCCCTGGCCGTGCTCGCCATGAACGAGACGGTGAGCCGTGAGCGGGGCGCGCTGGCCAGTATGGTCCCCGAGTTCAAGCTGCCCAGGTCGGCCCGTGCGTCGGTGGCGATCGCCGCACCCGTGATGTTCGCGGTGTGGGCCCTGACTGGCCTCTACGGCGCGCTGGGACCGGCCATCACGCGGACCCTGGTGCACTCCACGTCCGTGGTGTGGGGAGGTCTGCCCCTGTTCGTGCTCGCCGGCTTCGCCGGTCTGTCGGTCGTCGTGCTGCGTAGCGCCGAGACGCGGAGCATGATGCTGATCAGCGTCGGCACGCTGGTCATCGGTGTGGTGATCACTTTGGTGTCCATCGCCTCGGGTACCGGCGGCACGCCCTCCGTGATCGGGTTCTTCGCGGGCGGCGCGATATCCGGCTTCGGCTTCGGCAGCGGGTTCCAAGGTGGCATCAGGCTGGTCGTGCCGCAGGTGAAACCGCACGAGCGAGCCGGCGTCCTCTCCCTGCTGTATGTCGTGTGCTACGTGGGCCTGGGCGTGCCGGCCGTGATCGCCGGAGTCCTGGTCGTCCACGGCGGCGGCCTGGTCCAGACGTCCAGGGAATACGGCATCGCCGTCATCGTGCTTGCCCTCGCGGTCCTGACCGGGCTACTGCGCAGCGGCCGCCGTGTCGAGCGGGTGGCAGTGGTCCGGTCGGAATCCGCCGCCCCCTCCGAGGCAGCGCCCGTGGCGCAGACCTCAGAGGTGTGACGGGACGCGTTCGCGTTGGAATGAACAGATCTGTCCGAGAGGTTAGTGGCCATGGAGACCGGGACCGCGACCAAGGCATCGGCGCGCGAGCGACTGCTCGCGGCAGCCAATGAGCTCTTCTACAGCGCAGGCGTGCAGAGCGTCGGCATCGACCGCGTCATCGAACGCGCCGGGGTGGCCAAGGCATCCCTCTACAACCTCTTCGGGAGCAAGGAAGGCCTTGTCTGCGCCTACCTGGACCTCCGCCACGAGCGCATGCGGGACCGGATCACCCGGACCCTGACCCGCTTCCGTACTCCGCGCGAGCAGCTACTCGGCGTCTTCGACGCGCTCGGCGAGGCGTTCACCGATCCGGAGTACAACGGTTGCGCCTTCGCGCGGGCCACCGCCGAGACGGCCGAGGACAGCGCGATCCGCCAGGTCGCCGACCACTACCGTGCCTGGGTGCGTCACCTGTTCACAGAGCTGGCCGCCGCGTCCGGATACGCTGACCCGGAGGCGCTGGCCCGCCAGCTCCTCCTGCTGTACGACGGCGCGGGGCAATCCGCGCGGATGGACGGTGATGCCTCCGCCGCCACGACCGCCCGTGCCGCCGCGGCCGCCCTGCTCGACGCGGCGCCACACGCGGAGCGCACGACCACCGCGTGAAGGCTCTCGCCGCGCGGGCCCCGGCCGGTGCGTGGGGTGGCGGTGTACGCACCCATGACGGCGCGGCGCCCTCGACACCCCCTGTCCGTCGGCGGGAATCGCGGGCCCGCTGCGGGTTGCCACCCGCCTCCGCGCGCACGCCGATCACCACGACTCGGAACCTCCTGCGGCCGGCCGCGGAGCACCAGCCCCGAAGGCGCGGTCATGCCCTCTCGCACCGCTCCCAGGTGAGGACTCCTGTGCGCAGCTTCCCGTAGATCTGGACGGGGACGGCCAGCGCCAGTTGCAGCACGGATCCAGGATCGCCGCCATCATCGACACCGTCGTGACGGCTTTCACCTTAAGTCTTGAGTTCGGCTTGGGACCGCCTGTCAGGCGTCGGCTCCCGGTTTCCCGCCCGGCGGGCACCTTGCTGGCAGCGGGGCGCACCTAGCGGCTGCGAGGTCTGCAGCCGAATCGCCCGACGTCTGGGCCTACTTCGTGCACTACGGTCCCTGACCGGCCGCGGATCCCGATGTAAAACAACCGGTATACTTCAGCTATGGAGACCTCGGACCGACTTCACGCACAGCCGCACGGCGGCCGAGGCGCTCGGGAGCGCATCCTCTGGGCGGCGGCCAAGCTCTTCTACGAGGAGGGCATCAACGCCACGGGGATGAACCGCCTCGCCGAAGTCGCCCATGTCTCCAAGCGGACCTTCTACCAGCACTTTTCCAGCAAGAGCGCATTGGTGGAGGAGTACTTGCGGCACTTTGAGGGTGAGGGTGCGCCACGCTGCGAGCAGGTCTTGTCACGCACTGACCTCACCCCTCGCGAACGGTTGCTCGGCGTGTTTGGCGACCGAGCGGTGCGCGGGTGTCCCTTCCACGACGCGGCCGTGGAGGCCGCAGGAAGCCTCCCCGGTGTCCAGAAGGTGGTGATTCGACATAAGCGGGACTTCGCGCAGCGCCTGATCGACACCGCCCGGGAAGCCGGAGCAGACGATCCAGAGGTTCTGGGCCGGCAACTGGCCGTGCTCTTCGAGGGGGCCGGGGCGCTGACCACCTCCCTCGGGGACAAGAGCCCTCTGCGGGATGCGCGCAGTGCGGCCGTGATGCTCATAGATTTGGCGACGCGGACGGCCGTCGGCGAGCAGTGACCAGGACTGCCGTCCCAACCGATGAGCTCGACGTTGGGTGCGGCATGCGAGCCCGCCACCCGACCGGCCGCACTCGTGCGTCGATCTCTGTCCGCGTGCTGAGTCGGGGCGGGTGGGCGAGGTTTCAGGTTCACTGGTTCGGCTGTTGCTTAACCTGTGCGGGCCTTGTCGCCGTTCGGCCCCGTGGCCCAACGAGGCCGCAGCCCATTCCATCGGCGCGATCGTGTGCGGGCCAGTAGGCGGTCGCCTGGAGACCGGCGCCTTGACGTTCGGCTGCGGCTCGCCGTAGCGCCGGTCAGCCGAAGGCGCGCTCGCTGTCCAGGAACCGGGACACGTGGCTGACGAACAGCTCGGGGTACTGGAACAGCGCGCCGTGCCCGGAGTCGGGGTAGATGATCAGCTGCGCACCCGGAATGTGCTGCTGCAGAATGTAGGAGTTGATCGTCGGCACCATGACGTCATGGCTGCCATTGACGATCAGGGTGGGCTGCTGGATGGTCTTCAGCTCGCTCCACCGCTCACCAACCTGCTCGCGCCATTTGCCCATGGCCCCGACCTGGGCCTTGGCGACCTGCATCGAGCTCGGCGGGTCGACGTCGACGGTGCGCTGGTGGCGCCGCGCCCAGAACTCCTTGCCTGCCTGCTGGCTGGCTTCAGACGGCTCGAAGAACAGGAACATGTACCCATCCTTGGTGATCTCCGGATCATGCCCGCCCACCTCATATATCTTTGGGTCCTGGCCCTCGAATTCCCCTGCCCGCGGACCCGTGCCGACCAGCACGAGCCGGCGCACGAGCTCAGGGTGGCGCAGCGTCAGAGTCTGGGCGATGTAACCGCCGATGGAGAAACCGAGAACGTCGGCCTGCGAAATGCCCAGCGCCCGGATGACCGCCGCGCTGTCGTCACCGAAGGCCTCGAACGTCTCCGGCACCTCGCCACTGGACCCGGCCACCCCGGCGTAGTCGAACAGGATCACTTCCCGGTTCGCGGCCAGCCCGTCGGTGACCGCCGGGTCCCAGTTGTCCATCCCGCCGCGGAAGTGCACCAGGAACACCAGCGGGGTACCACCCGGCTTGCCGAACCGGCGGTATGCGTGCCGGACTCCCCCCGCCTCCACATACTGCGTGGGTGCGGTGACGTGCGTGTGCGGCATGTTCTGCTCCTTTGCTACTTATTCGCGTTACAGCAGGACCGTTGTCGTCCTGTTCGGACCGGTCCTGGAAACCGATCGGATTCCTCACTCACAGCGGATGTAAACCGATCGGTACCCTCACCCTAACACCGGATGTAAACCGATCGGTACCCCTGGCATGAGGGGGGGATCACAGCGATGTGGCTCGCGACAGCGCGAAGCGCGCAGATGCCGGACCCTCCAGGTGTAGATCACGTTCCGAGGCTGCAGTTCGCTGGCGGTGAGCGAGCTGCGATGCGCCGGCCTGCGCGGTTGCGTCGGCTGTGGCAGATGGGCGACGGCTTGGGGCAGCGACGCCACCGTGACCAGTGCAGGTGGCGGCGAAGATGCTCGGCCGGACTGGGGTGCGCAGCCGCCATGACCAGGGTTGGCGGATCTCGTATCCCGTGGAGGCGATCGGAACGAGATGAGCGTTGCGGGTGAGGTCGATCTGCTCGCCCCTCAGTGCACCGCAGCCCGGCCGACGCCGCAATCGCCCTCGGGCACATTCTCGGTGTCGGCGCGGTTCCATCAGGGCAGGAGCCCTCGTCTTTTGAAGAGGTGGCGAAGGACGAAAGCCGGGAGCAGGCGCCGGTGTCCGAAGCGGTAGGTGAGGGCGCGCTCCATCGTGGTGACGATGTGCTGTTGGTTGCCCATCCCGAAATTGCCCAGGTTCATCTCGGCGGCGTTGGCGATCGGGGTGGCGTTCCACGCGTCGGTGCAGGCCTGTTTGAAGGGTGTGTCGATGCGTGTGAGGCAGTGGTCGAAGACGTCGCTGAGTACGGTGCTCTCAGTCGAGATCCAGGCGCGGATCTCGGCGAGGTTCTCTTGGAGGTCGTGTCCGGTGCCAGCCCGGCCCGACCACGTGCAGCTGGTCCGGCAACTGTCGTGCAGGGGGACTGTGCCCGTGCCAAGGCTCCTCCGTGGTCATTGTGCCGTTCCGCAGCTACCTCTGATCCCCATGACGGCCGGGCATGCGGGGCCTGTTACCGGCTGTGGAATTTCCATCCGGATGGTGGTCGATCCACGACAGGCCGTCCATGTCCAGGCGCTGACGGGTGCGGGTGACGGCTACGTAGGCGAGGCGGGCCTCGCTGTCGTCGATCGGCCCGGGAATGGCGCGTCCGTTGTCGTCTTTCTGGTCGCTGTCCTTCGGTGGGGTGAAGTCGTCGGCGATTCTCACGCGGGCCCATTCACGTCCCTTGGCCTTGTGCGCGGTGGAGACGGTCACCTCGGCGTGCTGCTCGGGAGCAAGTGAGGCCACGGCCTCGAGGATGGCGTCGGTGCCGTGTTTGTCGACGAGGTCGACCAGGGGTTGCAGGTCGCGGCCGGCCGGATCGTGGTCGGCGTAGTCCTGCAGCTCTCCCCAGGTCGGGAAGAGGAGGAGTTCGGAGTGGGTGGTGCGGCGGCCCTCCTTCAGGTCACGGGCGGCCAGGGCAAGGGCGCGCAGGCCCTCCCCTCCCCCGGCCAAGGCAACGCGGTGTCCGCCTGCCATCAGTGCCATGGCCTGGGCCATGGCGCCGGCGTTGGTGCGGCACAGGACCGCGTCGGGGCAGGCCACGGGGCCGAGTTCGGTGGGCACGGCCGGTGTACCGGTGAGGCGGATGGGGGCGCCTGCGATGTGCAGCCAACGGTTGGCTTCGCGGGCCAGGTGGGGGCCAAAGCGGAAGGTGAAGTTCCCCCGCTGAGCTGGACAGCCTGATACTGGGACGGTTGGGTCCCAGAGGAAGCAGTCCAGGTTGAGTGGCAAGAGCAACATGAGCAAG
>NZ_JBEYXD010000123.1:0-18713 GCF_040644975.1 Streptomyces sp. NPDC046900 | reverse complement strand
GAGGGCGGGCAGGTCGCGGACGTCATCGTCGCGGTGGCGAGCATCGACCCGGTGATGGGAGGCGTGGACCGGTGAGAGCCACGCAAGTGTGGTCGCCTTGTGCGCGGTTCCCGGCCCAGGGGTGCAGCGTCAGCGGCTGGAAACTCAAGGCGCCGGCGCATCCTGGCGCCTGAGCGTCGCGGCGGCGAACCAGGATGGCGTTGCGGTCGCCGACGGGCCGCACCGCCGTCACAAGCGTTCCAAAACCGGCCTCGGGCGCCGTCGCGTTGGGAGCAGTCGGGGACCGGGCGGCGCGGTGAAGTGGTCGTGCGCCGGTAACGGCGACGCGGCTCAGCAGGTGTGCGGTGGGCAGCCGTCGCTGGGCTTCGCCTTGAAGACCGGCGAGGGCCGAGCCGGGCTCGGCGTGCATGGTCAGTGCGGTGCGGTAGATGCTCTGGTAGACGGCGTCCCAGCGTTCCTCAACCCGTACCTAACGTGATCTGGGAAGTGGGAAATGATCTTGTTGGTCGCAGGAAGGGATCTCCGCTGACGGGATGTAAATCCTGATGAGCGCATTTCGTCGGTTCCCCGGTACCTTCGAGCACCGGCTGAGACTGCCCTACCTTCTTTCGCACGGCCCGATCGTTCGCGACGATGGGGTCGCGCGAGCGGGGCAGGGATGGTTTTGAAACTGCTGCCGGCCATGGCTCAGCAGGCTGTTCCCCCTGTCCCGCCACCTCTTCTGGACTGCTGATTAGGCTCTGCGGACCATCGCTTGGTAGGGCGAGGACAGACGGAAGGGGTCGTACGCCGCACTGCGCGCCGTCCTGCACGGGCTACGGGACCGCCTCTCCGTCGACGGGGCCGCGCACTTCGGGGTGCAGCTTCCGACCCTGATCCGCGGCGTCTACTACGACGGATGGAAGCCATCCGAGACACCAGTGAAGCTGAGCGGCGAGGAATTCATCCAGCGCGTCCGGGACGACTTTCCCTACGCGGTCGACGGCGGCATCGAACGAGTCGTGCGCACCGTGCTGGAGGCTCTGGAACGCCACGTCAGCGAAGGCGAGTGGGACCACCCTGCAACCCATCACAGGTACCGCGCATGCACTGCCCCAAACGGCGATCGAAATGCCGACGCGGACCTCGCGGCCGGTGCCGAAAGCGCCGGTCACTGCCCGCCCTCTTCACCTTCCTCGGTAAAGGGGCGCACCGCGTCCAGCAGGACCCTCAACGCACCGGTGAGCATCCCGACCTCGGCGACGCGCTCGGCGTACGGGTCCTGCGGGTACTGCCGCTCGGCCTGCTCAGCCCGCTCGGCGGCGTCCGCCAGGATCTGCTCGGCGGCCTGAGCCGCGGCGCGCAGGGCGGCACGTTCGATATTGCCGGGCATGTGATCTCCCCTGGATTCGGGCGTCGGGCACAGGATTCCCCGGAATGCTTCGACATCGCCAGCAGCCGGTTTTGCCAGGAATGCCACAGGTAGGGCACGAGTACGAAGTGCCCCGGGACAAAAACCGAGGAGGAGATATGTCTTCCACAAGCGTACGGGACGTGTTGGACGCGCGGCAGGACGTCGACTTCCCTGCGGGCAAAGAGGAACTGGTCCAGGCCGCCGAGAGTGCCGGAGCGCCCGAGGAAGTGGTCAAGGCGCTTCGCGCCATTCCCCCGGACGAGTACGGCAACCGGGATGAGGTGGCCAGGTCGGTGCGCGTCGACCCGGCATCCGACCTGGACCTGAGCGCGGCGCAGCGCGCGGAGCAGGCCCGGGACGGCGGCCGCCCCGGCCAATCGCAGCACCTGCGTGACGTCCCCAAGCCGTCGGTCCAGGACGAACTCGACCAGTCCTGATTCGCCCCGCACGGCATGCAGACACCGGAACGCCCCATGGATAGCGAATCGAACACACTCGCCGCCGCCTGACTTCCCGGCCGGAGGTATCTGAGCAACCTCCCGCCGGGTACACCGATACGTCCAAAACACCGGAAATGTAACTCGTGGAGGTGAGTTCTGATGACGCTACCCGCACGCCGACAGCGAGTCGGCGCCCTGGCGGAGCCCGGGGCCACCGCGTGGACACGCAACCCTCTCGCCGAGTTTGACGATCTGTTCAACCAGATGGGACGGCTGCTGGAGTCGACCGTGGGGCCCGGCGCCACGCCGGCAGAGATGCCCTGGATCCCGCAGGCCGACATCTCCGAGACGGACGACGCGTATGTGATCGAACTCGACCTGCCCGGCGTCAGGAACGAGGACATCGACGTGGAGATCAACGACCGGGAACTGGCAATCTCCGGGGAGATCAAGGAGCGCGAGCGCAAAGGCGTCATGCGGCACCGGACCCGGCGCACCGGACGCTTCGAGTTCCGGGTGGTGCTGCCCGGTGACGTGCGGGCCGAGAACGTGAACGCCGCGCTGTCCGACGGCGTGCTCTCGGTGACCGTGCCCAAGGCCCAGCCGGCGAAGGCCCGGCATGTGGAGATCAAGAAGGGGGACTGACCTCCGGTCCCCCAGGCCGGACGGGGCGGCGAGCGTTCGCCCGCTGCCCCGCGGCACCCAGGCAAGCTCTCCGGCCGCCTTTGTCCATCGCCCTGTGAGGAGTTCTGATGGCAGTCACCGCTGAAGCGGTCATCCCGCTGCTGCGCGACGTCCGCGATGCCGAGGAGGCGGTCGCCGGCCAGTTGCGGGCGGATCTGGCCGCCGAACCCGCGAGGGACCACCGGCAGACCCTGGAGGACCACATCCAGGAGGTCGATTACCACATCCACGAGCTGAATCGCCGCCTGGAGCAGCTGACCGCCCGAGGACCGTTGTCCGAGGCCTTCATCATCCTGGGCGGTCAGGCCGTGAGCACCGGCCGCGTGCTGTGGCGGCTGAGGTCGGGGCTGCCGTCAGCCGTGCGGACCGGGCACGATGGTCACACTCCGGAACGCCTCCTGAAGGACATCGAGGAGGAGTTCGCCGTCGCGGCCAAGGCGGCGGCCGCCGCCCGCGCGGCAGAGCGTTTCGCCGATGAGATCGGCGACAGCCTCGACGCCGCCATGCTCCGGGGCGTCCGCACCGACGACGAGCGGTTACTCAACAACCTGGACCACAGCCTGGAAGAGGCGTCAGACGTGGTGGTCCGCGTCAAGACCAGCGAGGCCGGCGGTAGAACCGCACCGGCCTCCTGAGCCGTGCCGCCATCCTCGTCCGTCCCCGGGTGCCGGACCGCCCGGGGACGGATGCGTCGCGCTCAGGCGCCGTGCGCGTCCCGGACGCCGAGTTCGTCGATGTGCCCCAGCAGGTCGAGGGGGTCGGCGTACACCCGGAACGCCTGGGCCCGCTCCAGTTCGTCCTGCCCGTATCCTCCGGACAGCAGCCCCACTCCGAGTGCCTCCGCCCGCCGCGCAGCCAGCAGATCCCACACACTGTCTCCGACGACGACACAGTCGCGGGCGGGGATTCCGAGCCGCGCCGCGCCCGCCAGGAACAGATCGGGGTCGGGTTTGGCGCGGCTGACATCCTCGCGGGTGACCGTCGGCACGTCAGGCGGCACGGCGAGTCTGGCGAACATGGGTGCGGCGTCGTCCCGGCGGGCGCTGGTGGCGATCGTCCAGGGGACGCCGCAATCTGTCAGCGTCCGGAGAAGCTCGGCGGCTCCGGGCAGCGGCCGGATGGCGTTCGTCCAGCCTTCGAAATGGCGGTGATGGGCGTTCTGCAGTTCATCGGCATCCTTCGGCGTCAGCCGTACGCCGGTCTCGCGCATCATGGCCTGCACGAGCAGGCCACCGCTCATCCCGATCCTCCGGTGGATCCGCCAGATCGCCAGGCCGATGCCCATCTCGCTCAACGCCTGCTGCCAGGCGATGACGTGTTGGTAGACGCTGTCGACGAGTGTCCCGTCCAGGTCGAAGACGAACGCCGCGGGCCTGGTGGCCGTACCGTCGGACATCTTCCACATCCCTCCCGTCAGCGGCCGGCCCGGGCCGGCGGGGTATAGGCACCGGAGGACAGCCGCTGCGCCCGGGACTTCTCGACCGTGTCCTTCAGGGCGCTGCGGAAGCGGCCAGGGCCCCAGGCGCGCCCCCTGACGGCCTGTTCAGGCGCCTGCCGGCCGGACGGCCCGTACCGTTCGAGTGCCGCCGCCACCTCGTCGATCTCCTCGTTGTGCGACCGGTCGGCCGCGGTGCGGCTGGTCGGACCACCGGTGCCGGCCATCCCCGGGGAGTACGGCGGGCCGCCGGGACCTGGCCGGTACCGGCGAGCACCGGCCCGCTCGTGCTCCCTGCGGTGCGTGGCGCGCTCGTCGCGGGCTACGGCGGCGCCCGGGTGCTGCCAGTCGGACTCGGTCTCCTCGGCGGTCAGCGGCCGGGCGATGTTCTCCAGCGACTGCTGCTCAGCGCGCACCCCGAAGAACACCTCGGCCACGCCGCCGAGCGCCATCACCCCAGCGCCGATCAGGAAGCCGACCGCGACCAGGGTGAGACTGCCGCTGTACACGAACTGACCGAACAGCATGGACCCGGTGATGCCGCCGACGGCGGTGCCCACCGCGAAGAACAGGGCAATGCACAGGCTCTCCATCGGGAAGACCTCGCTGACCGTCAGGTAGGCCGAGCTCGCACCGGCGGAGGCGGTGAAGAACACCACGGCCACCAGGACGGAGAACTGCCACGCGGACAGGGCTGAGGTCATGGTCACCACGCCCAGCACGATCGCGATGACCGCCGAGCCGAAGTATCTCGCCATAATCATCGGCTTGCGCCCGACAGTGTTGAACAATCGCCCGAGCAGCAGGGGACCGAGGAGTTGCTGATCGCGAAGAGCAGCATGGAGCGCGGTACCGCGCCAGGGGCCACCCCGAAGTAGCCGCTGAGTATCGTGCCCAGGTCGGAAGCTCACGGCGTTGTACAGGAACGCCTGCCCGGCGAAGAGGGCCGGGCCCAGCAGCGGCCGACGCGGATAGCGCTGTTCCGCCACCCGAGAGATCTCCGGGAACGGGATCGACGCCCGCTGCCGTCCGGTGAGGTACCCGCTGGACGGCGGCAGTTCGATGCCTTCCCGGGCTAGCACCTCCGACTCGATGCGGTCCACAATCTCCTCGGCTTCCTTCTCCCGCCCATGGATGAACAGCCAACGAGGGCTCTCCGGAACGGTGCGGCGGACCAGCATGATCTCCAGTCCGAGGAAGCCGCCGTTCCCGAATGCCACCCGCCAGCCGACGTCCGCGGGGAACCAGGCGGTGTTCAGCAGGACGAAGCGCCCAGGCTCCCAACGGCGGCCCCGACCCAGTAGCTGCCGTTGATGGTCAGGCAGACCCGTCTTCGGTTGCGGGCCGGGATGAACTCACCGGGGCCGGCAGCGGCGTGAGTACTCGGGGGTCGACGAATGCCATGCTGCGCGCCGGGTATGCGATCGGCATCGGTGCCCGGTGACCAAATCGCGCGGTCGGAATCGACCCAGCGGGCTGAGACACCGCGGACGAGCGGGCGGTTCTCGGAGGGTCGGCAATGCACGGCGCACGGGTCAGGAATCCGGCCTCTCGCGAGACGGCACCGGAGCAGTAGGGTGCGGTGTTCGAGCCGTCGACGCGCGCCACTTTGATGTTCGAGTCCGCCGGGGAGGACGATGTCGTCACCCTCGGCGCGTCCTGCCTGCTGTCCACGGGCTGCCGCCTGGCCGCTGCCGCATTTCTGCTGCGCGACTGATCCCTGGTCAGGCGCGGTTCCCCGCCCACCGCGCCCGTCCCGACGACCGCGCCGTGGCCGCCGGGATGCCGGCGCTGCGAGGCCGCGACGGCAGGCTGACCTGCCCGGCAGGGCCAGTACCTGGGCGTTCGCGCTGCGCCACCGTTACTGCGAGGCCGTGAGCGGATGTCCCACCCGAAGGGACGCGATCGATCCGCACCCGCTGGACGTCAGGCAACGGCACACCCAATCCATCGATCCCATGATCCAAACAAGACGGCCTAGCTAGGGGAGCCCGCGGCGGGCGGATGTCAACCGACAGGGTGATCGGGCGTTAGGAGACACCGTGGCACCGGCAACGGCTCGTGGGGGGCGTCGTCAGAAAAGCGGCGGCCCTCGCGGTACGCGCGGCGGTGGGAACCGGACATGTGCCCAGCGGGCGCGATCGCGGGTTTCGCGCATATGGTCGAGATATGTCCGTCTTCATTAAGCTCGTAGAGGTTGGTGATCCCAACGGCTACACCAACCGCACCATCTGGGACGTCGCCTACGAAGATGTGGTGAACGAACTCAACTACGCCTACGACCTGCACCCCAGCGGAGCTCTGAGGGTCATCCGGGTGCCGGTCGGACTGCCTGCGGCAGTGGAGTCCGTGTTCAGTCCGGGAGTGTGGTTCAGGGTGCAGGGCCTCTGGCACGGGGCGGGCGGCTCCGGTGCCTCGTAAGGCGGCGGCAGTTGTCATACGGCGAACGGGTAGGTCTCGGGGACCTCGCCTTCCTGCCACTCGGCCGTGCGCTCCAGGGGTTCGACTGCCCGGGTCCCATCGATGTGGATGACGCCGTCGAACTGGTCCGACATGCGCGCGCGGAAGTAGTGGCTCTGCCGCTCGGTCTCCGGCCGGTAGATGACGCCGATCGCCCGCTCAAGGCGCGCCTTGCGCAGCGTGTCGGCGGCCAGGGGCGTCCGGTTGAACGGAAGCAGGAACTCCTTCTCGCCGACCTGGTGGAACATGTCCTCGACGCTCTCAACGAGTGCCGGGCGCACCGCCTTGCGCATGACCGGTCCTCCCCAGTCGTCCGCGGCTGTCACCGTGCCGGTGTAGGTGGTGAAGCCCAGCAGGCAGCAGTCATCAGGGTGCGCCTGCCGCGCCAACTGGCCGACGTTGAGCTCGCCGCGGAGCGCGGCCTCCGTGCCCCGGGCATCCCCGAGGTGGGAGTTGTGCTCCCACACGACGATTCTGGCGGGGCTGCTCCGCCGGTGGCTGAGATGCTCGGCGAGCGCCTCCAGGGTCTCGACCATGTGGCGGTCACGCAGGTTCCAGGACGACACCTGCCCACCGAACATCGTCCGGTAGTACTCGGCCGCGTTCTTGACCGTCCGCGCGTTCTGTTAGGCATAGAACTGGTCGGCCAAGGAGAACCTGCGCCTGAATCCGCGGGGACGTCCGGCACGCGGCACCAGGCTGGTCCTGCGCAGCGGTCTGGACGCCATGGATCACTGCGCCATCGGCCTGCGCTACCTGAGCCGGACCTTCGCCGACCTACGACTCATGAACCGACTGGACATCGACAGACGCCTGCGCGTCTCGCACACCGAGGACCGCCAGGGAGCCCGGCGCCGACGCGACCGGACCACCCTAGGAGGTCTGCTGCGTTCGCTGCAGTCCGGCGAACTGCGGGGGTGGTGGGGCGGTCGCGTGGATCCGAGCAGGAACTGGTCGTTCGGCCGCTCCGGACGATGAAGAACACATCGCGAGCTGGGAGGAACAATGCGGAATCGGACACTGAGCAAGATCGGCACACAGCTGTTGCGTCTGCGCCACGACTCGTCACAGAGCTCACAAGACCGGGCGGCGCCGGCCGACTACGGACTGGACCACAGGCAGGTCGCCGAATTCGCCGCCGGCACGCTGGACGCGGAGGGCGAGGCGGCGCTCGCCCATCAGGTGGCGCGGCTGCTGCCCTTCCACTGGACCTGGCCCAACCGGGTCGCAGCGGAGATGTCGCAGATCATGTCCCACGTCGGTGATCAGCGTGAACTGATGGCCTGGCTGGATCGGCACCCCGGCCTGCCACGGCTGGTGGCCCGCCTGTACGTCTTCATGGGTCTCCTCGACAGGTACAGCGCGGTGCCCGCGGTCGTGACCGCGATGCGTGAGTACCGGGAGCGGACACCGTATCCGCCGGGCCTGGAGTCCTACTTGGTGCCTGCCACCGATGACGACACGCTCGCGAGCATTGCTTTCAAGGTCGAGAAACTGCTCGGCGAGGAGCGGACCCGGGAGGCCGTCGAACTGGCCCTGGCCACTGCGGCATGGCTGCAGCAGATCGCGCCGCGCGCGCGGGAACTCACTCCTGAGGTCGGCGACTTGAACGAGCTGATGGGGCAGGCTCAACAGGATATCCGGGCGGCAGCAGCCGACATCTGAACAGGACTGTCGATGGGGCGGTAAACGGCATGACGGTGAAACTGAACGCGATGGCGTTCAACCACGCAAAGAAACTGACCGAAGAGGGCCGGATCGTCCTGGACGACCGGGACGAGTGGAGCGAGCACCGGCCTTCGGCAGCGGACGAGAATGCCTACCTCGAGGAGCACGGATTCAACGAGTACGCCAGGTGGTACCTGGGCATCGATGACGAGATGGGAGAGGAGACCAAGGGCCGGTACAAGTTCCCCTACGGCGATTTCGAGCGCGTCCACCGCTGCGGTGTGCTTTCTGCCGAGGTACGCGCCGGACAGCAGAAATACGCGGACATCGAGAACGCCGCCGCCCACCTGCACGGACTGCTGGACGGCAGGCGGGCCGGGAACCGGTGACAGCGCCGGGAAAAGTGCACCCTCACCCGGCCCCCGGCGAACGGGTCGTCCAGTGGCGCTAGGCGTCGTCGCCCCGCTCGCCCTCCGCCTGGGATGGCTCGCTCCGGGGGACGTCCGGGTGCTGTTCCGTTGCGGTACGCTCGCCCGTCTCGTCCCGCTCGCCCTCGGCCTGCGAGGGTGTGCGCGAGTACCAGGCGTCGTAATCAGGGGCTCCGGATTTCATGACGGGCCTCCTTCGTCGCTCACGTCCATCCTCCCCTCTCAGGCCGTGGTGGAACGTCTGCGGCCTCACCGTGCGAACGGCAATCCAGCGTCGTCCAGAGAGGCGATCCGCGACCGGACAGCGCCCGCACCATCGGCCGTCAGCCAGGTCGTCGGCACCGACGCTGTCCGGCGCTGGTCCCTCACACAGGGAGAATGCGAATGCATCGACTTACGAAAACCAGGGTGAACCGGTGAGCCCACGACCTCGCAAGCGGGTACCACCAGAACCGACGGTGAACGGCCTGCAGCCGAAGATAAACGGCCTCGGGCGCGCCGGCAAAGCGCGTGTTGTGATCGGCGGCGTGGCCGCTGCGGTGGCCGGAGCCGTCCTCATCGCCGTTTCCAACACCCGCGCGACTGCGGCTGCCACGGTGGTGGAGGAGGGCGGAGGACACCGAGCCACCCATCGGCCGGTGGACCAACCATGCAGAGGATGGCGTCGATCTCGCCGTCGGGGTTGTGGCCGCCGTCGCACGGGCCGCCCACGTATGGGACACCGCGCCCCGTGTGCCCGGTGCGCGCCAGGGCGTTCTCCAGCCAGTCCAGCTTGTCCCGGGCCTCCTCGACGTCTGCCCCTTCTCCAACATCGCCTCGACGTGCCCGAAAGCGTAGCCGATCGACTCGTGCTCGAAGGGTGTACCGCTCGGCGCGGCGATGTCCCTCAGCTTGCGGAACACCGTGTCGGCCTCGCTGCGCTGCGCCTGTTAAAGTGCCCGGGTGTGAGTCATTACCGGCACCCGGGCGAGGGCGGATTGCGGCGTCAGCCGCCGGCCACGGCGCGCACCGCCTCCTCGACCGGGGTGGACCCGCTGATCAGCTCGAGGATGCGCCCGGCGGTCCTGGGCTCGTGGAGCAGGGCGGCGAGCACCGCAGCCACGTCATCGCGCGGCACCTGGCCGCGGTCGGTGTGCTTGGCGAGCGTGACACGGCCGCTACCGGGGTCGTCGGTCAGCATCCCCGGGCGCAGAATCGTCCAGTCCAGCCCCGGACGGGAGGCGATGTCGGCGTCCGCCTCGCCCTTGGCCTTCAGGTAGGCGGCGAACACCGGGTCGGTGCCGGGCGGCGGCGGGCTGTCCACGCCCATCGCGGAGATCACCAGGAAGCGGCGCATCCCGGCGCGCTCGGCCGCGTCGGCGAGGAGGATGGCCGCGTTCCGGTCCACCGTCTGCTTGCGGGCCGCGCCGCTGCCCGGTCCGGCGCCCGCGGCGAACAGTGCCGCGTCGGCGCCGCCAAGGTGGCCGGCCACCTCGTCCACCGAGGCGTGCTCCAGATCGCACACCACCGGTTCCGCGCCGTCCGCGCGCAGGTCGTCGGCGTGGTCTGGGTTGCGGATCAGCCCTGTGACGTTGTCGCCGCGCGCCGAGAGCAGCCGGGTCAGCCGGCGCGCGATCTTTCCGTGTCCGCCCGCGATCACAATGTGCATGGGGTCATTCTTGCCACACGCGACCGCTCACGCCGGGCTGCGGGACTGCCGCGGCAGGTCGGGTCCCGCGGTTGCCGTAAAGTCGGCGTACTCGCGCACCGCGCTGGTGCGCAAGACCACCCTGCCACCGGGTCGCGCCGCAGGTGCTCGGGGATTCGCGATCGCGGTTTCAGCGCGGCTGATCGCCTGGCCAGGAAAATCACACCCCCTTGCCTTCACAACGACGCCTGACTCGGAAGGTCATTTCGAGGGTCCGTCTCGTCCCCGCTGCTCTGACACGCCGAGGGAAGAGTCATGAAAGCTGTCGTCCACGAGGGATCGCGCGGCGTGAGCGTGAAGAACGTCCCCGATACGCGTGCCGAAAGGCCCAAGAAGGGCCTGCCTGACGGCTTTCTGTCTGACCACTCCCGACAAACCCGAGGGCCGCGTACGGTTTCGCCGACGTGGGTCCCTACAACGGCGGGCGGGCCGAACTGCTGCGCGTTACCTGCGGCGACCACAACTGCCTGGTGTTGCCGGAAGAGGGTAGGGAGCGGCGGACCGACTACGTGATGCTTTCCGGCGTCTTCCCACCGTCTGGCAGGTCACCGAACTCGCCTGGCGGCCTGGTCCGGGCCGGGAAGGCCGAGCCGTCCTGGATCGTTTCCCACGAACTCCTACTGAACAATGCAGCAGTCGGATACACGGCTCCCGGCATTTCGGCGCCCGTGACGACGGCTGGACGAAGGTCGTCCTGACTCGGAGGCAGCTCCGGCTGACCGCGCGCAGACGTGCGCTCGGGGCACCCTCGGCCGCGCCTTGCAGTCCCCGGTCCGGAAAAGGGATCCGGACGGGCCCTGCCGGGTGTCCCTGCCGCTCGCGTCGTACAACCAGCGACTCGTGAAGGGAGCCATACCATGACGCAGGAATTCGGGGGATGCGGGTGGGGATTCTGGCCACCGACGGCGTCGAGCGCGTGGAGCTCGACCAGCCGCGCGGTGCGCTACAGGGTGCAGGGGCGAAGACCGAGATCGTCTCGTTCCATCCCGGCGAGATCCAGGCCCGCCAGTTCGACCTCAACGCGGCAGGAACCTTCCCCGTGGACCGCCTGGTCGCCGACGCCTCCGTCGACGACTACCACGCCCTGCTCCTGCCCGGCGGCACCATGAACCCCGACCAACTGCGCATGGACCGCGACGCGGTGCAGTTCGGCAGGGACTTCATGGCCAGCGGGAAACCGGTCGCATCGATCTGCCACGGCCCGTGGACCCTGGCGGAGGCCGACGCCGTGCGCGGCCGCCGCCTGACGTCCTGGCCCAGCATCCGCACCGATCTACGCAACGCCGGCGCGGAGGTCGTCGCCGACCAGGAGGTGGTCGTCGACGGGCAGCTCGTCACCAGCCGCGGCCCGGCCGATCTGGCCGCCTTCTGCGCCGCCGTGGTGGAGCAGTTCGCCCGGGCGCACCACCCCATGCCCGGCTGAACCAAAGGCCTCGTCGCCGCGGAGAGAGCAGGCGGTGCACGGTGGAGGTGGGCCCGCTCTCCACCCCACGGGCCGGTCAGCCGTGGCGGTCGCCTCCGTACGGCCGCCGGACCGTACCGTCGCGCAGCCGCGTCGAATGTCGCCACGCCCAAGTGGTGATCGTCATCACCACGATGAGCGCCATCAGGATGGCTGGTTCGATGCCGTGGGAATTCCACTCCCACGCGGCGATCACGATCAGCCCCGCGGACGCCGCAGCACGTCGGCGCCGACTGCGGACGCTGCGGCACACTGCTGGACTGGCGGACCTACGGGTCGCCTTGCACGGGGTGCAGGCCCCACCCTGGGCATCTTCCTGCGCTCCTTCACCCGCGGGCACGTCCTCCAACTGAACGCGGTTCACCGCAGGTTCCGGGCGCAACCAGGCCGTGTATCGAAAATGGATCTTGGGCTGTGAATGATCACGGTTCATAGAGCGGGGAGGTCTCACGGACGAGCAGTGGGCGGTGCTGGAGCCGTTGGTGCCGAAGGGTGCCGGGGAGGGGCAGCCGCCTGTCTGGCTTCGGCGGCAGTTGATGGACGGCATACGGTTCCGGGTCCGTACCGGTGTTCCGTGGCGGGACATGCCCGTCGAGTACGGGCCGGGGGGCCGGGTCTACGACCTGTTCCGCCGATGGCAGCGGAACGGCACCTGGCACCGGATCCTCACCCGGCTCCAGTCTCTGGCCGAGGCGAAGGGTGCGATCACGTGAGACCTGAACGTCGACTCCACGGTCTGCCGCGCCCACCAGCATGCGGCCGGGGCCCGCATCAGGGCGATCTGCAGGGCGATCAAGCATCGTCGTCACGCTGGCCGGCCCGCGCGCGGAGGACGGCGGGGACGTCCTACGGGAGATCTCCAAGCACACCGACATCAAGATGCGCCACGTCGCCGAACTCATCGTGTAGTGGGCCCGGACGGGACACCTCGAGGGCAATATCCGCCACAAGTTGGAACGCAGCATGGCGACGCGCGCGACCCTGCGCCCCGAACCCGGCTGACCGGTGCTCAGCCCCTCGCGCTGTCGTCAGAGCGCGCGAGCCGGGCCGTGAGATAGGGTGCGGTGGCGCTGCGGCGGGCCCTCGCCACCTTGGCCGGCGGGCCCGCCGCGACCACCCGCCCGCCCGCGTCGCCGCCGCCCGGACCGAGGTCGATGACCCAGTCGGCGGTGGCGATCGTGTCCAGGTCGTGCTCGACGAGGACGACCGTGTTGCCGGCGTCGACGAGCCGGTGCAGCTGTCGCAGCAGCAGCGCGATGTCCGAGGGGTGCAGCCCCGCCGTCGGCTCGTCGAGCAGATAGAGGGCGTGCCCGCGGCGGGCTCGCTGCAGTTCGGTGGCCAGTTTGATGCGTTGCGCCTCACCGCCGCTGAGTTCCGTCGCGGGCTGGCCCAGCCGCAGGTACCCCAGTCCCACCTCGCGCAACGTCTCCAGACTGCGGGAGGTGGCCGGGACGGCGGACAGGAACTTGGCGGCGGCGTCGACGGACAGCGCCAGTACTTCCGCGATGTTCTTGCCGCGGTAGGTGACTTCCAGCGTTTCGGCGTTGTACCGGGCGCCTTCGCAGGTCGGGCACGGCGCGTAGGTGCCGGGCAGGAACAGCAGTTCCACCGCGACGAATCCTTCACCCTGGCAGGTCTCGCACCGCCCTTCGGGCACGTTGAAGGAGAACCGCCCGGCCGAGTAGCCGCGCGCCCTGGCTTCGTCCGTCGCCGTGTACAGCTTGCGCACCGCGTCGAACATCCCGGTGTACGTGGCCAGGTTGGACCGGGGAGTTCGGCCGATGGGCCGTTGGTCGACCTGGACCAGCCGGTCGAACGACTCGACCCCCGACGCGTCCTGGACGTCGACCTCCAGCTGTGCCTCATCGGGCTCCTCGGGTACGAGTCCGATGTGGCCGCGGACGACCTCGGCGAGCACCTGCGTCACCAGCGTCGACTTTCCGGAACCGGACACGCCCGTCACCGCCGTCAGTACGCAGAGCGGTACGTCGACGGACACGTCGTGCAGATTGTGGCGGGAGACGCCGCGCAGGTGCAGCCAGCCGTGCGGTGTGCGCGGGCGGTGATCGAGCGGCTGGGCGCGCCCGAACAGGTACTCGCTCGTGGCCGACTCCCCGACCCGTTCAAGACCGGCGACCGGGCCGCTGTACAGCACGCGTCCGCCGCCCTCGCCCGCACCGGGGCCGATGTCGACCACCCAGTCCGCCCGCCGTACGACGTCCATGTCGTGCTCCACGACGAACAGCGAGTTGCCCGCCGCCTTGAGGCGCTCCAGCACCTCCAGCAGCGGTTCCACGTCAGCCGGGTGCAGGCCCGCGGAAGGTTCGTCGAGGACGTAGACCACGCCGAACAGCCCCGAGCGCAACTGGGTGGCGATCCGCAGGCGCTGCGCCTCGCCCGGCGACAGGGTCGTCGAGCGGCGCCCGAGGCTGAGATATCCGAGGCCCAGGTCGAGCAGCACCTCGACCCGCGCGACCAGATCGCCGCAGATCCGCACCGCGACCTCGGTCGTCTCCCCGGATCGTGCGGTCGACGTGGTGGCGTCGACCTCGGACCGCCCCGCGACGGGCCGCAGCAGCGCCACGACCTCGGTGAGCGGCATCGCGTTGATCTCGGCGATGGAACGCCCGGCGAAGGTCACGGCGAGCGCCTCGGGCCGCAGTCCGCTGCCGTGACACGCGGGGCAGGGCACACTCCTGACAAACCGGAGCGCCCGTTCGCGCATCTTCTCGCTCTTGGAGTCGGCGAGGACATGCATGACGTGCTTGCGGGCGCTCCAGAACTTGCCCTGGTAGCCGTAGTCGACGCGGTCCTCCTCCGGCTCGATGTACACGGAGGGCTGCTCGTCCGTGTACAGCAGCCAGTCCCGGTCCTTCTTCCTGAGCCGGCGCCACGGTCGGTCGATGTCGATCCCCAGGCCGCTCACGACACTGCGCAGGTTGGCGCCCTGCCAGGCGCCCGGCCAGGCGGCGATCGCCCCCTCGCGGATGCTCAGCGAGGGATCCGGGACAAGCAGGTCCTCGGCGACGTCGTGCACGACGCCCAGTCCGTGGCACTCCGGGCAGGCGCCGGCCGCGGTGTTGGGTGAGAACGACTCGGCTTCCAGCCGTGCGGCCCGGGGCGGATAGGTGCCGGCGCGGGAGTACAGAATGCGCAGCAGATTGGACAGCGTGGTGAGGGTGCCGACCGTCGAGCGCGAGCTGGGCGACCCGCGTCGCTGCTGCAGGGCCACGGCCGGTGGCAGTCCGGTGATTTCCTGCACGTGCGGTGCGCCGACCTGTTGCAACAGTCTTCGGGCGTACGGTGCTACGGACTCGAAGTAGCGCCGCTGGGCCTCCGCGTAGAGCGTGCCGAACGCGAGCGAGGACTTGCCCGAACCGGAGACGCCGGTGAAGGCGACCATCGCGTCCCGCGGAACGTCGACATCGATGTTGCGCAGGTTGTTCTCACCGGCGCCCCGGACATGTACGAAGGGGTCGGTCGCGTCCTTGTTCACCGTTACTGATTACCTGATCGCGCCGGGAACCGCGCGACAGGCGCCGTCACCGGGCCTCGCTCACACGAGCGCTCGAAGAAACCCCGGTATGAGACGCTCCCAGGAAACACTCGAGCGTGCTTCACCGTTGATCCGTATGTGGGCGTGGAGGGAACTGTGTCCCCGGGCCTCACCCTTTGCCCATGAGGACGATCGTTCAGCTGAAGCCTTATGGAGCCCCCGCCGCGAGGCGACCGCCCTCGCGCCCACTCTCGATCGGCCCTGGCTGGGATCCCCCGAACCAGTCGGGGCCTTCGCCTGCCCCCTGCCTGCGTACTTCCGGGCAGGACACCGAAGCCGGGTGTCCGGTGGCGCGGCGTGCGGTGCCGACCGGGGTGGCGCGGAGCTGGTGTTCGCGGTGGCGCACGCAACCGTGTGGCCTGGTGGTGGAGCAGGCCCTGTACGGGGAGGACGAGGAGATCTGACCATACCGCCTGCACCTGCTGGCGGGGGCCTGCGTGTCACGCGGCGTCGGCGTTACCTCGGGGGCATCCTGTGGGCACTCGCGATCGCGGGGTCCGACGAGAGGGAGTCATGCGGGTGTCGTCTCAGGGCGTTACGGTCGTGGCTCTCCTGGCGGATCCGGACGCGCCCACGGAGATCGCGCAGCGCATGGCCCGGATGCTTCCTGATCGGCTCGCCGACAAGTCGGGCCAGGGACGACGGTTCGACGTCGAGGTGGTCAGTGAGCCCTTCACCGCGGGGGCCGAGGACCCGCCCACCTTGATGCACCGAATCATGGACCGCGGAAGTGAGGGGAACTGGGACATCGTCGTGGCCCTCACCGACCTTCCGCTGCACTCACATGGGCACAAGCTCGTGGTGGATCTGAGTCACGAACACGGCTTGGCGCTGCTGTCTCTTCCCACGCTGGGGGGCTTCCGGCTGCAGACAAGGGCCCGGCAGGCCGTGGAAGAAGTCGTGCTCAGCTTGGCGGGCCCGCAGGCCACTGGGCCTGAGGGGCCTCCGCGAAGTCAGCCGCTGCGGGGGCCCTTCATCGGTCGTCTCGCGCCCATCCATCCGGGCCAGGTCGGTGAGGAGGAGATCGCCGATCTGCGGTACGTCGTCAGTGGGCCGCGCGGTTACCTGAGGGTGCTCCTCGGTATGGTCCGCGCCAACCGGCCGTGGCGTTTGGTGCCGGGCTTGTCCAAAGCCCTGGCGGCCGCACTCGCCACGGGAGCAGTCGCCACCGTGAACTCCACCATCTGGAACCTGGCCACCTCCCTGAGCACGCCACGCCTAGTGATCGCCACGGTCGGGTCTGTCGCTCTCATGATCGGCTGGCTGATCGTGGACGCGAACCTGTGGCATCGAACGGATGAGGTTTCGCCGGAGGCGAGGAAGAGGGCGGCTCTCTACAACGCCTCCACGGTCGTGACCGTGGGTATCGGGGTAATCGTCTGCTACGTGGGTTTGGTGGTCATCAACCTGGTGTGGGCACTGTTCATCCTCAACGACCGGGTGTTCGCTTCCACGACACGAACCCCGCTGCACGCCACGGAGTACTGGACGCTGTCTTGGTTCGTCGCTTCGGTCGCCACGGTGGGCGGCGCGCTGGGATCGGGCCTGGAGAGCGACGCGGCGATCCGGGCAGCCGCCTACTCCAAGCGCGAACAGGAGCGTCGCAGCGTGCTGCAGGACGACCACGGTCACTAGCGGGTGACCTCAGTCGCAGATGTGCCGTCGGTTGGTGGTCGTCCGGGTCCGGAGATTCCGCTGATCGGTCGATGCGTGGTTGTTTCGCCTCGGGGGCCGACGGGGACCCGGACGCAAGGCCGCCGGAGCGCCGAAGCTCCGCCTGGCGGGCCGGCGGCAAAACGACCGTTCCATCTGATCCAGGTGAACGGCCCGCAGAGGCGTGCCGGAGCCCCGGACCCCGTCGCAGCACTTCCGAGAGTCAGGCTCTTTGCGCCCTCTCCATCACCGCCATGCGCGACATCAAGGGAAGGCACCATGAAAGCAGCGGTATACGAAGGCCCGCGAACGGTCGCAGTGAAGGACGTACCGGACGCGAAGATCGAACACCCCTGCGACATCATCGTCAAGATCACCACCACTAACATCTGCGGTTCGGACCTGCACATGTACGAAGGCCGCACCTCGTTCGAGTCCGGCCGCACCCTGGGACACGAGAACATGGGCCAGGTGGTGGAGGTCGGCTCGGCCGTCCGCAAGGTCCAGGTGGGCCAGTACGTGGTCCTGCCTTTCAACATCGCCTGCGGCTTCTGCAAGCAGTGCGAGCGGGGTCTGACCAATTACTGCCTGACCATGCAGCCGGAACCGGCCCTCGCCGGAGCGGCCTACGGATTCGCCGACATGGGCCCCTACCAGGGCGGCCAGGCGGAGCTGCTGCGCGTGCCCTACGGCGACTTCAACGCGCTGCGTCTGGGCGAGGACGCCGCCGAGCGGCAGACCGACTATGTGATGCTCGCCGACATCTTCCCCACCGGCTATCACGCCACCGAAATGGCCAACGTCAAACCGGGTGACCAGACGATCGTTTTCGGGGCCGGTCCGGTTGGGCTGATGGCGACCTATTCTGCCCTCCTCAAGGGCGCCGGGCGCGTCTGGACGGCCGACCACCAGCCCGACCGGCTGCGCAAGGCGGAGGAGATCGGGGCCATCCCGATCAACACCGCCGAGCAGAACCTGGCGGAGGTCGTCAAGGAGGCCACCCTCGGTCTGGGCGCCGACAACGGCTGCGAATGCGTCGGCTACCAGGCACACGACCCCCAGGGACACGAGGACGCCAGCCTCACGCTCAACGGTCTGATCGACTCGGTCAGGTTCACGGGCGACATCGGCGTGGTGGGCGTGTTCCTGCCCCAGGACCCCGGCGGCGCTGAGGCCCAGGGGGAGTTGGAAGCTCAGGGCAAGGTCCCGATCGACTTCGGCATGATGTGGTTCAAGGGCCAGCGCATGGGGACCGGGCAGGCGCCGGTGAAGAAGTACAACCGGGCGCTGCGGGATCTGATCGCTGGAGGGAAGGCCAAGCCGAGTTTCGTCGTCTCCCACGAGCTCAGCTTGGACGAGGCCCCCACCGCCTACGAGCACTTCGACGCCCGTGACGAGGGCTGGACCAAGGTCGTCCTGCATCCGAACGGACACGGGAACGGCCACAAGCGGTAAGAGACCCGGGGCCGCCGTGCCCCCTGTTTCCCCTGGACCGGTCCGGGGGACGGGTGGCGATCTGCCCGTCCGCGGACGGGGCTGGGGGCAATCGCCGCGCTCCGGCCGGACCTGAACCAACAACGATTGCCCGCGCTCCGGCCTGGAGGACGGACGGCGGACGTTCAGCAGTGTCCGCAGTGGCAGCACCCCTTCCAGCGGCTGCGGCCGCCAGCCAGCTAAGAGTCATCCCGTATTGGGATGCCACCCGATCAGTTCCCGGGCAGGGATACCGCCGCGGGCTGCGGTGTTTCCTGTGTGGGCGGCTGTTCCGACGTGGTCCTTGTGCCGCTGATTCGCGGGTCGGGTCTCATTCGGGGTGGGCCGGTACCGGTCGGTGGTGTTTCGTCGAG
>NZ_JBEYXD010000122.1:0-18799 GCF_040644975.1 Streptomyces sp. NPDC046900 | reverse complement strand
GTTAACCTCCGTTTATATCACCATAAACACCCCCCCCCTCCCCCCGCACTCTGTGTGCGGGCTGAGCGGGTCGTTTCTGCGTTGGATTGGTGCCGTTGCGCCACCGCTTGCCGGTACGCCGGTTGATACCGACGATCCGACACGCTTCCCGACTGCTCACACCTTGATCCATGAGCCGGAAGTATTCCTCCCGCTCACGAGCCAGCTTCTTGCATCCCTGCGGTGCTCGGATCTTGCGGATCTCAAAGGCCATCGCGTTCCCGAAGGTCGGGTGTTGCGATGACCGCTAGAACTCAAGATCTTCCGGAGGGGGTGTTTTCGTATCGGGTACGCCAACGGCCTCAACCGTGCCCTTCGTGCATGCCCCTCGACGGCAACCGTTGAGGGCAGCACGGATGCACATCCCGGCCTGTGCGGCTCAGCCTTTCGGACGAGTCAGAACCATGCAGCGGCCTCGCCCAAGGGCTGTCCCGTAGCGGCCTTTAACCCGCGAGAGTGCAGACCGCTCGGCCATCTGGCCGATGCGCAGCGTGTCCGGTTCGGAGGTCTTTCGGTACAGGCCAACCTCGCCCCCAAAAGCCGGGGCGACGCTACAGACTGAAACAGGAGCATCTGCATGGCATCACAAGCAACGGCCCGTAAGCCCCGCCCCGGCCTGCGGCGGCTGACGGCGGTTGTGCTGACCCTGGGTACGGTCGGCGCGGTCGCCGCCGCGCCACCCAGGATGGGACACACGCCGCACAAGGCCAATCACGGCTTCCGGGAGCGCGACCTCGTCTCCGACATCCCGGGCAGGGCGGAGAAGACCGACCCGAACTTGGTCAACCCCTGGGGCATGGTCCCCAAGACCACTGGCGAGATCCTCGTATCGGACAACGGCTCCGACAAGGCCACGGCCTACTCAGGCGCCCTGGACAACCAGCCGGTCAACATCACCCCGCTGGTCGTGCCGTTCGTCGAGGGCGCCGCTCCGACCGGGGTCGTGCGCAACGACACCGACAACTTCCGCTTCAAAGATGACGGAAAGTCCGGCCCCGCCCGGTTCCTCTTCGCGGGAGAGGGCGGCGCCCTGTTCGCGTTCAACCCTGACGTGAGTTCGCGCGCCGTCCAGGTCGCGTTCGAGCCCAACGCCGTTTTCAAGGGCCTGGCGCTGGTGCCGGGCGAGAAGAAGGACAAGGATCACAACAAGAGGGATAAAAGAGGCAAGAAAGGCGGCAAGTGTGACGAGCCGCGCATCCTCGTCGCAAACTTCCATGACGCCCGCGTCGACAGCTTCGACACGAATTTCGACCTGCTGCCGCCTGACCACCGGTTCCAGGACCCGCACCTCCCCCGCCGCTTTGCGCCGTTCGGCATCAAGAAGATCGGCGAGAAGATCTTCGTGACGTACGCGAAGCAGGACGCCAATAAGGAGGACGACGTCCCCGGGGCGGGCAACGGCTTCATCGACGTGTTCAGCACCGAGGGCAGGCTGCTCAAGCGCTTCGCGAGCCGGAGGCCGCTCAATTCGCCCTGGGGTCTCGAAACAGCGCCCAAGGGATTCGGGAAGTTCTCCGGTGACCTGCTCGTCGGCAACTTCGGAGACGGTCGCATCCACGCCTTTGACTTGAAGACCGGCCGGTTCGAGGGCACGGTAAGGGACCGCAAGGGTGAGCCGATCGTGATCCCCGGCCTGTGGGGGTTGCAGCGCGGCACCGACCAGTCCGCCGGCGAGGAGAGCGTCTGGTTCGCCGCGGGAATCGAAGACGAGGAGCACGGGCTGCTCGGAACCCTGCGCGCCGAGAAGTGACCTGTCACCGCAGCTCGAGTGCTCGCCCGGCGGCTACACCCGCCGGGCGAGCAGCTACCCCGGCCACGGCCTCTCGCCCTCGCCGGTCGTGAAGGCCTCCATCAGGTCGAAGTCCGGGTTGTCGGACAACGGCTCGGTGCCCCACTGGCCGGTGCGCCTGGCGAGCGTAGGCAGGGAAAGCGATGGGGCCGTGCTCGTCATGGCTACCTACCAGCTGTTCTGCGGAGCACCACACAACGATGCGGGCACGACGGAGCACTTCACGTCGGCTTGGGCCGACGCGATCGCCGCGGTGGCGGCCATCGGCTGGGCCGGCTTGTCCTCTGACGGTGCCCGCCGGGGTACCGCCCGCCCGCCGGCGGTCGCCTCGGACCGACCGGGCGGTGGAACCTCGTCGGCGGCCTCCGGCGGCCTCGGACGGGCAAAGCGTCCGGCGACTGCGAAGGACACCGAGGCCCATTGCCGCGCCTACGAACAGGTCAAGGACCGTGGCAAGGCGCTCAAGGCGACGGTCTGGCAGAGGCTCGCCGCCGCCGCAGGCGGGAAGGATAAGGTCGCCGCGTACTGCACCGATCAGCTGGCGAGGGCGGCAGCCGCGCCGAGCAAGCCGGGCAAATCCAGTGCGGGCGCCACGGATCCCGGCAAGGGCACGGCGGGGAACGTCGGCGCCTCCGGCAACGACCATGGTGGCGTGGGCAACGCGGCCGGCAAGAACGGCGACAAGGGCAGCGGGAAGCACAAGTAGTGGTAGATGCACCGGCCACACTCGCCAGTACCGCGCCGGGCCCCGTCAACGATCAGCAGCCGAGCAGGAGTTCGTACGAAAGGCCGGAGCCGACATAGTCGCCGACTCCGACCCCGTGGCGGAGGACGAGGAGTGCCGCAACAAGGCGACGGTGGTCATCCGCGCAGCGCACACGATCAACGGGCTTACCTCACAGAGAAGTTCAGCCGGTGAACGCGGCGGTGCCGTTCGGGACGCCGAGCCCGGACGGGCCGTCGTACCCGGTGGTGCCGGTGCAGAGGTAGGAGCCGCCGCAGCTGCCGTTGGAGCCGCTGGTGACGTCGTACAGCGCCGAGGTGTGCGCGTACGGGAAGGACGCCGGATAGGAGCCGGCGGACGGGGCTCCGCCCAGTGCGTAGGTCGCCGCGATCAGCGGGGATGAGGCGCTGGTGCCGCCGAAGACCATCCAGCCGGTGGCCGAGCGATAGGTGTCGTAGACCGCGACGCCGGTGTTCGGGTCGGCGACCGCCGAGACGTCCGCCACGGTGCGGTTGGCGCAGCCGGTGTCCTTCTGCCAGCTGGGCTTGGCGTCGTACGTGGAGCAGCCGGAGCCCGCTCCGCTCCACACCGTGTCGGTCCAGCCGCGGGAGTTCGTGGCGGCCTTCAGGGACGTACCGCCCACGGCCGTCACGTACTTGGAGGCAGCGGGGTACTCGACGCCGTAGCCGTTGTCGCCGGAGGAGACGGTGATGGCGACGCCCGGGTGGTTGAAGTAGTTGGAGTCGTAGGTCGAGTCGCTGGAGGACTCGGAGCCGCCGTAGCTGTTGGAGACGAACTTCGCGCCCAGCGTGACTGCGGTGTTCACGGCCGTGCCGAGGTTGGTCATGGTCGGAGTCTTGGCTTCCACCAGCAGGATCTTGCAGTTGGGGCAGGCCGCGCTGACCATGTCGAGGTCGAGGGAGATCTCCTCGGCCCAGCCGGAGTCGCCGCGCGGGTAGCTGGTGCCGCCGTTCTGGTCCACCTTCTTGAAGCAGCCGTTGGCAGTGGTGCAGGCGGACAGGCCGTACTGGGAGCGGTAGACGGCGAGGTCGGACTCGGCGTTCGGGTCGTCGTAGGCGTCGACGATCGCCACCGTCTGGCCCGAACCGCCTGTCGCGGAGGGCAGGTTGTACGCCGCCTGGAGCGAGGCGGGGCCGTAGCCGGAGGGAGCGGCGGCCGCGGTCAGGTCGTTTTCGGCGAGTGCCGACTTCGGGTTGCCTGAGGTGACCTGCAGGGCGTTGCAGGCCATATCGCCGTTCTTCGTCGGGGCGGCGCAGGCGTGGGCGACGGTGACGCCATGGGACGGGGAGGCGGTGGCCTGGGCCGCCTGGCCGACGGGGACGGCCAAGGCGAGGGCGGCCGTGGCGAGCGTGGCCACGGCGGTGAGGGATACGGTTCTGCGCAACGTACGTCCTCCACATGGTGGGTGAACCGGGAAGGGCTGTGGGGGGTGCGCGGTACGACCTCGACGCGGGGTGTGCGCCGTGATCGCGCAGACCGTATGGATGTCGGGGCCACGTCAACAAGATGCAAGTTGAGGCAAGGACGTTCCTTTGCCTTTCCTGAGATGTTCATGTGTTGTTCTTGGGTGAGTCGTGACTGAAGGTCGGCTCGACCATGGCTTGACCGACCCAGGAGACGGTTCACCCGGGGTTCAGTCGATGGTCCCCAGTCCGAACCAGACCATTGGGTCCCCGCCCGCGTCCGCGCAGGCACTGGCAGGAGACGCCTGGCGCTCGGGATGAGAAGCCTTCAGTAATGGCATTGCCGCGAGTCGCCGCGCCGACCCCTACGCGCCTACTTCAGCCAGCCGCTACGGAGCGCCGCCCTCGATGAGGATCAGCGGGCCGATGGCGATCAGGACAATGGGGAGCAGGATGTGACCCCACCGGCTGAGCGCCATGGCGACCAGCGGGCGGGCGGCGAAGAACCGGCCGCCGAAACGGTTGCAGTACAACAGCGAAGTACAGCAACCATCGAATCCGAACATGGCCGCCAACGACCCTCTACGGCTGTCCGACCAGCGTCCTGGACCGTAATGGCCGTCCAGCCGATAGTTTCGGGACGAAGATGCCCCATGCCCGTTGCGTGCCGTCCCGGAGGGGCATAGCAGGGACTCACGGGGAACAGCGGCGCAAACGTCGCTCCGGACCAGGTCACGGAGTCGCCAGGTCAGCGGTCCCCCGCATGCGGCGTCTTCCAAACTAGTGCTCCAAGCCCCAGGCAGCGGCGCTTGACCGGGTCATTGAAACTCCGCCGACCTCGGCCGCGATTCTGCTTCATGTATCACCGGCCATGACACGCCAAGGCCGGGTCACAGCAGAGGCCTGCCCCCAGTCCGGGTGCCGTACCGTCAGCGGGAGGGGCGCAGCCCGTCCACCGTGACCTGGACGAGCCTGCGCACTGCGGCCTCGGATGTCAGCCCGGCCGCCGCAGCCAGGGCGTGCATGCAGTAGGCGGCAAGCTCGTCAGGAGCCACGTCGTCCCGCACCTCACCGGCGGCCACCCCTTCGGCGAGCAGGTCACTGACGAACGTGCGCAAATGCTTCTCGGCGTGCGCGACGTGGTCGCCTCGATGCAGTACGGCACCGATCTCTGCGTCGTGGCCGTGGCGCCGCCGCTGGATGAAAGCGTAGGCGTCCAGGACCGCCGTGAGACGCTCTCCTGCGCTGCCGGGGCGGTCACCCAAGGCGGCGAGTTCATGCAGATGATCGGCGATCTGCCGCTCGTGCCACGCCGTCATGATCGATTCGACGTCCGGGAAGTACTTGTACAGCGTCGCCCGGCCGATACCAGTTCCTTCGGCGATGCGGGACATCGTCACCCCGCGCAGGCCGTGCTCGGCCACCAGGGCCGCAGTGACTTTGAGCACCGCCTCCCGTACCGCGCGGCGGTGCTCCTCGATCGTCTCGTTCCACAGCTTCGGCACACCACGCAGTGTACGAGCCGACGACATCAATACACCATGGATTGACAGAGACACTGTGTATCGATAACTCTGGCGGCACACCCTACGGCCTCGGACCCGTGCGTGGTCCGGCCGACCCCTATGCAGGGAGGACGCCATGTCCGTCTCACCGCACCATCCCGGTGCAGCCGCCCCACACCAGCTCGACGATCTGTATGCCGGCCCGCCACCATGGGACATCGGCCGTCCTCAGCCCGCCTTCCAAGCACTGGCCGACGCGGGCGGCGTCTACGGCCGGGTGCTAGATGTCGGCTGCGGCACCGGAGAGCACGCGCTGATGGCCGCCCGACTCGGCCTGGACGCCACCGGCATCGACCTCGCTCCCAGGGCCCTGGAATTCGCGGCGAAGAAGGCCGAAGAACGCGGCCTGACCGCGCGATTCCTGCGCCACGACGCCCGGCTTCTGGCCGGCCTCGGCGAGACCTTCGACGTGATCCTGGCCTCCCTGGTCTTCCACGGCTTCCGTGGTCAAGACCGTGAGGCATTCGTCGAGAGCCTGTGCGCCGCGGTGAAGCCCGGCGGGCGCTGCTTCCTGCTCTGCTTCCGCGACGAGCCGCTGCCCGCATCCGGGAGCGCGCTCCGGGTGGCGCCACAGGAGATCCGCACAGCGTTCGCCGACGGGTGGCGGGTCGACACCATCGACGCCGCCACCGTTGACAGCACCCTGCCCGTCCACCCCGAGGGCATCCGCGGCTGGCGCGCTGCCCTCACCAGGATCTGAACCTCCCGCAGGCCTTCGCCCCCTGGAAACCCGTCGATACCCGCGCCGAAGGTACCCGCCCCGCGGGGCGCCGAAAAGAAGGATGCTTCATGCCGCTTGCTGAAGCCTGCGTCGCGACCGACCGCGCCGGCCGGTACCTCGCCCAACTCTGCGGCCATCTCGGTCGTATGGGTGGGAGGCTCCATCAACAGCCCACCCGACAGGCCGGCGGTCAACCTAACAATGGCGGGCACAGGCCGCCGCGGGTGGAGCACGTCGACTACTCCGACACCTACGGAACCATCCGCTTCACAGGTGGTCTGTGCACCCTGCATGCCGCCTCCGACGCCTTGACGCTGCGCGTCGACGCCAACGACGAGGACACCCTGCGGCGGCTCCAGAACGGCATCACCGATCGCCTCGAGAAGATCGGCCGTCGCGACGGGTTGACGGTGACCTGGCGTCGGCCGGAAGGACCTGAAGACCCACCCGGCGAGGCCGCAGGTCCCATCCCCCCTTCGAAAGCAGGCCCCAACAGGGCCCGAGGACACGGCAAGGCGATAGCCATGACAGTGGGGGGCGCACTGGTCGTCGCCGGACACATGGGATTCTTCGGTGCCGCGCTGGCCGCGTCGGCATGGACCGAGTGGGGCGTCAATGCCGTCCTTGCGCTTGTCCTTCTCAAGGTCGTCTTCATGGGTGGCCACGTCCTCCTGGCGCGCTTCGCCATCCGTCGCGGCAAGACGGTCAGGCTCCCCTGGACGAGGCGACACCCTCCCACCACACCACCGACGGCAACCCAACCGGGGGCCGACACGGTGACGATCAAGGAGTGACAGGGCGCCACGATCAACCGTGCCCGCCCCGTGCCCGAAGAGGCGGGGAACCACGGGGAGCGGCGGATAACCACAGGGGTCAGAAAAGAGACCAGCCCCTGACCAAACTTGCTGGTCAGGGACCGATTCCCACTAGCGTGGCGGCGCCAGGATTCAAACCTGGGAAGGCTGAGCCGGCAGATTTCAAGACTGTTGATCCTGCTCGCCGCTCGGTGGTGCGGCAACACCTCATCAACACGTACGACAAACGGGATTTATCCAGTCGGCAGTTCGCTCACCTGCACAGTCGAGAGGGCGATCGGCAGTTGATCTGGTCACTGATCACAGGAAATCTCAATCAACCATTCCGGCGTATAGCACTTAGCGAACGACCACTTCCGGTCCGAGTAGCGGTCGTCCGTACTGTCGGTGTACACCTCAAGCCTGCCTTGCGCCGTCAAACGGTAGTACTCGCGAATCGGATCACCCTCCTTAGTAGGATAAGTCACCTTCAATTCTGCGCTCTTGCCGCTCTTGAGGGCTCCTCGGAGGCAGGCGATTTCCCGCACCGCCTTCTGCTTTATTTCTTCGCCCTGGACCAAGCTCACGTCGCCACAGCTTGAAAACTCAGTTCTAGACGCCCAACCTTCCTTGACTGGATCGCCCGACATGCCACAACCGGCAGCCAGCAAGGGCGTAGCCGCTACCGCGATGAGCCACGGGCGGACCGAAACAGCCGCCACACAGCGACGACGAGCGTTGCTCTGACCTGTCACGCCGTACCCTCTTCCTGGCCGTTGGACGCGGCTCTGGATAGATCGGTTCCCACCACGCTTCCTACAGCCGTCAGTGATCGCATGCGCGTACTGTTCAGCCGCCAAGGCCTGCACCTGGCGGTGTGACGATCTCGTGACGTCACCGCCTCCGCGTGCCACGCCGGCGGCAGACTCCTCGGACTTCACCGCCGATCTGGCTGTCCACGGCGACGAGAAGCACGGGGTGCGCAGACTGCGCGTGACGGGCGCGACGGTGCCCAACACCATCGCGGCCGTCCTGATGGAGCTGCGCGAACGCACCGGCGAGGTGCCGCACGCCTACTTCAACTGGACCGAGGGCGGTCCGATCAGCCACCTGCTGGGCTTCCTGGTGTTCGGGGACGGCGAGGTCGCCCCGGTCACCCGCGAGGTGCTACGCCGCGCCGAACCCGATCCGAGGCGCCGTCCCCGGGTCCACGTCGGCTAGGAGCGCGGGTCAGTAAGCAGTACTCATGGGGTTCGTGATCGTTCGTGCGGGACGCTCTCGGTGTGCGTGGTGGGGATGGAGTGTTCGAGTTCGAGCCGGTCGAGACGACACAGTGGTGCGGCGGGGATGGACGAGCGGTTCTAGATGCTTGACAGCACCAGGGTTGGCTGGTGGCCGCTTTGGCGGTGCGGCGTAGGCTGCTGCGCTAAGGGCACCTACACACGGCAGAACCGGAGCGTGTTGCAGCATCTCGGCCCGGACCAGGTGGTCATCACTCCACGGCCGTGCGAATGCGCCGTGGCGATCAGCCGGCGCGTGGTTCACTGCTGAGGTGGCTGACGACCTAGAAATCATTTCGTTCGAATCCGCCGAGGCCTTCGAGTCCTGGCTGAGTGAACACCACTCCTCCTCTCCCGGGATCTGGCTGAAGCTCAGGAAGAAGGTCCGCGGCGTCGTGGCTCTGGACTACGCGCAGGCCCTCGATGTGGCACTTTGCTACGGCTGGATCGACGGACAGAAGGGCAAGTTCGACGACTGGAACTGGCTGCAGCGGTTCACGCCACGCAAGCCGAACAGCAAGTGGTCGAAGGTAAACCGCGATAAGGTCGCGGCCCTACTCGAACAAGGGCGCATGCAGCCGCCCGGGCTGGCCGAGGTCGAGCTCGCCAAGGCGGATGGCCGTTGGGACGCCGCGTACGACGGGGCGAAGAGCGCCTCGGTGCCGGACGATCTGGCCGAGGCCCTCGCGGCGAACCCGGCCGCGGCGGAGTTCTTCGCGACGCTGGACGGCCAGAACCGCTACGCGATCCTGTACCGCGTCCGGGACGTCAAGAAGCCCGAGACCCGGGTGCGACGGATTGAGAAGTATGTAGCGATGCTGGCCGAGCAGAAGAAGCTCTACCCCTGAGGCCACCGCCCTGGGCCGCTTCGGCAGTCACGGAGCACCGGCCCCGGACCGCTCGACTCGCGCAGGTCCGCTGCCGTTCTTCTCATAAGCTGATCCACACCCATGTTCCGGACGGGAAGCGCGAGATGACAGGCGACGTAAGAGCCATCGCTCAGCGGGTGTATGAGGCGTTCAACGCCCGTGACCTCACGGCGGCAGAGACGATCTTCTCCACCGACTTCGTGAGTCACCCTCTGGGCACCGTTGGCCTCGACAGCGTTTTGAAGGCGTGGAGCGGGCTCCACACCACGCTTCCCGACTTCCAGATCATCGTCGAGAACATGCTCGTGGACGTAGACAAAGCCGCAGTCCGCACGACCCTGCACGGCATCCCGGCGGGTGTTGAGGAACAGGCTCCTCCCTCGATGTTGGAGATCTTCCGGGTACAGGACGGCCGCATCGCCGAGCTGTGGGGCATATCTTCACTCAACTGCCGGCTACTGCTCCGAGGCCAATCTGGAAGCCGCCAAAAGAGCGCCAACTTGCCTGCGGCACCGACACATTCATGGCTATCGGCCGACTCGCCCACGAACAGGTCCCGTCCGCACCCGCGGACGCATCTCCAAGGACGCGACATTGAAGGAGCGCATGGCCCGCAAGCTGCGGACCAAGCCCGGACGGTCCGCCTAAAGCCGCCGAAGAGCCATCGTCGAACCCGTCTTCGGCCAGATCATGACCTGCCAGAACGGCCGCCAGCTACTCCTGCGCGGCAAGGACGGAGCCCGAGGCGAATGGCGCCTTCCCGCCGGTCAGTCGGTGGTCCGAGGAGCTCGGCGAGCGGTTGGGCGAGCCGAGTCATGACCCGGTGGGCGGCGGCGTGGGAGACACCGAAGCCGAGTTGCTGCATGGTGAGGTTGGTCCGGTAGGCCAGAACAACGAGGAGGGTCCGGTCGGCGAACGGCAGTGACCAGGGCCTACCGCGGCCCGTATCGGGTGCGAGCTCCCACAGCTGCTCGATGAGGTGCTGCATGTGCGGCCCGGTCAGTGGTGTCCAGGCATGAAGGTCGGCGACGTGCAGCGGGCAAGACAGGGGTGCGTGAAGGCCATCGTGTAGGCCGAAGTCCCCTCGTGGCACGGGGTGTTGTCAGTGGGGTCTTGTAGCCTGGCGTTGGTTGCCGTGCTGGTCAAACTGCGGACAGGTGACGGCGTCCGGCATGAGGCGAAGAAGGAGGTGGAGCATCGGTGACCACACAACTGCGTGACACCGCGGCCTCCTTCGATGCTGCTCCTGCTCGTCGATACCGGGGAAAGAACAAGGGGAAGCGCTGGACGCGAGGCGCGGACTTCGAGCTTGCGGTGATCCGTCTGCCGCTCGATGTCCACGATCCCGGCATCCGGCACCGGACCGAGGGTCTGTTCTCGGCGATGTGGTCCGTCAAACGCGCACTGCAGCGTGACGCGCGGGACGCCGTCGACGCGTACTGGGCTGGCGATGTCCGCCGCGAGAGGGACGCGAGAGTCTGGCGGCTTCAGCTGGGTCTGTCCCGGGAAGGGATGGAACGCCGCGCCTACCGGCACATGGAAAACTCCAGGCACCTCGCCCATCACGTCACCAAAGCACTGGTGATGCACCAGGCCGACGAGGTCTTCGAGACTTCCGTGAGCCGGCATCTGTTCCCGGACTCTGCCGGCCGCAGGTACGGCCGGCCCCGCGCGGGCCGGTGGTGGGACTACACCTCCATCGCAGGCCGCGCCCGCTCCCACACCACCTCGCGGAAGTGGGAGACCTTCCGGCTGCACGGCACCCTGGCCGGGCACCTGGACACCTACCGCAACCGCAACCTCGACCGTATGGTCACCACCCCGGAGCAGGCTGCCGCGCTTCCTGCAGGGACCGGGGTGCTCGAGCAGCCTCGGCACCTGCCTGCTCCTATGCGCCCTACGGGACGTATTCAGACGGGCGAGGTGACGGCGAAGGATACGACGAAGACGCGGGCCGC
The DNA here is from genome assembly GCF_040644975.1 of Streptomyces sp. NPDC046900. NCBI lineage: Bacteria > Bacillati > Actinomycetota > Actinomycetes > Kitasatosporales > Streptomycetaceae > Streptomyces > Streptomyces sp. NPDC046900. Next base: position 7,636 of record NZ_JBEYXD010000122.1, on the reverse strand, counting down.
GACGTGGTGGGACCACACCGGGCCTTTGGCCGTCGTGTTCACCGGCGGCGCCGGTTCACGTCGTGGTGACCTGGTCCTGCCCGTCCGCCTGCCCTCGGGTTCGGGCCGCTGGCCGCGCCTGGTGCACTTCCTGACCAATCCCGACACCTGGCACAAGATCGACCTCGTGCGCCGCCGCGACACCTCAGCGCCGGGCGGGTGGGCGTACGAAGCCCACCTGATGGTCCTGACCGGCGGCTACGCGTCCCCCGCCACGAAGGCCCGCCGCACGGCGGCGACCGCACTCGAGCGGGTCGGTGGCATCGACGGCAACGTCTCCAACCTCTCCATCGTCTCCTTCCCCAACACCTTCGACCCCGCCGACGGCGACGTCGAAACAACCCGCATCGAGCCCAGCGACGCGGAGCTTGCCGCGCTGGCGAAAGCCCGCCACAAGGACCGCGGCCGCAGACGCGCCCTCGACCGCTCCCGCCGAGCGTCCAACCCCGGCCAGTACCAGCCGTCGAAACGCCAACAAGCCCGGGCCGAACGGCGCCAGGCCGCGGGCCTGCCCGCACGGACCATCGAAACGCCCGGCGGGGCAAGGGCAGCGAACAAGGCTGGGGTGCCCAAGCAGCCCTACCGGCGCGACAGCCTGTCAGCCGGCTACCGGCTCAACCGGGCTCGCCTTGCCGAAGCCGCCGCCACGCAGGCTGCGGCAAAAGACCACGGCGCCCGCCGCATCGCCGAAGACATCACCGCCGACCACGGCGCGAACCTGATCGTCGAGGACTGCGACATCCGCGCCTGGTACCGCAGGTGGGGCAAAGCGCTGCAGGCCACCACACCCGGACGGCTCATCACCGCTATGGGCCGGGAATGCGAGAAGACCGGCGGGCGGATGCTCCGGGCCTCCACCTTCACCACCAAACTCTCCCAGGCCTGCTTCTGCGGCGAGCGCGTTCCCAAAACCCTCGCCGACCGAATCCACCACTGCCCCGCCTGCGGGCTGACCGGCGACCGAGACAAGGTCTCCGCCGCCCTCTGCGCCCACGTCCACCTCACCGACCCCGACGACCCAAGCACCGCACGCCTGGACACAGTCCAGGCGCGCCACACACAGATCGTGTTCCATCAAGGGCTGCAAGAAGCCCTGTCGAGTCAACCGCAGCGCGGTGACCGCCTCAGCCGGGGCCGCACCCACGCGGCAGCCCACAAGCCGGATGCTTCCCGCCGCGGGCCTCTGCTCGACAAAACACCACCACCCGGTACCGGACTTACCCCGAATGAGACCCGACCCGCCAACGAGCGGCACAAGGCCCACGTCGGAACAGCCGGCTGCACGGAGCTGGCACGCCACCCAGCCATGCCAGCCCCGCACAGACATCGGGCGGACATCACAGCATTACGTGATGGCTCTTAGGAGGAGGTGTCGTGAACGATCACCTAACCGGGCGTCAGGAACGCATCGGTTGATGAACGCCGCGGGCCAGGGCGGGTGTTTCGCCGCTCTGGCCCGGTAGTCCATGTTCAGGAAGGGCGTTCATCCCACGTCGCCCTGGTCCCGGAGTTGTGCGGCTCGGGCACGAGCGTCGTCGGCCTGTTCGGCGGCCTCGGGTCGGTCGTCCTCGGCGGCGATGCGCTCCAGCAGGGCGGCCTTCCGGTCGTAGAGCGCGGCCCACTCGGCGGGGGCGGCCTCGTGCGCGGTCAGGTGCTGGATGGCGGCCAATACCAGGTTCGTCTCCTCCAGTGTGGTCAGCGGCGGCAGATGTCCAGTGACCGGATGGTCCTCGGTGCGGACGAAGGGAACATGCTCGCGGGCCCAGGTTAGCGCCGGGCCAGGCGTCAGCCAGCCGCCATGCCCGCGTCGACCGGCAGGGCGTGCCCGGTGACGTGCTTCGACACGTCGGAGGCCAGATACAGGAACGTCTGGGCGACGTCCTCGGGATTGATCAGCACACCGGTCGGGTGCAGCGCGGCCGCCTCCGGTTCGGTGAACATGCCCGCGTTGATCGCCTGGTCGAGCAGCGCGGTGCGCACGACACCCGGGCACACGGCGTTGATGCGGATGCCCTGCTTGACGTACTCGATGGCCGCTGTGCGCGTCAGCGCGACCACGCCACCCTTGGCCGCCGAGTAGTCAGCGATGCCCAGCGGCAGGCCGACCATCCCGGCGATGGAAGCCATGTTGACAATCGTGCCCCCGCCCTGGGCCAGCATCTGGGTGATCTCGGCCTTCATGGACAGCCAGACGCCCTTGAGGTTCACCGATACCAACTTGTCCCACGTCTCTTCGGTGAGCTCGTGCAGCGGCGCGCCGCCCTGTTCCTCGATGCCCGCGTTGTTGATCGCGATGTCCAGCCTGCCGTAGGCGGCAACGGTCGCCTGGACCGCCGCGTCGAGGTCGGCCGCCGAGGTGACGTCGGCCCGAACGAACTGCGCTTCCCCGCCATCCTTGGTGATCGTGGCGGCCGTTGCCTTCCCGCCGTCCTCGTTGATGTCGGCGATCACGACCTTGGCGCCCTGCGCGGCGAACAACTGCGCGATCGCTGCGCCGATGCCCTGCGCCGCACCGGTGATGAGCGCGCTCTTGCCCACCAGCAATGAATCCACCATGTGCCTTTCGACTCCTTATCAGGGGTGAGGGGTACCTCGCATACCCCTCCGGAAATTCCGGTCAGCGAACCGGACGCGCCACCGACCGGGGGCGCGCGTATCCACGAAGGTAACCCCGCCACTGTCAGTCCTGCGCCACCAAGTCGGTGCCGACGCAACGGAGTTGGGACTCGCACGCAAGTCACCGGCCTCCAGGGGAGAGCATGACGAACACGGATCTCTCGGTCACGCCGAGCACCACACCCCGTCAGCTCGACGCCGCCACGGAGGCTCGGCTCGCCGACATCGACCCGCGACGCGACCCCGCACGTCGAGGGCAACCGGCCGCAGCACAGCCGCGACTCCTACGCCGCCGACTGGAAGGCGTGGAGAAGTTCTCGGGACATGACACGGATACGCCAGAAACCCGCTACGGGATGATCTTGGACGCCTGACGGGATCCGGCGGTTGACTGGTGGGCTCGCATGTTGAGGTGTCGCGTATGCGTGGATGGCATCAGACGGCCGTGACTGTGTGTCGGTGTTCTGCGGCATGATGCTTGCCATGAACACCGAGATACTCGTCGACGCCTGGAAGCGCCTTCTCACCGACCCCCGCAAGTCGTGGGTGCTGTTCGAACATGGCACCTGTGTAGTGCTGACGAGCCCCGATGGTGACCTTGCTGAGCAGGCCACGAAGATCCTCGGTGAGTTCGGTCCTGTTCATGCAGGCTCTCCGGCGGGTGACTTCGGAGTGATCAACGTCAAGGGTGCCGATGGATGGGTGGTCACCGGTCACCACCAGGACGTCCTCACGTATGTCGGGCCCGATGAACCCAGTGGTCAAGAGGACTTCGCTGTCGGACTGTGCGGACGTTCCAAGCGCCATCAGGACGGCACCGAATTGCGTGTCGTCCATGTCGAGGACAAGCACGGCTTGTCGGATCCTGCGTAAGCACGCGACTGCGGCCTAGTGATCGCCCGGGGCGTACCGGCTGGAGGTTCCGCCGGCTTCGGCGACGAGGCGGGTGGTGGTCCTGTCGTGGTAGCCGGGTGCCCGGGCGACGACGGAAGCGGGGGCTTGGAGCACGAGTTACCGGAGCGCTGCGACCCAGCCCCGCTGGGTGGGCACTCCGGCGGCCCGGAGCTGGTCGAGCAGACGGCCCTGGCGCATCGGCTGCCCAGGTTGCCGGCCGGGGAAGAGCCAGACCGTGCTGCGGCTGCTGGCCCGGTCGAGGCCGGGCTGTTCCGCCAGGTAGCCCCGCACGAGGTCAGCGACGGGACCGGGCAGGGGCGATGGGGGGTGCCGAGCCGGACAGTGATCGCGTCACCATCGTCGATGACGTCCTCGGTGGTCAACCGGACAATGCGGCTGACGGTGTGCGGCTGACCGCCGAGGTCGGCGGGGACCAGCCCGGACAGCTCAAAGTGCAGGTGTCCGGGCGGTTCGGTCACGGACGGCTGCAAAACCCAGGAGGGGTGTTACAGCCCACCGGCGAAGCCGGCCTCTCAATAGGCGCAGGAGCCGGAGGCGACTTCCGATCTGCTCTGTCTTTCACGAGGGCGCGCCGTGGCCCCATTACGGTTCCGCCCCCTGTTCGATACGCACTATCTGCGATACAGGAGGGCACCGCACACCTCCCGCGATCAAGGAACCTGCTGCTCAGAGCCCATTTGCAAGCCCAACTTTGATTGCGCTCCGGATCCGCGAGACTTTCCGGGCCGACGACCGCGCCGAGGTCACACGCCCGTTCCGGGGCGGGATCGACGACCATCGCACGGTCTACGGGGCTTGCACCGGGCCGGACGGGTCCCAGCCGGGGATCAGCTCGTCTCGGTGGATGTCCTCGCCGTGGACCTGCTCGCCGCAGGTCTCGCAGACCGTGTGGGTGACGAGTTCATGGTCCCGGTGACGGATCCGGCTAGGCGGCGCGGTGACGACCCAGCGGTCGCCCCAGCCGATGAGCTCGCGGGTGATGGCCCCCAGATCGCGCCCCGCCTCCGTCAGGTAGTAGCCGCTGTGGCGTGCGTCGTCCGGCAGCGGGCGCCGTTCGAGGACGCCGCTCTCGACCAGCCCCTTCAGGCGCGCGGCCAGGCGATCCGTGGGGGCGCCGGTGTTCCTGGCGATCTGCCGGAACCGGTGGTTGCCGAGCATGACCTCGCGGATCGCCGGCAGGGCCCATCTGTCGCCGACGATCTGCAGAGCGGCGGCGAGCGAGCAGGGGCGCCCGGCCATGTCCCGGGGATCGATGCGCTTGGTCACGGCCCCAGTATCACCCGGGGCGGGGTTTGATTTCCAAATCACCCTGTGCTTGGCTGGCGCCATGCCCACGATGCTTGGATTTTCAAAGCACCCTGGTCTGGCGACGTCGGCATTCGGTGTGCACCTCAGCCGTGGCGGCGGCTCGGGCCAGCCAGCGGCCGCAGCGTCGAAGAAGCCCGAGGCGGATGCGCAGGCTCTGACCAAACGCGTCCCGACCGACCGCTTTCCCTACCTACTCACCGGTAATCGTGCCGGGCGGCCCTGTCGTCGCCCCGGCGGCCAAGGAGACCCGCACCATGCGTGACGCAGTCATCGTCGAAGCCGTACGCACGCCCATAGGCAAGGGCAAGCCGAACGGCGCCCTCGCGCACGTCCATCCCGTGGAGCTCCTCGCCCACACCCTGCGCACCCTCGTCGAGCGCTCCGGCGTCGATCCCGCCCTCATCGACGACGTCATCGGCGGCACCGTCAGCCAGGTCGGCGAGCAGGCCAGGAACACCACCCGGCACGCCGTGCTGTCGGCGGGCTTCCCCGAGACGGTCCCGGCGACCACGGTTGACCGCCAGTGCGGCTCATCCCAGCAGGCGGTGCACTTCGCCGCGCAAGGTGTCATCTCGGGCGCGTACGACCTGGTCGTCGCCTGTGGCGTCGAGTCGATGAGCCGAGTGCCGATGGGGTCCAACGTGCCCGTCGGCAAGGACCCCTTCGGCCCCGGAGTCGCCGAGCGCTACCCCGAGGGCCTTGTCCGGCAGGGCATCAGCGCCGAACTCATCGCCGCCAAGTGGTCCATCACGCGCGAGCGGATGGACGCCTTCGCCGTCTCCTCGCACCACAAGGCGGCCGCCGCCTGGGACGCCGGCCTGTTCGATGCCGAGACCGTGCCCCTGGAGGGCGTCACCCGCGACGAGTGCGTGCGACCCGGCAGCACCCCGGAGATCCTGGCCGGCCTCAAGCCCGCCTACTTCGACCCCGGCCTCGGCGAGCGCTTCCCGCAGATCGAGTGGAACGTCACCGCGGGCAACGCCAGCCCCATCAACGACGGCGCCTCGGCCGTCCTGATCACCTCCAGCGAGACCGCGGCCCGCCTCGGACTGCGCCCCCTCGCCCGCCTGCACAGCTTCGCCGTCACCGGCTCCGACCCGCTACTGATGCTCACCGGCGTCATCCCGGCGACCGAGAAGGTGCTACGTAGGGCGAACCTGCGGCTCGACGACATCGATCTGTTCGAGGTCAACGAGGCCTTCTCCAGCGTGGTCCTGGCCTGGGAGCAGGAGACCGGCGCCGACCTCGCCAAGGTCAACGTGCACGGCGGCGCGATCGCCATCGGCCACCCCCTCGGCGCGAGCGGCACCCGCCTGACGACCACCCTGGTCCACGCGATGCGCGACCGCGGCGCCCGCTACGCCCTGCAGACGATGTGCGAGGCGGGCGGACTCGCCAACGCGATGGTGCTGGAGGCAGTCTGACGGAGTGTCCGAGTGCGTGCACGTCCGGCGGACCGACGAGGTACCTGTCCAGGGATCGACGGGTGCCCGTGGGGGACGGCCAGGGTGCGCGTGCGGTGGCTTCACGCGGTTGGGCATCTGCCGGATCACAGCAGGTACGCGTTGGGTGAACCAGGCCGATGCGAAGGGCCTGATCATCTGGGACGTCTCTGCACAGCCGGAGCGGCCATCATCACCGCGGCCTCATGGTGGTTGAGGCATCGTTGAATAGTCGCTCACGTGCGACGCGAGCCGGGGGACCTACTGAATTCGGTAGCTGACCTGGGCGGATGCCGACACGAGAGAGCGGGACCCAGTCTCACTGGGTCCCGCTCTTTCTCATTGTCTCTCGGTGTTCGCGACGCACCTCCGACACACTCAGATGACGACTGCCCCGTCTCGCTGAGCATGGACCAGTCTCCCAATCTGACGGGGCGGCCTCCACTTTCACGTTCGGTGGCTGGTGACGAGGGTGCGGTCACCCTCTGGGGTGCCTGATGTCTCGTTCCATGCGGCTTGTCTCACGGCATTCGTGATGGTCGTGCCATGGGTGGTGTACGGGTCCTGGGGGGTGGGTGGTGGGACTCCGCCGGGGGTCTCGGATTTGGAACCACCGACTCGACGTGCTGGACGAGGACCAGTTCGGTGATCCCCACCGTCCCTCCGAGGCCCGGATCGAACTGGTCACCTATCCCGAAGCCGTTCGTTCTCACCAGCCTGTTCGCCTCACCGCACTGGCGAGACCACCCCCAGTTGCCGATGACATGATCGATGAGATGCCCGGACTGTCCCAGCCATCGGCAGCGAAGCCACCTCCAAGCAGGTCCGCGAAGTCTCACTCGAACCTGTCACACCGCAGGTCGGCAGCACGCCTACTGCAAGATCGAATGAGACTGGACAACGACCCGAACTGAGCAGGCAGGCCAGCCGCCCAGAGCCCTGACGGCCGACACGTCTCGCGAGCGTGGGAGCGGCGCAGGGGAGCCGGGAGCAGTCTGGGTAGTGGAGGTGGGTTGCCGTGGCGCACAACGAAGCCATCTCGCCCGTCGTGGACGCCGCAGTACTGAAAGCTCTGTTCCGTGACGCTGCCGTACTGGAAGCTCTGTTCCGTCAGTCCCTCACAGATCTACTGATCTTGGATACGGAGCTGCGGATCCTGCGGATCAACCTCACCCGCCCGCTTTTGCGAAGTGCCCTCCGAACAGGTCACGGGTCGACATCTCACCGACGTATACGACCTTTCCGCACCCGGTGACGTGGAGGCGATGCTGGGCGACGTGCTGAAGAGCGGCGCGCCGGCACAGGGGCGACTGGTG
>NZ_JBEYXD010000121.1:0-18969 GCF_040644975.1 Streptomyces sp. NPDC046900 | reverse complement strand
CTGGCGTCCGTCTGCCAGGAGTTCGAAGCCGGGGTGATCGTCGACGACGCCCATGGACTCGGGGTCCTCGGTGCCGGCGGCCGGGGCGAGACCGGTGTCGAAGATGAACGTCCGGGCCGCGTTGACCAGATGGTCGATCACATAGGCCGGACCGAGGACGGCGCCGCCCTGGCTGCCCAGCGACTTCGACAGGGTCACCGTCACCACCAGGTCCGGCGCGCCCGCGAGCCGCGCCGCGTTCGGAGCGCCCCGGCCCCCGGCACCGAGGACCCCGAGTCCATGGGCGTCGTCGACGATCACCCCGGCTTCGAACTCCTGGCAGACGGACGCCAGTTCGGCCAGCGGTGCGGCATCGCCGTCCACCGAGAACACTGTGTCGGACACCGCGACGGCCGGTCCGGTGTGGGTGGCGAGCGCCTTGCGCACTGCCTCGGGGTCGGCGTGCTCGACCACCTGGGTGGTGCCCCGGGCCAGGCGGCAGCCGTCGATGAGCGATGCGTGGTTGCCCGCGTCGGAGACGATCAGCGAGCCGTGCGGCGCCAGCGCGGTGACCGCCGCGAGGTTGGCCGCGTAGCCGGAGGAGAAGACGAGGGCCGCCTCGAAGCCGCAGAAGTCCGCGAGTTCGCGCTCCAGTTCCCCGTGCAGTTCGGTGGTGCCGGTGACGAGCCGGGAGCCGGTCGAGCCGCCGCCCCACCTCCTGGCCGCCTCCGCCGCGCCCTCGGTCACCTCGGGGTGGCGGGCCAGGCCCAGGTAGTCGTTGCTCGCGAGGTCGAGGAGCGGGGAGTCGGCGGCGCGGGGGCGCAGACTGCGGACGAGTCCGGCCCGGCGGCGCGACCGCGCCTGCTCCTCGATCCACCCGAACGCCATGGGTCCTCCGGTGCTTTTGTAGGCAGTGCACAGACACTAGCCGGACGACCAGCCGCCCAGGGTGTGGCAATACCCACACGTCGAGCGGTGTCTGTTGTGCGATCTCTCCTTGGCCGGGAACGCTTCGGTAGGACAGGATCGGCTCTCATGGACCTGCTGAACACGCTGGTGGACAAGGGGCTTCGGCGCGAGCTGCCGACCCGCGAGGAAGCGCTGGCCGTCCTCGCCACTTCCGACGACGACGTGCTCGATGTGGTGGCCGCGGCCGGCAAGGTGCGCCGCCACTGGTTCGGCCGGCGAGTGAAACTCAACTACCTCGTCAACCTGAAGTCCGGGCTGTGCCCCGAGGACTGCTCCTACTGTTCCCAGCGGCTCGGCTCGAAGGCCGACATCCTGAAGTACACCTGGCTCAAGCCCGACGAGGCCTCGAAGGCCGCGGCGGCGGGCGTCACGGGCGGGGCGAAGCGGGTCTGCCTGGTGGCGAGCGGCCGCGGCCCCACCGACCGGGACGTGGACCGGGTCTCCGACACCATCAGGACCATCAAGGACCAGAACGAGGGCGTGGAGGTGTGCGCCTGCCTCGGTCTGCTCTCCGACGGTCAGGCCGAACGGCTGCGCACGGCGGGTGCCGACGCCTACAACCACAACCTCAACACGTCCGAGGCGACGTACGGGGACATCACCACCACCCACACGTACGCCGACCGGGTCGACACCGTGCACAAGGCGCACGCCGCCGGCCTGTCGGCCTGCTCCGGGCTGATCGCGGGCATGGGTGAGAGCGACGAGGACCTGGTCGACGTCGTCTTCTCGCTGCGGGAGCTGGACCCCGACTCGGTCCCCGTCAACTTCCTGATCCCGTTCGAGGGCACCCCGCTCGCGAAGGAGTGGAACCTCACCCCGCAGCGGTGTCTGCGGATCCTCGCGATGGTGCGTTTCGTGTGCCCGGACGTGGAGGTGCGCATCGCGGGCGGCCGCGAGGTCCATCTGCGGACGCTGCAGCCGCTGGCCCTGCACCTGGCGAACTCCATCTTCCTGGGCGACTACCTGACCAGCGAGGGCCAGGCGGGCAAGGCGGATCTGGAGATGATCGAGGACGCCGGGTTCGAGGTGGAGGGGGCCGGCCAGGTGACGCTCCCCGAGCACCGCGCGGCGGGCGGCTGCGGATCCCACGAGGGCGCCGGCCGCGGATCCCACGAGAGCACGGGATGCGGATCCCAGGAGTCGGCCGGGGTCTACGGATCCGCTGCCGCGCCGCAGGCAGGGGAAGCCCGTACGGACCTGGTGGCCGTACGACGCCGGGGTGCCGGAACGGATCTCGCGCCCAATGCCTGACCTGTCCGTGGGCGAGCTGCTGACGCTGGACCGGCAGCACGTCTGGCATCCGTACGGCCCGATGCCCGGGCGGCAGGAACCGCTCGTCGTGGAGTCGGCGAGCGGGGTGCGCCTGCGCCTCGCCGACGGCTCCGGAGAGCTCATCGACGGCATGTCGTCCTGGTGGTCGGCGATCCACGGCTACAACCACCCGGTGCTCAACAAGGCCGCACACGCGCAGCTGGCGCGGATGAGTCATGTGATGTTCGGCGGGCTCACCCATGAGCCCGCCGTCCGGCTGGCGAAGCTGCTTGTCGATATGTCGCCGAATGGTCTCGAGCATGTGTTCCTCGCTGACTCCGGCTCTGTCTCGGTCGAGGTCGCGGTCAAGATGTGCCTGCAGTACTGGCGTTCGCTCGGCCGCCCCGCCAAGCAGCGGCTGCTGACCTGGCGCGGCGGCTACCACGGCGACACCTGGCACCCGATGTCCGTGTGCGACCCCGAGGGCGGCATGCACGAGCTGTGGCGGGGCGTCCTGCCCCGGCAGCTGTTCACCGGGGCACCGCCCGCCGACTACGAGGAGTCCTACGCCGACCGGTTGCACGCGACGATCGAAGAGCACGCCGACGAACTGGCCGCGGTGATCGTCGAACCGGTGGTGCAGGGCGCCGGCGGGATGCGCTTCCACTCCCCCGCCTATCTTCGGGTGCTGCGCGAGGCGTGCGACGCGCACGACGTGCTGCTCGTGTTCGACGAGATCGCCACCGGGTTCGGGCGCACAGGAGCGCTGTTCGCCGCCGACCACGCGGCGGTCACGCCGGACGTGATGTGCGTGGGCAAGGCGCTGACCGGCGGCTATATGACCATGGCGGCGACGCTGTGCACCCCCCGGGTGGCCGACGGCATCTCCCGCGGCGAGGTCCCGGTGCTCGCGCACGGCCCCACCTTCATGGGCAACCCGCTGGCGGCCGCCGTGGCCTGCGCCTCCATAGAACTGCTGCTCGGTCAGGACTGGCAGTCGGAGGTCAAGCGGATCGAGACGGGTCTGCGGGAGGGGCTCGCCGAGGCGGCGTCCGTGCCGGGGGTGCGCGATGTGCGGATCCTCGGCGCCATCGGTGTCCTCCAGCTCGACCACGAGGTGGACATGGCGGCGGCGACGCGGGCCGCGGTACGCGAGGGTGTGTGGTTGCGGCCCTTCCGCGACCTCGTCTACGCCATGCCGCCCTATGTGACGGCTGACGCGGACGTGGCACGGATCGCGCGCGCGATGTGCGCGGCGGCACAGGAGGGCTGACATGTCGGTAGTGGTCATCACAGGGACCGGGACTGAGATCGGCAAGACGGTCACGACCGCGGCCGTCGCGGCGGCGGCCCTCGCTGCCGGGCGGTCCGTCGCCGTCCTCAAGCCCGCGCAGACGGGCGTGGGGGCCGGGGAGCGCGGTGACGCCGCGGAGGTGGCCCGTCTCGCGGGCGCCGTGACGACGCGTGAACTGGCCCGGTATCCCGAGCCGTTGGCGCCCGCGACGGCGGCCCGGCGGGCCGGGATGCCGTCCGTGCGGCCGCACGAGGTGGCGGAGGCGGCTGCCAAACTGGCCACCGAACACGACCTGGTGCTCATCGAGGGGGCGGGCGGCCTGCTCGTACGGTTCGACGACGAGGGCGGCACCCTGGCGGACGCGGCCGCGCTGCTGGCGGCACCGGTCCTGGTGGTCGCGCCCGCGGGCCTCGGCACACTGAACGCGACCGAGCTGACCGCGCGCGAACTGTGGCACCGGCGGCTGGACTTGGCCGGTGTGGTCATCGGCAGCTGGCCCGACGACGCCGACCTGGCCTCCCGGTGCAACCTCGCCGACCTCCCGGTGGTGGCCGGGGCGCCACTGCTCGGCGCGCTGCCCGCGGGCGCCGGTTCGTACGCTCCCGCCGCCTTCCGTGGCGCGGCACCGAACTGGCTGGCGCCCCGGCTGGGCGGGACGTGGGACGCGGAGACGTTCACCTCGGCGTTCGCGCCGTAGCCGCAGGGACGGGCAGGCGCTCACGCCACGGCGGCGGGCCGGTGTGCAGGGGAGGCGTTCGCCGTACGGCCCGGGCGTGCGTCAGCGGGTCGGGTCCGGGGGACAATTCCGGTAACGTCGGCCTTGCCCCCAGGGAGGCCCGGCATGCCGGTTCGTGCCCCCCGAGGACGTCGTCCACCATCCCCTCTACGCCCGGTTCTACGCCCGGTTCAGCGTGACCGCCGATCGGGGCCTGGGTCCGCACCGCACGGCACTCCTCGCCGGTCTTTCGGGGCGGGTGATCGAGATCGGCGCGGGCAACGGCCTGAACTTCGCGCACTGTCCGGGCGCGGTGGCCGAGGTGATGGCCATCGAGCCGGAGCGTGCGCTGCGGCAGCCCGCGGTGACCGCCGCCCTGCGCGTCGACGTACCGGTGGATGTGGTGCCGGGTGCGGCGGAGGCGCTGCCGGTGAAGAGCGAGGCCTTCGACGCGGCGGTCGTGTCGCTGGTGTTGTGCAGCGTGCGCGATGTCCCGCGCGCTCTGGCGGAGATCAGGCGCGTGCTGCGGCCGGGTGGTGAGCTGCGCTTCCTCGAGCACGGCCGGGGCGGCGGGCGCGTGACGGACATCGCCCGGCGGGCGCTGGACCGCACCGTGTGGCCGCGGCTGTTCGGCGGCTGCCGCCTCGACCGGGAGCCGGTCGCCGCGATCAGATCCGCGGGCTTCGAACTGGGGCCCTACCGGCGCGTGTCGGTACCCGCCCAAGGCCCCGTGGTGCCCTCTTCGCACTGTGTGCTGGGCACGGCCCGGCGGCCCGCTTCCGAGGGGTAGTCACAGGCTCCACTGGCGCAGTTCCTCGGTGATGTCGTGTACCGACGCCTCACCGCTCTTGACCAGCCGGGCCAGATCCCGCACCTGTTCCGGCGAGGTGGCGACCTTGACGCCGCTGGCGACCAGATATCCGTAGGCGACCGCGGATGCGAACAGCGCGTTGGAGCGCTCCAGCGCCGGGACGTGCAGCAGCAGTTGGAGCAGGGCGGCGGCGCGGGCGTGCGGGGTGTCGTAGACGGGGACGCCGAATATCTCCGCCTCGTGCCGGCTGACCGCGGCGACCAGCGCGCCCCAGTCCGTGACCTGGGGGTCCCCGGGTGTCTTCTGTTCTGCGACCATCAGCAGCCAGGCGAGGTCGATTCTGAGGTTGTCCAACGGATCAGCGACGACCTTCGCTCCGGCGCTCACCCGAGCCCTCGCGGGCGGCGCCGAACTCCTCGGCGAAGACGGACTCGTACTGCTTCATGAAGTCGGCGGTGGCCTCGACGAAGGTGTGACCGACTTCCCCGGTGTCCTGCCGGACCAGTTCTTCTATGTAGCGGTTGACGCTCATGCCACGTTCCAGGGCACGCTCGCGGGCGGCGCGGGCGGTGTCCTCGTCCACCCTCACGTTCAGCTGAGTCTTCGCCATGCCTTCAAAGCTAGCGCCCAGGTGCTAGTAACGGCAAGAGCGCAGTCCAGGTCCACCCACAGGATGGAAAGTGCCCCTTACACCGGCATCAGGGAGTCGGGACTTCGGGGGGATACCGGCTGTGGGGTGCGCCACACTACTCTCGGCCGGATCGGGGAAGACGGGAACATCGGGACGTTCACGAGCGAGGAGGCGGACTTGTCCACTACTGCTGCCGAGCACGCCCGGGGCCGCGCGGAGGCGGACGGGATCGCCGCCCGCGCCCGGGGCCTGACCAAGGCGTACGGCTCGGGTGAGACGGCGGTGCTCGCCCTCGACGCGGTCGATGTGGACATCGCACGCGGCCGCTTCACCGCGGTCATGGGACCCTCGGGTTCCGGGAAGTCCACGCTGATGCACTGCCTCGCGGGCCTCGACACCGTGTCGGCCGGACAGGTATGGCTCGGCGACACGGAGATCACGGGCCTGAAGGACCGCGAACTGACCCGGCTGCGCCGGGACCGTATCGGATTCATGTTCCAGTCCTTCAATCTCATCCCGACCTTGAACGCGATCGAGAACATCACGCTCCCGATGGACATCGCGGGCCAGAAGCCCGACCAGAAGTGGCTGGACCAGGTGATCGACACTCTCGGGTTGCGGGACCGCCTGAAACACCGGCCGGCCCAGCTGTCCGGCGGCCAGCAGCAGCGCGTCGCCTGCGCCCGGGCGCTCGCCTCCCGCCCGGAACTGATCTTCGCGGACGAGCCCACGGGCAACCTGGACTCCCGGGCGGGCCTCGAGGTGCTGGGCTTTCTGCGGGACGCGGTGGACCGGCTGGGGCAGACCGTCGTCATGGTCACGCATGATCCGGGCGCGGCCGCCCACTCCGACCTGGTGCTGTTCCTGGCGGACGGGCGGATCGTGGACAGAATGGAACGGCCGACCGCGGACGCGGTGCTGGAGCGCATGAAGCGTTTCGACACGATCCGGGCGACCTACGACGACACCTCCGACCGCGAGCACTGAGGACCGGGGACTGGGGCACCGTGCTGAAGGCGACTCTGCGCAGCTTCCTCGCGCACAAGGGACGGCTCGCGCTCTCCGCGCTGGCCGTCCTCCTGTCCGTGGCGTTCGTCGCGGGCAGCCTGATCTTCTCGGACACCGTCACGCGGACCTTCGACCGGTTGTTCGCCTCCACGGCCGCCGATGTGACCGTCGGCCCCAAGGAGGACCTGACGTCGCAGGTGCCGTCCGGTGTGACGCCGACCGTCCCCGCCGCACTGGCCGCCCAGGTGGCCAAGGTCGACGGCGTCGCGGCCACCCATGTGGACGCCGCTGTCCAGAACATCACGGTCGTCGACAGCAAGAACGAGCCCGTGGGCCCGACCACCGGCGCGCCCACCATCGCCAAGAACTGGTACGTCACCGAGAGAAGCCCGGTCAAACTGACGTCCGGGCACCCGCCGCAGGGCCCCGATGAGGCGCTCCTCGACGCGGACACCGCCGAGCACAAGAACGTGAAGATCGGCGACACGCTGACCGTCCTCGCCCGGCCCGGCTCGTTCAAGGTACGGATCGTCGGCATCGCCACCTTCACGACCACCAACCCGGGCGCCGCGCTGGTGTTCCTCGACACGCCGACCGCCCAGGCCAAGCTGCTCGGCAACCCCTCGGCGGCCACGAGCATCGCGGTCGACGCGGCACCCGGGGTCGGTGACGCACAGCTCAAGCAGCGGGTCGCGGCGGCGCTCCACTCCTCCGCCTACGACCTCAAGACGGCGAGCGAACAGGCCAAGTCGAACACCGACCAGCTCGGCGCCTTCCTCGACGTGATCAAGTACGTGATGCTCGGATTCGCCGGCATCGCCGTGCTCGTGGGTGTGTTCCTGATCGTCAACACGTTCTCGATGCTCATCGCCCAGCGCACCCGCGAACTGGGGCTGCTGCGCGCCCTGGGGGCGGACCGGCGGCAGGTGCGCCGGTCCGTGCTGACGGAGGCGCTGCTGCTCGGGCTGGCCGGCTCGACACTCGGGCTCGCCGCGGGCATCGGCCTGGCGGCCGGGCTCATCCGGTTGATGAGCGCGTTCGGCATGAACCTGAAGTCCACCGAGATGGTGATCAACTGGCCGACTCCCGTCGCCGCCTACGCGGTCGGGGTCGGGGTGACCTTCGTGGCCGCCTACCTCCCGGCGCGGCGCGCGGCCGCCGTCTCGCCCATGGCGGCCCTGTCGGACGCGGAGGTCGCCGGTGTCGGGCGGCCGTTGAGGGTCCGGGCGGTGGCCGGCGCGATCGTCGGCGCGCTCGGCGTGGCCGCCCTCGCGGGATGCGCCCGGGCCACGAAGACCGCGCCGGCCGCCTCGCTGCTCGGGCTCGGCGTGGTCCTCACGCTGGTCGCGACCGTCATCGCGGGGCCGCTGCTCGTGCGGCCGGTGATCCGCGTCCTGGGCGGGGCCTTCCCCGCCGTGTTCGGTTCGGTCGGGCGGATGAGCCAGCGCAACGCCCTGCGCAATCCGCGCCGCACCGGTGCCACCGCCTCCGCGCTGATGGTGGGGCTCGCGCTGGTCGGCGGGATGTCGGTGGCGAGCGCGTCCATGTCCAAGTCGTTCGACCAGCAGATCGACAAGACGCTGGGCGCCGACTTCGTGGTGCAGAACGCCAACTTCCAGCCCTTCCCGCAGGAGATCACCGACCGGTTGCGCGCCACGGACGGTGTGGGGCTCGTGGTCCGCCAGCGGTTCACACCCGTCGCGGTACGGCTGCCGGACGGCCGGCGTGTCGAGACCACCGCCGCGGGCTACGACCCCCGGCTCGACGACGTCGCCCACATCGCCTACACGCAGGGCGACACGGCCACCGCGCTCGCCGAGGGTGCCCTCGCGATGGACGCGAAGTTCGCGAAGAGCCACGGCGTCCGCCTGGGCAGCGCACTCCCCGTCGAGTTCCCGGCCGGGCACCGCACCGCACTGAAGGTGGGCGCACTGACCGACCAGGGCGGTTCCGGCGGCTTCGGCACTCAGGGCGGGCTGTACTTCGGCATGGCGACGCTCCAGAAGTACGTTCCCGAGGGGCAGGACTCCGGCCTGTATGTGAACGCCGCGCCCGGCACGCCGAAGGACCAGCTTCGGTCCCGGCTGGAGAAGACCCTCGCCCCGTACCCGCAGGTCCAGGTCCGCGACCAGGCCGACTACAAGAAGCTGGTGCACGACCAGATCGCGGTGCTGCTCTACCTCGTGTACGCGCTGCTCGGGCTGGCGATCGTCATCGCCGTCCTCGGCGTGGTCAACACCCTGGCTTTGTCGGTCGTCGAGCGCACCCGTGAGATCGGTCTGCTGCGGGCCATCGGACTCGGCCGCCGCCAGCTGCGACGCATGATCCGGCTGGAGTCGGTGGTGATCGCCGTGTTCGGGGCCGTGCTCGGGCTCGCACTGGGGCTGGTGTGGGGCGTGTGCACCCAGCAGGTGCTCGCGCTGCAGGGCATGAAGGCGCTGGCGATCCCCTGGAGCACGATCGTCGCCGTGGTGGTGGGTTCGGCGGTCGTGGGTGTGGTGGCGGCCCTGCTGCCGGCATTGCGAGCGTCGCGCATGAATGTGCTGGCGGCGATCGCGCACGAATGATGTACTCGGCACACATCAAGTCGCGCTCGGCCGAGGAGAGTTCGTGCCACGTCCGTTCCGCTTCGGCGTCAACCTGCTCGAACCCGCGCCGGCCGGCGAGTGGCGGGACACGTGCCGGCGCGCCGAGGAACTCGGCTACGACGTCATCCTTCGTCCCCGACCACCTCGGCCTTCCGGCCCCGTTCCCGGCGCTCGTCGCGGCGGCCGAGGCGACGGAGCGTCCACGGGTCGGCACGTTCGTGCTCAACGCCGGATTCTGGAATCCGGCGCTGCTGGCCCGCGAGGTGGCGACCACCGACGCACTGACCGGCGGCCGTCTCGAACTCGGTCTCGGCAGCGGATACGTACAGGCCGAACACGACCGGGCGGGCCTGCCGTACGGCTCGCCGGGCGAGCGCGTGGACCGTCTGCGCCGCACGGTGGAGGAACTGGGCCGGCTGCTCGGTGGTGAGGAGCACCGGCCCCGGCCGGTGCAGCGGCCCCGGGTGCCGCTGCTGATCGGAGCGGGCGGCGACCGGATGCTGAGGCTGACCGCAGAGCACGCCGACATCGCGGCGTTCACCGGCGTGCGCTCGGTGCCGGGGAGCACGACGGGGCGGCTCGCACCGCTCACGGCCGAGGAACTCGACGGGCGCGTGGCCCTGTACCGGAAGCTGGCCGAGGGCCGTGCGCAGCCGGCCGAGCTGAACCTGCCCATCCAGCTGGTCGCCATCACCGAGGACCGCGCGGCCGCGGTGCGTCCGCTCGTGGACCGCGCCCCGGACCTGAGCCTTGAACAAGCACTGGGGCTGCCCGTCGTCCTGCTCGGCACGCTGGACCAGATCGTCGAGCAGGTCCGGGACCGGCGCAGGCGGTACGGGTTCTCCTACCTGACCGTCCTGGAGCCGCACATGGAGGCGTTCGCGCCGGTGATCGAGGCCCTGCGCGGCGAGTAGCCGTCCGTATGCCGGAATTCCGGGTATCCGGCGGCGACGCGTGCTGTGATCACCACATGACCGATCTCCGGATACGGGCCGCCCGGCCCGAGGACCTGGACGGCGTGCTCTCCTTCTGGAAGACGGCCGCCGAGGGCACGAGCATCAGCGACGACCGCGACGGTGTGGAGCGGCTGCTCGCCCGCGATCCCGAGGCGCTGATCCTCGTCGAGGAGGGCGGCGCCCTGGTGGGCACCGTGATCGCGGGCTTCGACGGCTGGCGCTGCCATCTGTACCGGCTCGCGGTGCACCCCGACCGGCGGCGGCAGGGCATCGGCTCGGCACTGCTCGCCGCGGCGGAGGAACGGTTCGTGCGGCTCGGCGGACGCCGTGGGGACGCGATGGTGCTCCAGCGCAATGAGACCGCCCACCATGCGTGGCGGGCGGCCGGGTACATGCCGGAGGAGCACTGGCGTCGCTGGGTGAAGCTCCTGGGAGTAACGACTTTGCCGATCCTTTACCATGAAGAGGTCAAGCGTTCCACCGGACGGGTCAACTCGTCCCACCATGGAAAGGTGTGAGCGTCCGCCGATGGGCGAGCCTCTCAGTAGCCGACCTCGCGCGGTCCCCACGTCCCGGACCGATCCTGGGACAGAGGTGACCCGATGACCGAAGTGCTGTTCCTGCTGGTGGCGGTGGCGCTCTCGCTCGCCTGCGGCGGCTTCGTCGCGGCGGAGTTCTCGCTCACCACCGTCGAGCGCAGCGCCCTCGAGGATGCCGCGCGGCACGGTGAGCGCGGCGCTGCCGGCGCGCTCAAGGCCGTACGAAGCCTGACCTTCCAGCTGTCCGGAGCGCAGCTCGGCATCACGGTCACCAATCTGGTGGTCGGCATGCTCTCCGAGCCGTCGATCGCGAGGCTCCTCGCGGGCCCGCTCCGTTCGCTGGGGCTGTCCCGCTCCGCGGCCATGTCCGTCGCCCTGGTCGTCGGCACGGGTCTGTCGACCCTGTTCCTGATGGTGGTCGGCGAGCTGGTGCCCAAGAACTGGGCCATCTCCTCACCGCTGGCCGTGGCCAAGCGGGCCGGGTCGCCGCTGCGCTGGTTCAGCGCCGCCTTCCGGCCTTTCATCACCCATCTGAACAACGGGGCCAACCGCGTCGTCCGCCGCTTCGGCATCGAGCCCGCCGAGGAACTGGCCTCCGCGCGCGGGCCCCAGGAGCTGGTGGCACTCGCCCGGCACTCCGCGAAAGAGGGCGCCCTGGAGGCGGACACCGCGGAGCTGTTCGTCCGCACCCTCAACCTCGCCGACCTCACCGCGGAGAACGTGATGACTCCGCGTGTCCAGGTCGTCGCCCTCGAGGTCCAGGCGAGCTGCGAGGACGTGGCCAACGCGACCCGCGCGACGGGCCTGTCGCGCTTCCCGGTCTACCGCAGCAGCCTCGACTCGGTCGTGGGCATCGCCCACATCAAGGACGTCGTGGCCATCCCGGCCGAGGAGCGGCCGCACTGTCCTGTCGCACAGGTGATGCGCGAACCGCTGTTCGTGCCCACGTCCCTCACCGTCGACAGGCTGCTGGACCGGCTCTCCGGCAAGATCGCCATGGCCGTCGTCATCGACGAGTACGGGGGAACCGCCGGAGTGGTCACGCTGGAGGACATCGTCGAGGAGGTCGTCGGGGAGGTGCGCGACGAGCACGACCCGCAGGAGGCGCCGGACCTGGCGCCGGCCGGCACGGACGAGTCCGGCCGTGCGCTGTTCCGGGCCGACGGCTTCGCCCGCATCGACCAGCTCGCCCGTGTCGGGCTGCGGGTGCCCGAGGGCCCCTACGAGACGCTGGCCGGTCTCATCGCAGCCGAGCTCGGCCGGATACCGGTCAAGGGCGACAGCGTGGAGGTCGCCGGCTGGCGCCTCGACGTGGTGGACGCCTCGGGACGCAGGGCCGCGCGGGTTCACCTGCACAAGCCGGCCACCGCCTTGCGGGAGGAGGACCGGTGACGATCGTCCAGTTGCTCATCGGCCTGCTGACGCTGGTCGGGAACGCCTTCTTCGTGGGCGGCGAGTTCGCCCTGATCTCGGTCCGCCGCAGCCAGATCGAGCCCCGCGCCGAGGCGGGCGACCGGCGTGCCCGCAGCGTGCTGTGGGGTCTGGAGCATGTGTCGGCACTGCTCGCGGCCGCACAGCTCGGCATCACCCTGTGCACCCTGGTCCTCGGTGTCGTCGCCGAACCCGCGATCGAACATCTGCTGGAGCCCGGGTTCCACGCCGTGGGTATCCCGTCGGGTGCGGGCCGCGTGGTGTCGTTCGTGATCGCGCTGACGCTGGCGACCTATCTGCACATGCTGTTCGGCGAGATGGTGCCCAAGAACATCGCGCTCGCCGAACCGGTGCGTCTGGCCCTGCTGCTCGGGCCTCCGCTGGTCGGCCTGTCCCGGGCCCTGCGCCCGGTGATCTTCACGGTGAACGCCTTCGCGAACACCCTGCTGACGCTGATGCGCGTCGAGACCAGGGACGAGGTCTCGGCCACCTTCTCGGACGACGAGCTGGCCCGCCTCGTCAAGGACTCCACCGAGGCGGGGCTCATCGACGACCGCGCCCGGGAGCGGCTGCACGACGCCCTGGAGCTGGGCCGTATGCGCGTGCGCGACGTACTGGTGCCACTCGAACGTGTGGTCTACGCACGCGTGGGCGTGACGCCGGAGGAACTGGAGGGGCTCTCCGCCGAGTCCGGGTTCTCCCGCTTCCCGGTCGTGGACGAGAACCGCCGGATCGTCGGGTATCTGCACGTCAAGGACGCGCTGGACGCCCTGCCCCGGGACCGGCCCTTCCAGCGGCAGGACATCCGTCCCGTCCCCCGGGTGCGCGAGGACACTCCGCTGGACGACGTGCTCACGGCGATGCGCCGCGACCGTACGCACCTGGCGGGGGTGACCGGTGAGGACGGACGGCTGGTGGGCCTGGTGACGATGGAGGACGTACTGCGGGAGCTGTTCGGCCAGGCGAGCGAACCCGGACCGGCCGCCTGACCCGAACCCCGCCCCGGGCGAGCCGCGCGAACCTGTCCCCCGGGCGCCGCAGGCCCTCCCCGCCTGGTGCGTGTGGGGGCCGAGCGGCCACGGGACCGGGGGTGTACGGGGCGACCGACCGTGGGGTATGCCACGCGGGATAGCATCAGCCACGCCATGCACACGAACCCCACATATACGAGCCTGGTCGCCGTCGGCGACTCCTTCACCGAAGGCATGTCGGACCTGCTGCCCGACGGCTCCTACCGCGGCTGGGCGGATGTCCTGGCAGGCCGGATGGCCGCACAGACGCCTGGATTCCGGTACGCCAATCTCGCCGTGCGGGGCAAGCTGATCGGGCAGATCGTCGACGAGCAGATCGACCTGGCCGCGGCGATGCGGCCCGACGTGATCACACTGGTCGGCGGACTGAACGACACGCTGCGTCCCCGGTGCGACATGGGACGCGTACGGGGGTTGCTGACGGAGGCCGTGGAGCGTCTGGCCCCGGCGTGCAAGCAGCTCGTCCTGATGCGCAGCCCCGGACGCCAGGGCCCGGTCCTCGAGCGCTTCCGCCCCCGTATGGAAGAGCTGTTCGCCTGCATCGACGAGCTCGCCGAGCGAAACGGCGCGCTCGTGGTCGACCTCTACGGCGCGGCATCACTCGCCGACCCCCGTATGTGGGACGTGGACCGGCTGCATCTGACGGCGGACGGACACCGCCGGGTGGCCGAAGCCGTGTGGCAGACGCTCGGGTACGAAGCGGAGGATACGGAGTGGCGCACGCCGCTGCCCGTGTCCGCGCCGCCGAACTGGGTGACCCGGCGGACCGCCGACATCCTCTTCACCCGGCAGCATCTGCTGCCCTGGATAGGCCGGCGGCTGACGGGTCGCTCCTCGGGCGACGGCCGTCCGGCCAAGCGCCCGGAGCTGCTGCCCTACGAGGGGCCGGCCGCGTAGGGACACGCAACGCTTCGAAGGGAGTCGTGTGTGATCACCGAGGTGATCAACCTCAAAGGCCGCATTCAGGAGTTCGGTTCCCGGCTGGAACACTCACCCGAGGAAGTCGTCTACATCGGCCGCCGCCTCACCCGGGGCGGCTGGGACCTCCGACAGCACCCGCTCTACAACCCCTTCCAGATCGACACCGCCAAGAAGAAGCACGACGGGACGCGGGCCGAGGTGATGGCCAAGTACCGGAAGTATCTGATGGCACGCCCCGACCTGCTGGAGCTCGTGCCCGCACTGAGGGGCAGGACGCTCGCGTGCTGGTGCGCGCCCGAGCTGTGCCACGGGGACATCCTGGCGGAGGTCGCGGACTCCTCGAAACGCCCGGCACACCGGCGGTAGCCCGGGGCCACCACCGCGGCCCCCCGGCGGCCCGTGTCGCGAGGCAGCCGGCGCCGGTGCACGCCGCGGCGCCGACGGTGCGGAGATGCGCCGGCCTCTGCCGTCCGCACCGGCAGCTGCGGCCTGGGGACGGTGAACGGACTCAGCCCGAGCCGATCGGCACCACGTCCTCGTGACCCACGTCCGGCTCGGGACCCGCCGGCCGGAGAGTCTGCTCGGTTCCCTGCCGCGGCAGCGGCTTCTTCCGGGCCATTCCAGCGGCGGCGCGAGCCAGCTGCGCCTGCAGCTGGTCGTACGCTGCCGCCCCTGACAGCTCCCGCAACCTACGGCTTCTGCTCATACAAGCTCAACGCCCCCACCCCATCGGCCGTCACCGCCGTTCGGCCGAACGGGGCACGTCGTGCACGGGCCGGCCGGCTGCTCTCCCGGCCGCCCGGGACGGGGCCCCTTCGCAGCCGCTGACCTGGCTCGGTGCGCGTATGGACGCGCCGGACCCCTGATGGACGGCGGGTAAACTCCGTGTACGTGACTGCTGCGCCCGCAAAGCCCCGTATCCCGAACGTCCTCGCCGGACGCTACGCCTCCGCCGAGCTCGCCACGCTCTGGTCGCCCGAGCAGAAGGTGAGGCTGGAGCGACAGCTCTGGCTCGCCGTGCTGCGGGCCCAGAAGGACCTGGGGATCGAGGTGCCGGACGCGGCGATCGCCGACTATGGGCGTGTGCTCGACCAGGTCGACCTCGCCTCGATCGCCGAACGCGAGAAGGTCACCCGGCACGATGTGAAGGCGCGGATCGAGGAGTTCAACGCTCTGGCCGGGCACGAGCATGTGCACAAGGGCATGACCTCCCGCGACCTGACGGAGAACGTCGAGCAGCTGCAGATCCGGCTCTCCCTTGAGCTGATGCGCGACCGTACGGTGGCCGTGCTGGCGCGTCTCGGCAAGCTCGCCGCCGAGTACGGCGAGCTGGTCATGGCGGGCCGCTCGCACAACGTCGCCGCGCAGGCCACCACTCTCGGCAAGCGTTTCGCGACCGCCGCCGACGAGCTGCTGGTCGCCTTCGGCCGGGTCGAGGAGCTGCTCGTCCGGTACCCGCTGCGCGGTGTCAAGGGACCCGTCGGCACGGCGCAGGACATGCTCGACCTGCTCGGCGGCGACGCCACGAAGCTCGCCGAGCTGGAGCAGCGGATCGCCGACCACCTGGGCTTCTCGAAGGCCTTCACCTCGGTCGGCCAGGTCTACCCCCGCTCGCTCGACTACGAGGTCGTCACGGCGCTGGTGCAGCTGGCCGCGGCGCCGTCCTCGCTGGCGAAGACGATCCGGCTGATGGCCGGACACGAGCTGGTGACCGAGGGCTTCAAGCCCGGCCAGGTCGGCTCCTCCGCGATGCCGCACAAGATGAACACCCGCTCCTGCGAGCGCGTCAACGGCCTGATGGTCGTCCTGCGCGGCTACGCCTCCATGACCGGTGAGCTGGCGGGCGACCAGTGGAACGAGGGTGACGTGTCCTGTTCGGTGGTACGCCGGGTGGCGCTGCCGGACGCGTTCTTCGCACTGGACGGTCTGCTCGAGACGTTCCTGACGGTGCTCGACGAGTTCGGCGCCTTCCCGGCGGTCATCGCGCGGGAGCTCGACCGCTACCTCCCCTTCCTCGCCACCACGAAGGTGCTCATGGCCTCGGTGCGCGCGGGCGTCGGCCGTGAGGTCGCACACGAGGCCATCAAGGAGAACGCCGTGGCCTGCGCCCTCGCCATGCGTGAGCAGGGCGCGGAGCGCAATGAGCTGCTGGACAGGCTGGCCGCGGACGAGCGCATCCCGCTGGACCGCAGGGGGTTGGACGCGCTGATGGCGGACAAGCTGTCCTTCACGGGTGCCGCGGCCGACCAGGTCGGCGCGGTCGTCGGCCGGGTCGAGGAGCTGCTGAAGCAGCACCCGGAGGCCGCCGGCTACACCCCGGGGGCGATCCTCTGACCCGGCTCACCCCGGCGGAACTGGAGGCCGCCCGCGACCGTCTGGTACCGGACGTGGTCGCGGACGGCCTCAAGGTCCTTTTCTGCGGTATCAATCCCGGTCTCATGACAGCGGCCACCGGCCATCACTTCGCGCGCCCCGGCAACCGCTTCTGGCCTGTGCTCCACCTCTCGGGCTTCACCCCACGGCTGCTGCGGCCTTCGGAGCAGGCCGAGTTGCTCTCCTACGGACTCGGTATCACCAATGTGGTGGCGCGGGCGACCGCGCGGGCCGACGAGTTGACCGCCGAGGAGTACCGGGAGGGCGGGCGTGTTCTGAGCACCAAGGTCGCGCAGCTTGGGCCCCGTTGGCTGGCGGTCGTAGGAGTCACCGCGTACCGGGCGGCCTTCGGCGACCGTCGGGCCGTAGTCGGTCCGCAGGAGCGGACGATCGCGTCGAGCCGTGTGTGGGTGCTGCCCAACCCCAGCGGTCTGAACGCTCACTGGACGGCGGCGACGATGGCGGAGGAGTTCGCACGGCTGCGCACGGCCGCCGAGCACTAGCCGGTCAGAGCGGGTCCCGGTCCGTGACGGCGGCCAGGAGCCGTATCTCGTCCGTCCGGTCGCGCTCGGCCACCCCGAGGGCGACCCAGCGGCCCGTATCCCCCGCCTCCCAGAGGTAGACGTCATCCACGAGGTCGCTGAGCGTCGCCCAGGGCTCCGGTATCTCCTCGCCGCGTGCCCTGCGCACACCCACCGTCAGCAGTCCCCAGCGGTGCGCCTGTCCCCATCGGTCGTCCAGCCGCTGGGCTATGGCCTCTTTCCAGGCGTGGAAGTCGTCCGCCGTCCGTTCCCGATCCGCGCCGTCGCCCGTTGCGAGACCGACGCTCGCCGCCAAAACGGCCACCTGGAAGCCGGGTCCTGCGAACCCCTCGTCCGACCCGCCGCGCAGCGCGGGGAACTCCCGCGCGCACAGCACGTCGATCGCATCCAGGAACTGCTCGATGGTCATATGTCCAGTAGACCAGTTCCCACTGACAATTGGCGTGGTGTCAGTGGCCCTGTGAGGTGCGCACATCGATAATCCGGGGCGCTGTGTTCGCGCAACAGGGCCGCCCCGCCCGCACCCCACGCGCCGTCCGGGGCCGGCACCGGCTGCCGGCCGTCGCCGCCGGGACGGTGGAGTCGTACGGCGGCGTCCTCGGCGCGGCCGCGGACGACACGTCCCCGGTTCTGATCCGCTCAGATGGTGCCTGACCCTCGCGAGTGTGCGCGGCGCCGAGTACGATCCGCCCAACACGCGCACGAGCTGGGAGGACGGACGTTGGGGCGGCTGACCGGCGGGGACCCCTCTCTGCTGAGAAGGATCAACTCGGCGGTGGTGCTGCATGCGCTGCGCGCCGCGGACTGCGCGACGCTCACCGAGATCACCCGGGTGACCGGGCTGTCCCGGCCGACCGTCGAGGGCGTCGTGGAGGGACTGATCGAAGCCGGGCTGGTGGTGGAGCAGGCGGCCGAGGAGGGCGCCGCCCGCCGGCAGGGGCGGCCGGCGCGCCGGTTCCGGTTCCGTGCGGAGGCGGGCCATCTGCTGGGCCTGGACGTCGGCGCACACCGGGTGACGGCGGTGCTCGCCGATCTCGACGGCCGGGAGCTGGGCACCCTGTCCAAGGAGGTCTCGGAGGCGGCTTCGGCTGACGAGCGTCTGGAACGGCTGCGGAGCACGGTCGCCGAGCTGTTGCGCAGGGCGGGTGTCGCCCGCGACTCGCTGCGCGCGGTCGGCGTGGGCAGCCCCGGGATCGTCGAGGCCGACGGCACCGTGCGTCTGGGTACGGCGCTGCCCGACTGGACCGGTCTGAAACTGGGGGATCGGCTCAGCCGCTCCTTCAAGTGCCCGGTGCTGGTGGAGAACGACGCCAACGCCGCGGCCGTCGCCGAGCACTGGAAGGGCGCGGCCGCCGAGTCCGACGACATTGTGTTCGTGCTGGCCGGGCTGAGCCCCGGCGCCGGTTCGCTGATCGGTGGGCGGCTGCACCGCGGCTACGGCGGCGCGGCCGGGGAGATCGGCGCACTGCACCTGCTGGGCCGCGGAGCCACTCCCGAGACGCTGCTGTCGACCACGGACGAGCCGCTGCAGCCGCTCGACGAGCAGCAGGTCGCCGATGTGTTCGCGCTCGCCCGCGAGGGCGACCAGCGGGCCCGCGCGGCCGTGGACCGCTTCATCCAGCGGCTCGTGCACGACGTGGCGGCGCTCGTCCTCGCGCTCGACCCCGAACTGGTCGTCATCGGCGGCTGGGCGGCGGGCCTGGACGGCGTACTGGACCCGCTGCGCGACGAGCTGGACCGCTACTGTCTGCGCCCTCCGAAGGTGGCGCTGTCGCACCTGGGCGAGGCCGCGGTGGCGACGGGTGCCCTGCGGCTGGCACTGGACCATGTGGAGGAGGAGCTGTTCGCGGTGGAGGGCACGGTGACCGCGCGGCGCTGACCCGGCCCTGCGACGCGTCGGGGGGCGCGGCCGCGGGGGGCGGCGGGG
>NZ_JBEYXD010000120.1:0-18978 GCF_040644975.1 Streptomyces sp. NPDC046900 | reverse complement strand
TCCCAACCCGTACGGCTCTCCTCACGTTCCCGACCAGCCGAAACCGCTGTCGTACACAACGCCGCAAGCGGAGAAGTCTGGTCGACGGCGCACGGATGCATGTACGCCGCGGTGATCGGCTAGGAGCGTGTCTCAGTAACGGGCAATCCGCCTGTGGTTCGTGATCATTCGTGCGGGATGATTTCGGTATGCGTGATGGGGATGGGCTGTTCGAGGTCGAGCCGGTCGAGGCGAAGCGGCGGCAGGGCCGTCCGGCGGCGGTGGACAAGACGTTCCGGGCGTTCGACCCGCACCAGGTGCTGCTGCTGCCGCCGTCGCTGGACGACTGGCTGCCCGAGGACCACCTGGCCCGCTTCGGCGCGGACCTGGTCGACGAGGTACTCGACCTCTCCCCGATCCTGGCCGACTACACCGAGAAGCGCGGCTACCCGCCCTACGATCCCCGGCTGATGGTGCGCCTGCTGATCTACGGCTACACCACCGGTATCCGCTCCTCCCGGGCGATCGAGCGCAAATGCGCCGACGACGTGGCGTTTCGGTTCCTGGCCGCCGACCAGGCTCCGGACTTTCGCTCGATCGCTCGGTTCCGCCGCCGCCACCTGGGCGCCCTGGCCGACCTGTTCACTCAGTCGCTGCACCTCGCCGTGAAGCTCGGCATGGTCAAGATGGGCCGCGTCGCCCTGGACGGCACCAAGCTGGAGGCCAGCGCCTCCAAGCACAAGGCGATGAGCTACGGCCGCCTGATCGGGAAGGAAGAGCAGATCGAAGCCGAGATCGCCGGCCTGGAGGCCACGGCCCGGTCCCTGCTGGACGACGCCGAAGCAGTCGATACCGCCGAAGATGCCCGGTTCGGCGTGGACGGCAAAGAGGCCGACCTGCCCGCCGAGCTGGACCGGCGTGAGAAGCGCCTGGCCAGGCTGCAGGCCGCCCGCGCGCAGATCGAGGCCGAGGCCACCGACAAGGCCCGCGCTCACGCCGAGGACACCGAACGCCGCCGTCAGGAGCGCGCCGGGACCAGCGACGAGCGGGCCGTTACCGACGCGGGCGAGCAGGCAGCAGCCAAGGCCCGGCCCAAGCCCAAGGCGCAGGCCAACTTCACCGACCCCGACTCGCGGATCATGAAGAACGGCGACGGCGCCTACATTCAGGCCTACAACGCCCAGGCCGTCGTCGATGAAAAGCACCAGGTCATCACGGCCGCCGACATCACCACCAACGCCTCGGACGCGCTGAACTACACCCCGATGCTCGATCAGTCCGCGCAGAACACCGGCGTCCACCCCAAGCAGGCCCTCGTCGACGCCGGCTACTGCTCCGAGACCAACCTGGAAGCCGCTCAAGAGCGCCAACTCGCCTGCGGCACCGACACGTTCATGGCCACCGGCCGACTCGGCCACGACGAACAGGTCCCGCTCGCACCCCGCGGACGCATCCCCGCCAGCGCCACCCTCAAGGAGCGCATGGCCCGCAAGCTGCGGACCAAGCCCGGCAAGACCGCCTACAGCCGCCGCAAACCTTGGGCTTCATACTGCGCCTCCTTGGGCTGATTCGGTTGGTGTTTCTTCGGGGGCGGGTGGTCGTGGGTGGTGCGGCCGTCCGATGCGGGGCCGGGCGAGGCCGGGTGGCGGCGGATAGTAGAGGTATTCGCCCTTGTCGTTGGCCAGGCGGCCGGCCAGCAGGCCGCGGTCACGCCAGTGCTTGACCGTTTTCAGGCCGATGCCCAGCTGGCGGGCGATCTCGTTCAGGCTGAGCATGCCCTGGTCGGCGAGACGCTGGGGGTGGCTGCGCAGGCGGTAGGCCCGCCGGATGTGCTTGACGATGCCGGGGCTGAGTGCCTGGCCGAGGCCGCTGAGGTGGCCGCGTTCGGTGAGGATCGCGGCGATCTGGCGGTCGGTGTGGTCCTCGAGGAGTTCGTCGATGGCGGCGACGACCTCGGGCGGGGTCTGCTGGATCTGCCAGGAGGCCAGCGGGACCGGCCGCACCAGCGTGTGTTCCTGGCCGCCGGTGAGGCGGACGTGGGCGGTGATCTGCTCGGCGCGGATTAGGGTGACGTCGGTGACCAGTAGACGCACCAGGCGTTTGCGCTCGCGGTCCGGGGTGTCCGCATTGGCCCACAGGGCGGGGAAGTCCCTGGCCAGGGAGGTGATCCTGGCCCGCTGGGTGTCGTCGAGGACTCCCGTGCCGGCGGTTTTCGCCTTCTTGTAGGTCTCGGTGGCTTCGGCGAGATCGCGCAGGGTCTGGTTCCAGTCGGCTTCCAGGCTGGTGGCGACCAGGCGGTTGTCGGGGTCGACGGCGAGGTAGCGGCGACGGGCCAAGTCAGCCTGGTACTGGGCGCGTTCGACGGCGACGGCCCGCAGCCGGTCGGCTTCGTCCGCTCGGGCGGCGAGTTCGTCGGCGACGGCGAGCGCGGCTTGAACGGCGAGCGGGGTCAGAGCGGTGACCAGCAGCTCGCCGACGGCGGCATCGACGACCGCGCCGTGGACGCGCTGGCAGATCGGGTTGCCGTACTCGATGCCCTGGGCCTGGCAGACGTACTCCGGCTCGAGGCGGTCCTTGCGCTGGTGGTAGCGCACGGTCATGCGCCGGCCACAGATCCCGCAGACGACGATGCCTTGCAGCAGGGCCGGGCCCTCGCGCGCGGGCCCGTGGCGGCGGTCCTTGGCGTGGGCGGTGGCGTTCGCGGCGGGTTTGGCCTGGTTGGCCTCGTACTTGTCGAAGGTGATGTATCCGGGGTGGTGGTCGGGGAAGAAGGCGACCCATTGATCGCGCGGCACCAGCTTTGGCCCGCTCCTGCCGGTGCCGGGGGTGGGTTTGTGCTGGTAGCGGCCGTAGAAGAACGCACCGGCATAGCGCGGGTTGTGCAGGATCTTCAGGATCCGCGAGTGGGCGGCCGCCGCCCACACGATGGTGCCCTTGTCCGGGCCGTGGGCGATCCAGCGGGGCAGTCGCAGGCCCTCGGCGTTGAGCGCCTTGACCACGCCGGTGGCCGAGCCGGTGGCGTCGAACAGCTCGAACACCGCCCGGATCGCCTGCTGGATAGCCGCGTCCGGGTCGAGGACGACCTTTCCGGCCGGGTCGTAGACCAGGCCGATCGGCAGCGGGCTGACCAGTTCCCCGCGCCGGGCCTTGGACAGCTGACCGCCCCGCAACCTGGCCTTGAGCATGTGCAACTCGGCCTCGGAGAGGCTCCCTTTGAGCCCGAGCAGCAAGCGATCATTAAAATCGCAGGGGTCGTAGAGGCCGTCCTCGTCCAGGATCAGCGTCCCGGACATCGCGCAGATCTCCAGCAACCTATGCCAGTCGCTGTTGTTGCGGGCCAGCCTGGAGACCTCCAGGCCCAGGACGATCCCGGCGTGTCCCATGCCGACCTCGGTGACCAGCCGCTGGAAGCCCTCCCGGTCTGCCGCGCTGGCGCCGGACTGGCCCTGGTCGGTGTCGATGACGTGGATCCGGTCAGCGGGCCAGCCCAGGGCGACGGCGCGTTCCTTGAGTCCGTACTGACGCACGGTCGACTTTGTTGAGGACCTGCTTGAGCGAGCTTTGGCGGATATAGAGGTAGGCGTCCCGGGCGAGGTGGGCCGCTGTCACCTTCATCGCCGGACTGAACAATAGATCCATCAACTTGCCCCTTTCCTCGTGGAGTTGTTCCTGGTCATGGGCTGTTGGCG
The DNA here is from genome assembly GCF_040644975.1 of Streptomyces sp. NPDC046900. NCBI lineage: Bacteria > Bacillati > Actinomycetota > Actinomycetes > Kitasatosporales > Streptomycetaceae > Streptomyces > Streptomyces sp. NPDC046900. The sequence goes on along the minus strand of NZ_JBEYXD010000120.1, from coordinate 15,310 downwards.
TGGGCCAGCACCATGCGCGACCACACCCGGACGATCTCCGCGTCCAGCACGGAGGGCGTCTCGCGCGCCGGGGACGGGGCAGGAGGCCGGGGCTGCCGGGCGGCGGCGAGTGAGGCGGCGACGTGCAGGAAGGCGACCATGCCCCGGGCCACCAGTACTCCCAGTCCGTGCCGGCGGCCGCCACGTGAGGATGCTTCGCGCAGACGCTCGTACTCGGCGACGGCGGTCGCGGCGTCAGGGCCGGACGGCGCGGCGGGCTATGGGCACGTCGTCGCCGGCGTCCTCTGGTTCCCGGCGGCGCACGAGTGCGCGTTCGATGGAGCGCGGGTGGACGGCGAGGCAGAGTTCGTCCCGCAACCTGACGGCCAACTGCCGTGAGCTGAGTGCTGGTTCGGCCGCAAGCCAGTCGCAGACGAGGTCCATGGCCTGGGCAGTCAGCTTGGTCGGGCCCTTCGGGCCGGGCTTGCCGGGGATCAGGGCGCTGGGCCCGCCGGCGTCCAGGGCGGCGGCGATCTCATAGAACGCCTGGCGGCAGTAGCCGAACGCGCGGGTGGCCTGCGCCACGGGCACCTTGTCCACGCGCACCCGACGCACCATCTCGTACTTGACCTGCACCAGGTCCCGCGCGTCGCAGAACGGCGAGGCGAGGAACGCCTCGTCGACGACCTTCTCCGGGTGCGGGTTGAGCGAGCGGGCCGCCGCGAGGGCGGCCACCTTCGGATCCGTCGCCGTTGCTGCCACCGTGTCCCCTCCCTGATCCGAACCGGTGTCATCAGGTTCGCGCCGACAGCGATCACAGCCAAGACTTGGAAGGGGGCGCGCGGTGGTGAAACACCAGGTCATGGAGCACACCGCGGGCTTCGCCCGCGCGCCGACGATCAGCGGGGATGCGGGATGCGGTGTCGATCAGACGACGCTCACGGCGCCATCCCCGCGACACCGCGCGATCGAAGCGTGTCGATCAGGTCGGCGACGGCCACCAGGTCCTCCACGCGGAACGGGCAGCGGCCCGCGGCGACCACCACGAACGGGTCCACGGGGTCGATGTCCGTCCACGCCGCAGGCAGGGAGGCCACCTCCCCGTTCTCGTCCAGGAAGCTGACCCGGTCCTCGTCCCAGGCCAGACGCCGGTCTACGAACGCGAACTCACGCCCGCACCAGGGATGGAACGAGTGCGTGACCCGGACAACCCCAGACAGACCATGCTGATCGGGTGCAGTCGATGACGTGCGGCAAGGCCATCGTCGAACCCGTCTTCGGACAGATCATGACCTGCCACAACGGCCGCCAGCTCCTCCTGCGCGGCGAGGACGGCGCCCGCGGCGAGTGGCGCCTGCTGACCGCCTGCCACAACCTCCGCAAGATCTTCCGGCACGCAGGGACGGCAGGGATAGCCGCCCTGGCCTGCTGACCAGCCGGATCCCCGCCCACGTGACGACCCCGGTCGGCCGGACACCCGCCCGGCCCGCCAGAACCCCGCAAGCCCGCACGGGGCCGCCGCAACCGCCCCCCGGGTCGCAGCAACAGAGCCGCTTGCTCGTTACTAACCCACGCTCCTAGCGTCGATGGTGCCAACCAGATCGCCACTGTCCGAAGATGAGAGCCCGATGAACGCAGCGTACGAAACGGCCGCGGCGGCTGCCCATCCCTCTGCGGACCCAGGTGGCAGGAAGCCCAGGTTTGTCGTCGGATGGAAGTGCGCGAGGGCCGCCGAGTGGGCGCTGGCCCGACGCAAGGCGGAGATGCCGACCCTCCCGGCTTTGGAGGTGTAATTACGTGCGACCGATTCAGTCAAGCAGAAGCTTCGCCGTTCTCCTCCTCAGCGTTGTACTGATTTCAGGCCTGGAACTGGCTTTGGCTGCGGCTGACGTGCAAGTCATGGGGATACCGGAATATTCTGTGCTGATTTCCGTTGTGGCCAGTGCTCTGTTGCCGCTGCGACGTACCATGATCGTAGGCCTTTTCAACCTGGTTGCCGCCATTGTGGTCTATGGAATATTTCTCCAAAGAATCGGAAAAGTCAATCAAATAACGGTCATCGCGGCGTTGGCAGTCGCGGTGGGCATAAGCTGGGCCGTCTGCCGTGTCCGTATAGCGAGAGAAGGACGATTTAGACGCCTCGTGATCGCTCGTGAGCGGCTGGCGTTGCTCAGCGAGGCCAGCAGCCGTGTCGGCAGCACGCTCAACGTGGCTCGAACCGCTGAGGAGCTGACCGAAGTAGCGGTGCACCGCTTCGCGGACCACGCCACCGTGGATCTGTGCGATCGTGTCCTCGACGGTGAGGAGCCTGGGCTTGGCCCTCACATGGGTGAGATCACCTTGCGCCGCATCGCCCGGTAATCAGGCCCGGCCGTCCTCCCCGGCACTGTTCGGCCGGCCGAGACCGTCACCTACCGCCCGGGATCGGTACCAGCCCTGAGCCTGAGGGCAGGGCCAACCTATGAGGGTGGAGATCGCCGATACCGCGGATGCCGACTGCTGGCCTGCCGGTCCAAGCGACGCGGGTATGAACGCACCGCACTCTGCGCTGGCAGTTCCCCTCCGCGCCCGCGGAGTAACCCTTGGTGCAGCACTTTTCACACGCTCCCGGAGCCGGGACCCCTTCGATGCCGACGACCTGCTACTGGCCCAGGAGATCGGGGCGAGGGCCGCGGTGTGCGTGGACAACGCCCGCCGCTATACCCACGAGCACAACACCTACCTGGCGCTTCAGCGAAGCCTCCTGCCCCCGATGACCCCGAAGCAGTCGGCAGTGGAAGCAGCCACCCGCTACCTGCCCGCGGACTCCCGGGCCGGAGTCGGAGGCGACTGGTACGACGTGATCCCGCTTTCGGGGGCCCGAGTCGCCCTGGTCGTAGGCGACGTGGTCGGGCACGGCATACATGCCTCGGCAACCATGGGGCGGCTGCGATCCGCCGTACGCACGCTCGCCGACATCGACTTGCCGCCCGACGAACTGCTCACCCACCTCGACGACCTCGCCATCCAACGCCGCATGATCAGGGACCACGCACAGGAGGCTGGTCGCGACACTGGAGCGGATTACGGTGAGGTCGGTGCCGCCTGCCTGTACATGATCTACGATCCGGTTTCGCGCCGCTGCACCGCCGCGCGCTGGTCATCTACCACCCGCCGTGGTGCGTCCGGGACCAGACGTCGACTTCCTCGACATCCCCGCCGGCCCTCCGCTGGGCGTGGGAGGACTTCCCTTCGAGGCGGCTGAACTGCAACTTCCCAAGGACAGCCTGCTCGTCCTGTACACCGACGGCCTCATCGAATCCCCCGGGCATACCTTGGATGAAGGGCTCGAGCGTCTACGGAAGGCCTTGTCCGGCCCGACACCTTCTCTGGAGGACATGTGCGACCACGTCCTGAACATGATGGCCGACGATCGCTCCGAGGACGATGCTGCCCTCGTCATCGCCCGCATCCAAGAACTCGACAGCATGCATGTCGCCACGTGGGACGTGTCAGAGGATCTCTCCGAAGTCGCTCACGTCCGCGACCTCGCCACCTCCCAACTTGCTGACTGGGACCTGGAAGAGTCCGCGTTCACCACGGAACTCATCGTCAGCGAGCTGGTCACCAACGCCATCCGCTACGGCAAGGGCCCCGTGCGGCTGCGCCTGATCCGGCAAGACACCTTGACCTGCGAGGTGTCCGACGGCAGCAACACCGCCCCCCACCTGCGCCGGGCCCGCATGTTCGACGAGGGGGGACGTGGACTGCTCATCGTGGCGCAGCTCGCCGAGCGCTGGGGTACACGGCAACGGCTTGACGGAAAGACCATCTGGGCCGAACTGAGACTGCAAGAACCTCCCGCGAAATGATCAAGCGAGTGGTTGGAATACCCCCGAAGCCGGGATGGCCCGGGTCTTCTCCGAGAAGATCTCCACCCGTGCCACCAAGACTGTCTTTCGTCAAACCAGGCGTGGGGCCTGGCTTGGTGGACGGTGCCGTCGCGGAGCACGTCGGACAGCACGGGCGACAGCGACTTCCCATGTTGTCCGCCGATGCCGAATGGGGACCATGTCAGGGGGAGAGGGGCCGGGTTCCCTGCAGGCGCATGAGGCGACGCCGGGTGGCTCGGTACGGGGGAGGGGTTGCGCATGTCCGCGCCAGGGAACGGGTCGGCCGAGCCGGGCGTGGCTCATCGTCTGAGGCGGTATCGGACACGTTTCGAGTCAGCGGTGACGCGGTTCTTTCTCCTCGGAATCTTCGTCGTCGGGCTGACTGCCCAGTTCGTCACACCGCTCGGAGACGCCCTGCAGGACAAGACGTTCGTCGGCGGCGCGCTGCTCAGCCTTGTGGCGTATGTGCTGTACGACGCGGTGAAGGACCTGGCCGCGTCGCTTCGGCCGCCTGTGCGGTCACAGGTGGGGTCGCGTGAGTTGGGCCGATTCGTGGGCGAGGCCTTCCGCGCCCGGACGGTGGAGATCACCTTTCTCGGCTATACCGGGGAGACGATCTTCGGCGCGCTTAACGGCCGCTTGGAGGAGCTTCTCGATGATCCCGGACGGACCAGGCGTGTCTGCATCAAAGTGCTTGTGCCGGATTTCGGGCAGCCCATGACTGTCCCGTCCAGAGTGGGGCCGAACGGGGAGCCGCTAGACGACTCCGAATTCCGGCGACGCCAGGAACGCAGGTGCCAGGCGTACGACCAGTCGCTATCCGGGCTCGCGGAGCGGCTCAACAGGTTGGGACGGGTGACGGTGGAGAGCGAGTTCCGCCTCTATCCCGGGATACCGAGGGACAAGATCTGTATTTTCAACCGGGAGTTGATGCTGCACGGTCTTTACGATGTGGTCGCGCGCACGATCGATCATGAGTACTACCCCCCAGGGGCTTCCGCATCGATCTGAATGTCTGGTCGGCGAGGGACACCGACGACACCAGGGCCGCTGTCGCCACGTGGAACAAGCACCTGGACGGTTTGTGGAGCCTGGCGACGGTGTCACCCTGGCGGCAAGTCATGGCGACGTGAGCAGCGGCTTTTCGCTGGGCGGTGCCCGTCGTGCTGGCTCGTGCGGCGAGCCCGCGGCGAGGATGACGACGGGTTTTTTACAGCGGCACTGTCAACAACGGCGTGATCTTCGGCTGAGCATCCGGCCGCGTCCCCGCCGACCCGAACCTCCAGCACCTCCGGCCACCGGGGGTGCTGGAGGTGCTGGCATGCCGCCAGACGCCGGGCCGGGCGCCGGGGTTACTGCTCGGCGCAGACTGTGTCGCCTGGTGAGGTGCGCACCCGGGCCAGGAGTGCGCGGAGCGCGGTCATCTCCTCCAGGGACAGGTCCCATCTTCAGTTGTTCGATGATCGAGCCGGGCCGGCTGTGGGTGACGATGAGCGGCAGGGCGTTCAGCCTCGTGCACCTTCCGCCGGTCGTAGTCCGACGCCCAGTACCGCGCGAGCTCCTTCATGGTCGCGAGCTGCACGCCCTGCGACTGATCCGCGACGGTCTCGTGCTCGGGCCAGCGCGTGGCCATGATGCGTCGGCGGAGATCGACGAGATCCCGGTGCGGTGCGTGGAAACGGAAGCGGCGGATGTCCCCGCGTGCTGTCGCATCGAGGCGGGATCCCGCTGCGGTTGCCGCTGCGGCCTGCTGGGCCGGGAACAGGCCGAAGGATCCCGCGACCACGGCGGCCGTCGCGACGGCCGAGTGGAGAGAAAAGCCCGTCGAGAGTGCGGAGGCAGTATTTCGGACATGGGGAATCTCCAAAGGTCGTTCGAAATGCGCCGTACAAGCGTCGCTGCGTGGATGTCGAAGGCGCCGGATCGGCATTTCGGTGGGCCCGCGACCCTGGCGCGGCTGTACGACTGCCGGTCCGATTCGGTCGTGCCATCCACGGTAAAGCCTAAATTTAAATTTGCAAGCCAGATCGTCGCGCCTGGGCCTGGACGTGGGCGACACACCACTCGGGGACAGCGTGCTGGCGCCCCCAAGGGTCCGGCTACGGCTCCGACCGGGTCGGCCGGAACGTCGACCTCGGCTGCAACTTCGCCCGCAAACGCCGGCCGGCCTTCGCCGCCAAGCCGCAGCTCGCCGCCAGGTTGGTCCTCCGGGCCCTGGAGGCGTCCGCCGCAATCGCCGCACGGGTGAACTCGCCTTCTGCTTGCCTCTCCTCACCCCATCCAGTTCCGCTGTCCGGCCTGGTACGGGTGACTGATGTTTTCTCGGTGGTGATCATTTTCAGTGTTCGTTGAGGACGAGGGCGGCGCGGGCGACGTCGCCGATTCGGCTGGGGCTGAGGGTGACGTGCCGAAGGGTGCGCCAGCGCTGCTTGAGATGGCACCGCCCCCAGACCCCCGCAGGCCAGGCCGTCTCGGCGACACCCTCGCCGGCTGCTTCGCCGAGGCGGGGGTGTATCCGGTCTCGGGCCAGGGTCTCGGCCGTGCCGTAGCGGACGGTGACGGTGGTGGCCTGGTTGGGGGTGTGCCAGCACCCGGGCTTGGTGAAGGTGAGGACACCCACCGTGCTTGCGGGGCTACCTACCGTGCGGGCCGCAGTGGCGCGGGCCGGCGTCGTGCAGGCACAGTCTCGCTGTATCGACGTCGGCGAGCCGAACAACCCCGGATACCCGAAAGCCCGAAGGCCCAGGCGCCGCTGACCTGTTCATGCTGGCGGAGCCGTGGCGGCGGCGCGGGTAGGGCGCACCGCATCTTGCACGGCCGGGGTGACCCCGTGGCCGCACCCCCTTCCGCACCGGCCATCGCGCCGGGCGGGCCCATTCCCCCGAAAGGGGCGAATCATCAGACTTGCGAATTTAAATCCAGGTAGGCATGCTTCTTAGGAGACCCGGGGCGGCGACCACGCGATCGCCTTCTTGAATCGGGTCAGGCCGCAGGCCGCCCACTCCCCCACTAGCAGAAGCACACGCTCGCTGGTGCCCTGAACCGGTCACTCGTCCCACTGGAGACCGCCCATGAACCAGCTCCCCACCCCGCTGCCGCTTGCCCCCGACACGTATCTGGCTGTGTTGCGTGAGGAGGTGACGGTATTCGAGCGGTTGCTGCGCACCGCCGATCCGGGCATCCCGGTGGCCACCTGCGGCAGCTGGAGCCTGCACGACCTGGCCACCCACATGGGGCACGGGTACCGCTCCGTGGCGGCCGTGGTACGGACCGGTGAGCTGCGCCGTGAGCAGTTCGCCCCGGCCGCCGGGGATCAGCTCGCCGAGTGGTACGCCGAGCGGGCGGCCTCACTGCTGGCCACCCTGGAGGGGGCCGACCCCGCCCCACCCTGCTGGGCGTTCGGCTTCCAGGATGCGGTAACGGCCCTCTGGTTCCGACCCGAGACCCAGGACACGGCGGTCCACCTGGTCGACGCCCAGCTGGCCGCGGGGGCCGGGGTACACGTCGATCCGCTCATCGCAGCCGACGGCGTGGACGAGGTCTTCGCCACGTTGCTGGCCCCTGGTCCGGCGCAGCAACGAAGCGAAGCCACTGCCGGCGCAGGTGGCGCTGCGCCCCACCGACACCGGGCACGGCTGGTTGATCCGCCCGGCCGACGTCCCCCAGGCCCAGCCGGTGGACTCGGAACCCGCGACGGCCACGGTGGAAGCCACCGCGGCCGAGCTGCTGCTTGCCCTGTGGAAGCGGCAGCCCGTGAACCCGGAATGGATCAGCGGTGACATCGCCGCGGCCAACACCCTGCTGACGACCCCACTAACGCCCTGACCGGCTCACCTCAGTCCATGGTCAGCAACGCCCGGTCTCCTTGCCCCCGTCAGGCGACCCGACAACGACCAGAGCCCTAGGCCGCGGCCACCGCACCGATCATCCATGCCGTCACGCCGCGACGCCGGCCCAATCCGGTTCCGCCCAATCCGCCACCAGGTCCTGACTGCCCGGCGTACGACGACATCAGCAGCAACTCCCCGCGAAACCACCACCTTTACATCGAAGTCACGCAACCCCAGGAGGTTCACCGTGCCCGAAAAGCTTTCGACCCACTCACGACGGACATTCCTCTCCGCCTCGGCCGCCGCGATGGCCGCAGTGACCGCCGGATCCCTCGGATTGCTTTCCACCCAGCCGGCCGCAGCAGCCGCAGGAGGACCGCTTCTCGGCTCGCGAGCGAGAGGCTTCGGCTCCGTCTCGCAGGCACCGCACCTCCCGCCAGGGTTCACCAAGATGTTCACCAGCCGGTACATCGACACAGGCGACGTGCGACTGCACGCGGTCATCGGAGGCGAGGGGCCGCCGCTGCTGCTGGTGCACGGCTGGCCCCAGACCTGGTACGCCTGGCGCCTGCTGATGCCGGAACTGGCCCGCCACTTCACGGTCATCGCGGTCGACCAGCGCGGTATCGGGCTGTCCGACAAGCCCAAGGACGGCTACGACACCATCACCCTCGCAGGCGACCTGGTCGCCCTGATGGACGCGCTCGGCCACCAGCGGTTCGCCCTGGTCGGCCACGACACCGGAATGCCGATTGCCTACGCCCTGGCCGCGGACCACCCCGAGCGGGTCGACCGTCTGGTCGTCGCCGAGGCTTCCCTCCCGGGTGTGAGCGACTCACCGCCCCTGGTCAGCCCCGCGCAGCTCAACGACAGGCTGTGGCACATCGCCTTCAACCGGCTCGCCGAAGTCAACGAACAGCTTGTCAGGGGGCGGGAAGACATCTATTTCGGCTACGAGTTCGACATCAGCGCTGCGAAGAAACTGCCCGACTATGCCGTCAGGCACTACATCCACACCCTTGCCTGCCACCACAACGCCCTGCGCGGCAGCTTCGGGTTCTACCGCGCGCTCGACACCACCATCGCGCAGAACCAGCAACGCAAGACTCCGCAGCTGACCATGCCTGTCCTGGCGGTCGGCGGAGCGGCAAGCGCCGGTGAGATGATCGGGAAGACGATGAATCTTGTCGCAGACGATGTGCAGGGCCTGGTCATTCCCGACTGCGGCCACTGGCTCGCCGAGGAGGCACCCGAGGAGATGCTGGCAGCGCTGACCGCGTTCCTGGCCCCGTACCGAGACCGAGAGCGACGTACACGACACCACGCTGCCACATCGCACCGGTAGCCGACCCGTCTGAACCGTCCTGGGGCGGCAGTGGACAAGACGTTCCGGGCGTTCGACCCGCATCAAACGGACAGCTCAGCCCTGTCGCCTACGGCAGCTCCGCAGACTTCGCTGCTCGACCACCCGCATCACGAGCATCGTCCAGGCCGTACTCACTCTGCATCACGCCAACTCAACCGCAGGTTGAAAAAGCCTCAGTGCCCAACCGGGTCGTCCTTTTCGATCACGCGATGCCGAGGCGGGCAGCGAGACGCCGACACACCCTGCTGTGCCCCGCCGGATGTGGCTCGGAACCCTGCCGGACGACGGCGAGCCGGTACCGACGACGCTTCAGACGGCCGGGGCCGGAGGTGCTGACGGGTGCTGCTTGAGCTGGTCGGTCACCGCGGTCAGCAGTTCGTCGCAGAGGCCGGGGTCGGCCATGGCCCGGGAGATGAGCGTGGCGCCGACCAGGGCGCTGAGGGTGAGCATCGCCTCGGCCCGGGCGCCCTCGGTCTGGTGGCCATGGCCGGCGATCAGGTCCAGGTAGGCGTGGACCTGCCGCTCGTAGGCCTTTTTGAAGTCCTGGTTGCCTCGCCCGGCGGCAGCGCCGAGCGAGACCAGGGCACAGCCCGTGGCCGGTGCGTCGCGGTGCTGTTGTGTGAGGTAGGCGTCGATGAGGCCGATCCGCGGATCCTCGTTCTTCCGCGCGGCCCTCTCCATTTTCGCCGTGCCCTCGGCCAGGGCCGCGGCCGTGGCATGGGCGATCAGGTCGTCGCGGGAGGCGAAGTGCCGGTAGAAGCCGCCATGGGTCAGCCCCGCCTCCTTCATCAGTTCGGCTACGCCAGGGCCGGTGACGCCCTCGGCGCGGACCTTGCGGGCCGCCATCCGTAGCACCCTCTCGCGGGATGCCGCCTTGTCCACCTTTGAGTGCCCCATGCCAGGCCTCCCTCCGAGGAGCGCGCACGCCGTCGACGATCTGGATTATGAAAATCATACACAGGGGCCAGCATGTGACCTCCTCGCATCCGTTTGACTTTCTGGATGACCTCGATAATCCTCAATCTAGATGTCCTTCATCATCCAGATTTCAGGGAGCTATCGTGCCCGAGACGTATGACCCCCGCCACACGGCGGTGCTGCTGGTCGACCCGTATAACGACTTCCTGTCCGAGGGCGGAAAGGTCTGGCCGCGCCTGGAGCCGATGGCGCAGGAGAACGGCCTGCTGGACAACCTGCGCTCCATGGTCGCCTCCGCCCGCGACGCGGGCATGCGCGTGGTGTTCGTCCCGCACCGGCGCTGGGAGCCGGGCGACTACGAGACCTGGGCCCACCCGAACCCCACACAACTCAGCATCATGGAACGGCACAGCTTCGCCCGGGGTACCTGGGGCGGGGAGTTCCACCCCGACTTCCAGCCGCAGCCCGGCGACATCGTCGCCGCGGAGCACTGGGGGCAGAGCGGATTCGCCAACACCGACCTGGACTTCCAGCTCAAGCAACACGGCATCACCCACGTGGCCGTCGTCGGCCTGCTGGCGAACACCTGCATCGAGTCCACCGCCCGCTTCGCCATGGAACTCGGCTACCACGTGACCCTCGTGCGCGACGCCACCGCTGCCTTTCTCTCCGAGATGATGCACGCCGCGCACGAGCTCAACGGCCCCACCTACGCCCACGCCATCACCACCACGGCGGAACTCGTCGCCGCATTCAAGGGAGCGCACGCATGACACTGACCGGAGAACTGCTGATCGGAGCGGCCCATGTGCCCGCCGGCGCGGGGACGATGAAGGCGCTCAACCCCGCCACCAGAGAAGTCATCGAGCCCGAGTTCGCCTTCGGCGGCGCCGCCGATGTCGACCGTGCGGTCACCCTCGCCGACGAGGCCTTCGATAGCTACAGCCACACCGGCCCGGCCGAGCGAGCCGCGTTCCTCGACCTGATAGCGGACAAGCTCGAGGCGGCGAAGGGCGAACTCGCCGAGCGCGCCTCGCTGGAGACAGGCCTGCCTGTCGCCCAGCTCGAGGGCGAGACGCTCCGGTCCGCCGACCACTTCCGCAAGTTCGCCACGCTGGTACGGCAGGGACGCTTCCTGCAGGCGACCATCGATCCGGCGCAGCCGGACCGGCAGCCCTCACCGCGCATGGACCACCGATTGCAGAAGGTGGCCCTCGGGCCCGTGGTGATCTTCGGGGCCAGCAACTTCCCGATCTCCTACTCGGTCGCCGGCGGCGACACGGCCTCGGCCCTGGCCGCCGGCTGCCCCGTCGTCCTCAAGGCCCACAACGCCCACCCCGGTGCCTCCGAGATCCAGGGCCGTGCCATCCAGCAGGCCGTCGCCGAGGCAGGGTTGCACGAAGGCGTCTTCTCCCTCGTCCGGGGCGTGGGCAACGAGATCGGCGAAGCCCTGGTGGACCACCCCCTGGTCCGCGCGGTCACCTTCACCGGCTCCGAGGGCGGCGGCATGGCCCTCTACCGCCGGGCGCAGCAGCGTCCCGACCCCATCCCCGTGTTCACCGAGATGACGAGCGTCAACCCGACCTTCGTCCTGCCCGCCGCCCTGGCGGCCCGCGGCGCGGAGATCGGCGGCGGCCTCGTCCAGCGCGCCATGTACAACGTCGGTCAGGCGTGCCTGAAGCCGGCCATCCTCCTGGCAGTCGACGGGCCGGGCTTCGCGGAGTTGCGCGAGGCGGCGACGTCCGAGGTCGAGAAGGTGGCCGCACGGACGATGCTCACGCCAGGCATCCACGACTCCTACACCCGTAATGCACAGCGGTTGGAGGAGCGCGGCGCCACCCGGATCGGAGCGGGTCAGGAACCGACGCGCGCATGGGACGGCCAGTCCCTGATGTACGAGGTCACCGGTGACCAGCTGCTGGCCGAACCGGACCTGCGCGAGGAGGTCTTCGGCCCCGCGATCCTGCTGGTCCGGCTGACCGGCCTGGACCAACTGCTCGAGGTCGCCCGCGCCTTCCGAGGGCAGCTCTCGGCCACCCTGCACGCCGAGACGCCCGACCACGTGGCCGCCGCACAGCTCCTGCCGATCCTGGAGCGTCGCACCGGCCGCATCGTGGTCAACGCCTTCTCGATCCCCCAAGAGGTCTCCTACGCCACCACCCACGGAGGCCCCTTCCCGGCCACCTCCGACAGCCGATTCACCTCAGTGGGCATGGGCGCGATCGAACGGTTCCTGCGCCCGGTCACCTACCAGGGCTTCCCCGACGCACTGCTGCCGGAGCCACTGCGCGAGACCAACCCCCTGGGTCTGTGGCGCCTCGTCGACGGCGAACTCACCCGACCCTGACCCTCGGCCCGGTGCCGGCCCCGCCGACGCCGGGCCCCCTCGTCCTCCCGCACAGAAGGAGCCTTCTCCATGACAACCACCGACCATGCGGCCGCGAGGAACGAACGCGAGGCCCGCGAAGAGGTACGCAGGAAGCTGCTGGGTGCGTGGGAACTCGTGTCGTACACCGCGACAAGCACCGACGGGCAGCTGATACACCCCTTCGGCCCGAGACCGTACGGGCTGATCGTGTACACCCCGCAGGGATACATGACCGCCCAGCTGGGCCGCAGCGACCGTGCCCCCCTCGCCTCCGGCCGCCTCGAGGACGCGGCGCCGGACAAACTCGCCCAGGCCGCCACCGGCTATCTCGCCTACGGCGGACCCTTCGAGGTCACCGCCCCCACCACCGTCGAACACCACGTCACCACAAGCCTCTTGCCGAACTGGATCGGCCGGTCCCAAATCCGGACGGTCACTTTTGAAGGCACCCTCCTGAAACTCAGCGTCACCACCCCCACCCGCCTGTGGGGCACGGACCGCACCGCCGAACTCACCTGGAACAGACTCGCCTGATCCCCGGAGCGAGGGATCTCACAGCCGACAAGGCACTGCCGCCACTGATCGAGAGACCCCAGGGTGCCGCCGTCGGACGACCGGAATGACCGGCCCCGGCCCCACCGCGACAACCGGCCACCGGACAACGGCCCGGACACGACCGGCGCGGCTCACCCCCGGCAAGACAGCCCAAGAAAAAAGACCAAGGGAACACCATGTACGTGCACGTCACCGGAACCGTGACCGAACCCGCCCAACTAGCGCCACACGCCGAGGAGGAGGCCCGCGTACTACGCGAACTCAAGGACGACGGCATCGTGTTGTCCGCGTACCGCCGTCACGACCGGCCCGGTGCCTTCCTCCTCGTCGAAGCCGACAGCCTTCAAGACGCCCGCGACAAGCTCAGCCGGCTCCCCTTCGCCGCCAACGGCCTCGTGACCTACGAGTACACCGAGATCAGCCCCCTGTAACCAACCCGCAACACCCATGCGCCGCGGGAGGCCGGGGCAGAGAGCGGCAGGAACAGCACCCCGCCGCCGGCCCCCTCACCGGCGTCCGGAACAGCCCGCCGCAACTCTCGAGCCGGCCGACGCCGACGGCTTCCTCACCGACACCGCATTAGACAGATTTGTCTAATACGGGAACAGTTCACGTTTGTCTACTCCTGCGAGAATCCATGAGCACCCCAATCACCGCGCGCCGAACCGCCCGCACAGACAACTCAGCGAGGCCCCCCAGGCACGCCGCCCCGCGACGACGTGGTCTGGGGCCCGCCGCCTCCGTCGCCCTGCTGGCCTCGATCGGTGTGTCGCTGCTGGCCGCCTCCAGTGCACCGACCCCGCTCTACGCGTTCTACCAGAAGCACTGGGGCTTCTCGCCGATCACCACCACCGTCGTCTTTGGCGTCTACGCGGTGGCCGTGCTGGTCTCGCTCCTGGTCTTCGGCAAGATCTCCGATCACGTGGGGCGCCGGCCGGTTCTGCTGGTGTCATTGATCGGTCAGGCCGCGGCGATGGTCGTGTTCGTCGAGGCCGGAGGGGTGGACGCACTGCTGGCCGCCCGCATCGTCCAGGGCGTGGGCACCGGCGCGGCGCTCGGTGCGCTCGGCGCTGGCATGATCGACATCAACCCGCGTGGAGGCGCCTTCTTGAACTCCTTCGCGCCCGCGATGGGAACCGCCAGCGGCGCTCTGGTTTCCGGGCTGATCGTGCAGTACCTCCCGGCCCCCACGCATCTCGTCTACGTCGTGCTCCTCGGCGTGTTCGTCCTGCAGGCGCTGGGCGTGCTCGCTCTGCGCGAGACGGTGACCCGCAAGGCGGGGGCGCTGGCCAGCCTGGTTCCCGAGATCAAGCTGCCCAAGGCAGCCCGCGCCTCGGTGGCGATCGCCGCCCCCGTGCTGTTCGCGGTGTGGGCACTGACGGGCTTCTACGGCGCGCTGGGCCCGGCCATCACCAGAACCCTGGTGCACTCCACCTCCGCCGTCTGGGGCGGGCTGCCGCTCTTCGTACTCGCCGCGTCCGCAGGCCTAGCCGTCGTGACGCTGCGGGAGACGGCGATGCGCACCCTGATGTTCCTCGGTATCGGCGCGCTGGTCGCCGGTGTGGTGATCACCGTGGTGTCCGTCGGCTCGGGCACCGGCGGCACGGCCGCTGTGACGGGGTTCTTCGTCGGCAGCGCGATCTCCGGTTTCGGCTTCGGCAGCGGTTTCCAGGGCGGCATCCGGATGGTGATCCCGCATACCGAGCCGCACGAGCGGGCCGGTGCGCTGTCCCTGCTGTACGTGGTGTGCTACCTCGGCCTGGGTGTGCCCGCGGTGATCGCCGGCGTGCTTGTCGTGCACGGCGGTGGCCTGCTGCAGACCGCACGTGAGTACGGCATCGCCATCATCGTCCTGGCCCTCGCCGCGCTGGCCGGGCTGTTGTTCAGCGGCCGCCGCGCACAGCCGATGGCCGTGATCGTGGCCCGGTCGGAAAACGCCCCCGCCGCCGAGGGCGTCCCCGTCCCATAGACGTGGGCAATAAAAAACGACAGCCGGTAGAACGGACAGAACTGTCTGAAAGGGAGATCGCCATGGCCACCGGGACTGCAGCGAAACCGTCCGCCCGTGAGCGTTTGCTCCAGGCCGCCAACGAGCTGTTCTACGGCGAGGGCGTGCAGACCGTCGGTATCGACCGCGTCATCGAACACGCCGGGGTCGCCAAGGCATCCCTCTACAACACCTTCGGGAGCAAGGAAGGCCTGGTCTGTGCCTACCTAATCTCCCGCAACCTGCGCATCAGGGACCGGATCACCCGGACCCTGACCCGCTTCCGGACCCCGTGCGAGCGTCTGCTCGGCGTCTTCGATGCGCAGGGCGAGCTGTTCACCAAATGTCTCCGAGGACGCCCCGGCGCCGCCATCCGCTACGACGACACGTTCGACGACACCGGTCACCTGACCGCTGTGCGCCAGGTCACCCAGA
>NZ_JBEYXD010000119.1:13958-18980 GCF_040644975.1 Streptomyces sp. NPDC046900 | reverse complement strand
TTGAGGGCCTCCTTTCCGAGCACGTATGGGACCCGGAACCAGAATCCACCGGGCTGTGCAGGAAGGGGGGCCCGGCCCTCATAGAGTCAGCTCAGTGAACTGGACTACCTCCGCGAGATTGAGCGCCTCGCGAGGCGCGTCACCGCGGAGGCATCCGACGAAGGATGGCTCTCGTTTCAGGCAGACCCAGAGGATTCGACACCCCTCCAGCGCGGCGTGAACGGACTTGCTCGGGCTCTCCGCCATTACCACTTCGAGGGCGATGGATGTATGGAGGAGGACCGGCCCCGGGTCAGACTCGTCGGAGCCACAGTGCTCAAGCCCGGGGCCATGCCGGCCGGGGTGGAGGAAGGGTACGAGGCGGTGTGTACGCGCATCGGCGTCGAGCCCAGGTCTGAGGGCTGGGCACTGTGGAACACCTGGAGCGACGGGGAGTTGAAGGTGACCATGGTGGTGTCCGCCGTCGAGACGACCGAGGGGCTGATCCAGAACTGGTCACGAGGAAGGGCCATCGATCCGGTGGCTCCGCTGCCGTCCCAGGTCGCCCTCGTCCGCCGGGACTGGATAGGACCGATGACGTTCTCGCCTCGCGCCGTCAGCCGGATGGGCCTCAACGGTGAGCCGCTGTCCTGGACGATCGATGCCAAGGGTCAGTGGTCGTAGCGATCCTGGACTTGCCGGACGGGTGGCGGGACCCCATACCCTGAGTCCCCGTCCGCACTCTCTGGGGGAGTCATGACCAGTAGGTTCACCGAGTTGGTTGTCGACTGCCACGATCCGGAGCTGCTCGCGGCCTTCTGGTGCGCGGTCCTGGACTTCAAGGTGATCGACCGGAGCGAGGACAAGGTCGAGATCGGCTCCTGGGAGCCGACCGTCGAGGAGGTCCGGGCCCGCCAGATGCCGCCCACTGTGTTGTTCATCCGGGTGCCCGAGGGCAAGACCGTGAAGAACCGGCTCCACCTGGACGTCAGCCCGATCGACAGCAGCACCGACGACGAGGTGGCCAGGCTGCTTGGCCTTGGCGCCGCCAAGGTGGACGTGGGCCAGGGCCCGGGCCGGCGCTGGGTGGTCATGGCCGACCCCGAGGGCAACGAGTTCGACGTCCTGCGCACCCTGGCACCGCCCAACTAGATGATCCGCCCGAAGGGTCAGCGGTCGTAGGCGGTCAGTGAGCGCAGGGCCGGCTGTCCGCTCCGGTCGTGGTGCCACATGGTGATGGTCAGCGTGAGGAGCGCTGCATGACGCGGGCCACGACGCCGGCGGCTGTGCGGCCTTGGTTCTGTTCGAGGTGAAGCCGCGCTCCTTGGCGAAGATCTGAACGAAGAGTGGCTCGCGGTCCGGCACCGTGGTCGCGATACGCGCTTGAACGACTTCGTCTTTGTCCCGCCCGTCGCGCACGGTGACGAGATCGGCCCCAAGGTCGGCTGCCACTCGCTCCAGTGCAGCGGGCAAGCCGCCCGCGGCGGCCGGGTCGCGATAGAGGTTGGGGGACCATAGCGTGGGGCCACAGCACCACAGGGGACGCCCGTCTATGCACGATCGCGACGTCGGCGAGCGGTAAGTGCGCTCGCGATGGCGGCCATGGCTGTCCCAAACAGCAGCCCGAACCAGGGCAGCGGCCTGAAAGCCGTGTGCGAGACCAGTCCGTAAATGATGAGGCCCAGTGTCCCGCCCGCGAGGAAGAACGAACCGCCTCGGAACGCGTACCACCATCGGGGGCGGTCAGGCCCTGTCGTCACGGCCAGTCCCTTCGAGTGCCGACTACGCGGCCCCATGGCCGTGCGTTCCGGACCATGGCACGGTGGATTCGCTGCGGGGAAGGATGGTCGCAAGGTGAACGGGGCTGAATGAGACGGAAAGTGGGGCGGGCGCTGCGGTCGTTGTCAGAGGTCTGCTTAAGGGCTGTCCTACGTTCAAGGCGTGGGTCTGTTCTGGTCATTCGTAGGATCGGAGGACCCGGGGGCTCCGGGTATGGCTGTAAAGGCCGGGCCGACCGATGCCGGGTGGCCGGGCCCGGCATCGGTCGGTCAAGTTCAGTACTGGCTGCCGAGACGGTGCCGCGTAAGCGGTGAATTCTCGTCAACGCTGCCAATTAGGGGTGGGTCGACACGGGGGAAGCGGCCTGTCAAGGAGCCCCCTGTACCGGCAGAGCAGACGGCTGTCTCTGCCTGCGTGGCGGGATTCCGCCCGCGTTGTCGATGAGACGGCCGACGCGACACGGCTGACGTGCCGTGTCGCGTTCCGCTTGGTACGCCCGGCGACCGTGCTGTCCTTCGGTGCGCGTACGGCACCCGGCGGTCGCGGCGTCGAACCGCTGTGCGCACGGTGTCGTTCAGGGGGCCGGGGACCCAGACTTCGGTGTGGCGGTGCCGGTACGTCGCACCAACCGGATGGCGGCGTAGGTGCACAGGCTAAGCCAGCACAGGGCCAGCAGCCAGCCGCCCAGCACGTCGGAGAACCAGTGGACGCCCAGATACACCCGGCTCAGGCCGACCAGGGCGCCCCAGATGAGGGCAACGGCCACGAAGCCGGCCCGGCCTCGCGGCGCGCGCACCAGGATGGCCAGGGTCAGCAGCCCGGCTGCCATCGCGGACGTCGTCGTGTGGCCCGAGGGGAACGACCAGCCCGACGCGTGCGTCACCCAGTTCTCTGCCGCGGGGCGGGGGCGTGCAGCCAGCGACATCACGCTGTAGCGCACGGTCTGTCCCAGGGCCAGGCAGGCGAGGCAGGCGGCGACGGCGACCATGCGCTGCCGCAGCGTGCGTCCGATCAGGAGACCGGCGACGGCGGCCAGGAGATAGGGCACCAGCCCCGTCCCCGTGTACGTCACCGCCCTCGCCACCGAGACCCCGACCGGCGGGCGGTGGCCGACCGACCAGGCCAGCAGATCCTGGTCACCGAAGAGCGGGGCGCCGCCGCGTCCCTTCACGCTCAGGGCCAGCAACACGAACGCCACCAGGGCGCCCACCGCCGTCGAACCGGCGAGGTCGGCCCTGTCCTGCCGCCTCACCACGGCATGTTGCTCACGGCGGCCGCGTTCGGCGGCCTGGTGCGCGAAGCTGCGCCCATAGTGGTGAGCCCCTTCCATAATGGACATGCGGTCCGGGCCCGGCCCGACCGCATAAAGACTACAATCTTGTAGACGGTCTACGGCAATGTAGACGACGGCGGGGTGAGGAAGGTTCCATGGCCGAAGCGAAGGACGAGCGCCGCCCGGCAGGTGAGCTGGAAGCGAGTGTCATGGCCGCCCTCTGGGCCGCCGGCGCCCCCCAGACCCCGGGCGAGGTGCAGCTGAGCCTCGGCACGGGACTCGCCCGTACGACGGTGACGACGATCCTGTCCCGGCTGCATGAGAAGGGCGTCGTCGGCCGCGCGCGCCAGGGCCGCGGCTACGCCTACTTCCCGGTCCAGGACGCCCACGGGCTCACCGCCCGGCGCATGCACACCGAGCTGGACCGGGACAGCGACCGGCACACGGTGCTGGCCCGGTTCGTCGCCCAGCTCAGCGAGGACGACGAACGTGTCCTGCGGGACCTGCTGGAATCGGGTGAGCAGTGACCTTCCTGTTGCTCGTTCCCCTGGCCCTGCCGTTCGCGACGCCCCCGCTCGCACGGCGCGCTCTCGCACGGCTCGCGCCCTCGACCGCGCTCTGGCTGGTGGCGGGCTCCACGCTCGTGCTCGCGTTCTGTTCCCTGACCGCGCTCGGCGCCTTCGTCCTGACCGGGCTGCTCCAGTTGCCGCTGTTCGCCGCGCTCGGCGCACTGGTCCGTCCGTTCCGCGCCGGGTCGGACCTGTTCGTGGTGCCCGCGGCCGCGTTCTCGGTGGGCGCGCTCGCCGTCTGCCTGTGGGCCGTGGCCCACGCTGTGCTGCGCCAGGCCAGGGCCTTCCGCGCCGCCACCAGCGAGGCGGACCGCCGCTCCACAGCGGGCGACCTCTGCGTCATCGACGCCCCGCACCCGGAGGCCTACGCCCTGCCCGGCAGGCCGCACCGCATCGTCGTCACCACCGGCATGCTGCGCAGCCTCGGCCCGGACGAGCGGGAGGCGCTCTTCGCCCATGAACGGGCCCACAACGCCGGCGGACACCACTACTTTCTCGCCCTCGCCGAGCTGGCCGGCCACTGCCACCCCGCGCTGCGTACCGCGGCCGCGGTCATCCGGCTCGCGGTCGAGCGGACGGCGGACGAGGCCGCCGCCGCGGTGGTGGGGGACCGGCGGCTGACCGCACGTGCCATCGGCCGAGCCGCGCTCGCCGCCCGCGCCGGCCACCGGGAGCGGCCCTCCTTCGCGGCCGCCGTGAACACCGGACCGGTGCCGCAGCGGGTCGCCGCCCTGCTGGCGACCCCCCGCACGCCGCACCGGGCCGTCTCCTGGATCACCGCCCTCCTGGTCGCCTGCGCGGCACTCTCCGCCTGCGCCTCGGCCACCGGAGTCATCGGCTTCCATCACCAGGTCGAGGTCGCGCAGGGCGAGGCGGCCCGCTGAACGGCCTCAGTGGCCGGGAGCGACGAACGACGTACGCGGTCAGGGCCGCTGAACGGCCTGGGCGGCCAGGGCGAGGACGGCCGCCGACAGGGCCTGGGCCACCAGGGCGAGATGGGCCGCTGACAAGTCCGGGGGGCCAGCGCGGGGTGGGCCGCTGACAAGTCCTGGGGGCCGGCGCGAGGGGGCGCCGACAGGGCCCCGGCGGCCAAGGGGCGGGAAGCCGCCGAAACGACCTCGACGAGCAGGGCGAGGGGGGCCGCCGGAAACGACCTCGACGAGCAGGGCGAGGGGGGCCGCCGGAAACGACCTGCGCGACCAGGGTGCCGAACGCCCCCGAACCGCCTGGAGCGCCATCCGCCGCTCCAGGCCCGAGCCCCAGCCGCACCCGGCCTGAGTCCAGCCGCTCCAGGTCCGAGCCCCAGCCGCACCCGGCCCGAGCCCCAGCCGCTCCAGGCCCGAGCCCCAGCCGCACCCGGCCTGAGTCCAGCCGCTCCAGGTCCGAGCCCCAGCCGCACCCGGCCCGAGCCCCAGCCGCTCC
>NZ_JBEYXD010000119.1:0-13860 GCF_040644975.1 Streptomyces sp. NPDC046900 | reverse complement strand
GCACCCGGCCCGAGCCCCAGCCGCTCCAGGCCCGAGCCCCAGCCGCACCCGGCCTGAGTCCAGCCGCTCCAGGTCCGAGCCCCAGCCGCACCCGGCCTGAGCCCAGCCGCTCCAGGCCCGAGCCCCAGCCGCACCCGGCCTGAGCCCAGCCGCTCCAGGTCCGAGCCCCAGCCGCACCCGGCCTGAGCCCAGCCGCTCCAGGTCCGAGCCCCAGCTGCACCCGGCCTGAGCCCAGCCGCACCCGGCCTGAGCCCAGCCGCTCCAGGCCCGAGCCTCAGCCGCACCCGGCCTGAGCCCCGTCGCACCCTGCCCGTGCCGCGCCGCTTCCGTCCCTTGCCCCGGCACTCCGGCCGGCGGTGGGGCCGACCCGACCGCACCCCGGGAACCCCCGGCCGCCTCCGGCACCCGCCGCCACCCCGCCAATGCACGTGCCGGAATGCCGTACCCTACGTGTTACGTATAACCCCGCACCGCCGTAATCCCCGGAAGGCCCCATGAGACGTATCGCCCTGGTCACCCTCGTCGTCGACGACTACGACGAGGCGATCCGTTTCTACACCGACGCACTCGGCTTCCGGCTCACCGCCGACGAGCCGCGGCCGGACGGCTCCCGGTGGGTCGTCGTCGAGCCCGGCGCCGCAGGTCACAGCACCGGGCTGCTGCTCGCCCGGGCCAAGGACGAGGCACAGCGCGCCCGGGTCGGCGACCAGACCGGCGGGCGCGTGGGCCTCTTCCTGCACACGGACGACTTCGCCCGCGATCACGCCCGGATGACCGCCGCCGGCGTGACCTTCCTGGAGGAACCGCGGCACGAACCGTACGGAACCGTGGCCGTCTTCCAGGACCTGTACGGCAACCGCTGGGATCTGCTCCAGCCCGCCGCCTGACCCGCCCCCAGAACCACCTGCCGAGGAACCACCGCACATGACCGCCCCGCGCATCGACATCGAGACCATCCGCCGCCTCCCGAAGGCCGTCCTGCACGACCACCTCGACGGCGGTCTGCGCCCCGCGACCCTCGTGGAGCTCGCCGACGAGGTCGGTCACGTCCTGCCCACCACCGATCCGCAGGCGCTCGCCGACTGGTACTACGAGGCGGCCAACTCCGGTGACCTGGTGCGCTACATAGCCACCTTCGAGCACACCCTGGCCGTCATGCAGACCCGCGAGGGCCTGCTGCGCACCGCCGAGGAGTACGTCCTGGACCTCGCCGCGGACGGCGTCGTCTACGGCGAGGTGCGCTACGCGCCCGAGCTGATGCTGAAGGGCGGTCTCACCCTGCCCGAGGTCGTGGAGACCGTGCAGGAGGGTCTCGCGGCCGGTATGGCGAAGGCGGCGGCAGCAGGCACCCCTGTCCGCGTCGGCACCCTGCTGTCCGGCATGCGCATGTTCGACCGCACCCGGGAGATCGCCGACCTCGCGGTGGCCTTCCGCGACGCGGGCGTGGTCGGCTTCGACATCGCGGGCGCCGAGGACGGGTTCCCGCCCGCCGATCACCTCGCCGCGTTCGAGTACCTGCGCGACGAGAGTGTGCCGTTCACCATCCACGCGGGCGAGGCATACGGCCTGCCCAGCATCCACCAGGCCCTCCAGGTCTGCGGTGCCCAGCGCATCGGCCACGGTGTGCGCATCACCGAGGACATCGTCGACGACAAGCTCGGCCGGCTCGCCGGCTGGGTGCGCGACCGCCGCATCGCGCTGGAGATGTGCCCGACCTCCAACCTCCAGACGGGCGCCGCCTCCTCGATCGCGGGGCACCCCATCACGACGCTGAAGGACCTCGGCTTCCGGGTCACCCTGAACACCGACAACCGGCTGGTCTCGGGCACCACGATGACCCGGGAGATGTCCCTGCTGGTCGAGGAAGCCGGCTGGACGGTCGAGGACCTGCGCACGGTCACGGTGAACGCCGTCAAGAGCGCGTTCATCGCCTTCGACGAGCGGAACGCCCTCATCCGGGACGTGATCCTGCCCGGCTACGAGGCGGCGCTCTGAAGCAGCCCCCGCACATAGGCGGCCTGTCCGACGTGCTGCAGATCGTCGGACAGGACGCTGACCAGCCGTACGCCCAGGGTGACCGGCGGATCCCAGCTCTCGTCCACGATCCGCTCGAAGTCCTTGGCGGCCAGCCCGCGCAGGAAGCCGAGCGTCTGCTCGTGCACGGCGTCGTAGTACCCGGTGAGCAGGTCGGCCGATTCCACCAGCGTCTTGGCGACCTCCCCCGGGGTATGGCCGTACCCCGTGTCCCGGCTCGGGTGATCGAGGCCGAAACGCTTCTCCCACCCCTGTGAGAGCCAGACCTGCTCGAGGCCGGCGGCGTCGGCGACATGGTCGTCCTGCACCCGAGTGAGATGCCAGACGAGCCACGCGATCGAGTTGGCGTCATCGGCGGGCCGGGCGTTCAGCTCGTCCGGGTCCAGACCCTCGACGGCGGCATGGACTTCTTCCTGGATGCGGTCGTACGCGTCGATGAGGATGTCCTTCGCATGCATGGGTCCACCATCGCGCATCGCGGCCGGCGACGTCAGGCGAACGTGCGCCGCGCGCCGGTCATCCTGCCGCCTCCGGCGCCTCGTGCGCGGCCGCCGTGAGAAGGCCCATCAGCGCCCGGGCCGCCGGGCTCGTCGCCTCGTCCGGCGGCAGCAGGGCGAGGGTCTCGTACAGGGCGTCGCTCTTGACCGGAAGCGACACCAGGGTCGCCGCCTCCCGCTTCTGCCCGAAGTGCCGGGGGACCACGGCGACGCCGAGCCCCTCGTGGACGAGGTCCAGCAGACTGTGCACGTCGTTGACCTCGAGTGTCACGGTCCGCTGGACGCCGGCCTGCGCGAACGCCGCGTCGGTGGTGCGGCGCGGACCCCAGTCGGGGTGGAAGTCGACGAACGCCTCGCCGCCCAGATCCTCGGGGGTCACGGGGCCACCCTCCGCCAGCGGGTGCGACGGGTGGCACAGCACGGTCATCGGCTCGCTGGTCAGCGGCACGGACCGCAGCTGGTCGGTGTCCGCCTGTGTGCGCACGGCGAACGCCAGGTCCAGCCGGCCCGCGGCGACTTCCTCGGCCAGCGCGCCCGACCCCGCCTGCCGCAGCCGGATCTCCACGTCGGGGTGCCGACGGCGGAACGCGGCGAGCAGCCCGGCGACGTTCACCCCGGCGATGCACTGTTCGGTGCCGAGGGACAGGGTGCCGCGCAGCACGCCCTGGACGGCGGCCACCGCCTCGTGGGCCGCACGCACCTGGGCCAGGATCCGCTCGGCCTCCACCAGCAGGGCGCGGCCCGCCTCCGTGAGCGTGACGCTACGGGTGGTGCGTACGAACAGCGGGGCCTGAAGCTCCCGCTCGAGGGCGCGGACCGACGCGGACAGGCCCGACTGGGACACCATCAGGCGTTCCGCTGCCCGAGTGAAGTGCCGGTCCTCGGCGACGGCGACGAAGTGCTGTAGATGGCGCAATTCCATGATTGAGAAGCGTAGACGCTGAATTCCATCCGGTTCCTCTGTTGGACCGCCGGTGCGAGGGCAGGCGAGAGTGGACCGCGTCATCGAGGAACGCCATCCTGGAGTGCACGTTGTACACGGCAGATCCCGCCCGTTACGAGGCCATGCCCTACCGCCGCACCGGACGCAGCGGCCTGCAGTTGCCCGCGTTGTCCCTCGGTCTGTGGCACAACTTCGGCCCTGACCGCCCGGTGGAGATCCAGCGGCAGATTCTGCGCCGCGCCTTCGACCTCGGGGTCACGCACTTCGACCTGGCGAACAACTACGGCCCGCCGCCCGGCGCCGCCGAGTGCGCACTCGGCGACGCCCTGAAGGCGGACTTCGCGCCCTACCGCGACGAGCTGGTGATCTCCACCAAGGCCGGATACCTGATGTGGCCCGGCCCGTACGGTGAGTGGGGCTCCCGCAAGTACCTGCTGGCCTCCCTCGACCAGAGCCTGAAGCGGATGGGTCTGGACTACGTCGACATCTTCTACTCGCACCGCCCCGACCCGCAGACTCCGCTCGAGGAGACGATGGGCGCCCTGCACTCGGCGGTCCAGCAGGGCAAGGCGCTCTACGTGGGCGTGTCCAACTACTCGCCCGAGGAGACCCGCGAGGCGGCCCGCATCCTCGCCGAACTGGGCACCCCGCTGCTGATCCACCAGCCGCGCTACTCGATGCTCGACCGCCGCCCCGAGGACGGGCTGCTGGACACGCTCGACGAGATCCAGGTGGGCTCCATCGCCTACTCGCCACTGGAGCAGGGACTGCTGACCGACCGGTACCTCGACGGCATCCCGGAGGGGTCCCGGGCTGCGAGCGACAGCTCGTTCCTGACCGCCGAGTCGCTCACCGAGGACCTGGTGGGTCAGCTGCGTGCGCTCGACGGGATCGCCAGGTCCCGCGGTCAGTCGCTGGCCCAGATGTCGCTGGCCTGGGTGCTGCGCGGCGGCCGGGTGACCTCGGCGCTGGTGGGGGCGAGCAGCCCTCGGCAGCTGGAGGACAGCGTCGCTGCCACCCGCAACCTGGACTTCGACGACGAGGAGCTGGCGCGGATCGACGAGGTCCTCAAGGCGTAGCGCTCCGGGCCTGATCGACCGCGGCCGCCGCGGGGCGATCAGGCCGCGAGGTGTGCAGTGCGGCCATGCTGGCGGCGACTGGGGCGGTGGCCCCGGCGGCGGCATGCGGGCCGCGAGGCCATCATTCCGCGATCATCCGCGTGGCGATCATCCGCGTGGCGATCATCCGCGTGGCGATCAGTCCGCGAGGCGATCAAACCGTGAGGCGTCCACTCACCTCCCGGAGGCGGGCGGCCGCCTCCGGGTCGACTGCGTAACCGAGAACGCCTGCCGACTCGCCCCGGGCCGCCAGGCCGTCTCGTCCGCCTCGGCCACCAGCGGGCTGATGCCGCAGTTCGCGCAGTAGACGCCGCCCAGCCCCGACCTGCTGCGCGGGGCCTGCCGGAGCTGGTCCGGATGCGAGCCGCCGCGATCGAGGCGCCCGTACTGAGCCGGCTACAGCTCCGGGAGCACCTTCAGTAACGCGTCCAAGCGCACCGTGGGCGTCGCCCCCGGGCGCTATCGGGACGCTGCGCGGGCGGGTGTCACGGGCTGAGCCGCTCCTCGAGGTGGACGGCCACGGTGTCGCCCTCCTGCTTCCCGATCGCCTTGCGGACATCAGCCTTGACCGGCAGTTTGTGGGTGCCGTTGCCCAGGGCCATGAACGAACTGCGGAAAGGGTGCCCGTCGATCGTGCCGCGCACCTTGACCAGTCCACGCGTCCCGAAGAACTCGACGGACCTCGGCCAAACCACATACGTCCAGCCGCCTTTGGCCTCGCTCCTGAGCAGGACGGCGGTGAACCGCTCGTCCAGTGGCCCGTTCGCGTTCATACGTTCCTCCGCTTCTGACGGTCCTCGTACCCGCATGACCGGCGGGGACGCGAGAACTCATCGGTGGGGAGCCCCGCATGACAGCGCGGCCGAGTACCCCTACGTAGCTTCCTCAATCTCCCCGATGCGTCGATTGCTCCGCGTTTGTCATGCGGCGCGACCTGGCGAAGACTGGGCGAGTAGGGGCAAATCGACTACGGTGATGCGGCCGTGTGTCGCTGCCGGACGGGTGGTCAATCGTGACGATCTCGCCCTTCGGGTCAGGTGACCCGTTCTCCGATCTCTTCAACCGCTTCTTCGGCACGAGCCCGGCCACTTCGCCGCCGGCCGTGCAACGTGTGCCCATCGGACGTCTGCTCAGCGAGTCCGCGCACGAGCTCCTCGCCGCCGCGGGAGCGCGGGCGGCCGAGGACGGCTCCGATCTCGACGCGGTGCACCTGCTGTGGGCCGCCACCCAGGTGCCCGCCGCGCGCCAGGTGCTGCAACAGGCCGGCGCGGATCCCGACCGGCTCGCCGCCGACCTGGAGTCGTCGCTGCCCTCGGGTACCGGCACCGGCGAACCGGCCCTCACCCCGG
Organism: Streptomyces sp. NPDC046900; assembly: GCF_040644975.1. NCBI lineage: Bacteria > Bacillati > Actinomycetota > Actinomycetes > Kitasatosporales > Streptomycetaceae > Streptomyces > Streptomyces sp. NPDC046900. The sequence continues at coordinate 7,919 of NZ_JBEYXD010000119.1, read as the reverse complement.
CGGCCAAGCGCGCCCTGCTGGCCGCACATGCCCGCTCCCAGGGGGCCGGTTCCTCCTACATCGGCCCGGAGCACATCCTCTCGGCGCTGCTCGACGACGCTCGCTCCCCGCTCGCCGAGACCCTCCGGTCCGAGGGTGCCTCCCCAGGCGCGCTGAGCGGCGTCGGTCGGCAAGGGCAGGCGCCAGGCGGACATCCCGACACTCCGACGCTTGACGAATACGGGCGCGACCTCACCGACGAGGCGCGCAGCGGGCGGCTCGACCCCGTGATCGGCCGGGCGAGCGAGATCGAGCAGACCGTCGAGGTCCTCTCCCGCCGGACCAAGAACAACCCGGTGCTCATCGGTGATCCGGGCGTCGGCAAGACGGCCATCGTGGAGGGACTGGCCCAGCGCATCGTCGCCGGTGAGGTGCCCAGGACGCTGAAGGACCGCCGGGTGGTCGCGCTCGACATGGCGGGCCTCGTCGCCGGGTCGCAGTATCGCGGTCAGTTCGAGGAACGCCTGAAGAAGGTGATCGACGAGGTCACCGAGGCCAAGAAGGGCGTCATTCTCTTCATCGACGAGATGCACCAGGTCGTCGGCGCGGGCACCACGGGCGAGGGCTCCATGGACGCGGGCAACATCCTCAAGCCCGCGCTCGCACGGGGCGACCTCAGCGTCGTCGGGGCCACCACCCTCGACGAGTACCGCAAGCACATCGAGAAGGACGCGGCGCTCGAACGCCGCTTCCAGCCCGTCATGGTGCCCGAACCCACCGTCGAGGACACGATCGAGATCCTGCGCGGGCTGCGCGACTGCTACGAGGCCCACCACCAAGTCCGCTACCTGGACGAGGCGTTGGACGCCGCGGCCAACCTCTCCGACCGCTACATCAGCGACCGCTTCCTGCCCGACAAGGCCATCGACCTCATGGACCAGGCCGGAGCCCGGGTCTCGCTGCGCATGGTCGGCGACACCGAGGCCGTGGAACTGGAGGAAGGCCTCAGCCGGCTGCGCCGGGAGAAGGACGAGGCGGTGAACGCCGAGGACTACGAGCGGGCGAGTGAGATCAAACGGCAGATCGCCGAGGCGGAGCAGCAGCTGTCCGGGATCGGTGAGGGCGGGGTGGCGACGCCTTCCGTCGTCACCGTCGACGACATCGCCGAGGTGCTCTCGGCGCGCACCGGTATCCCGGTCTCCCAGCTGACCGAGACCGAGCGGGAGCGGCTGATGAAGCTGGAGGAACTCCTGCACGAACGCGTCATCGGCCAGGACCAGGCGGTCACCGCAGTGGCCCAGGCGGTGCGGCGCGGCCGGGCCGGAATGGGCGATCCCGACCGGCCCACCGGCAGCTTCCTCTTCCTCGGCCCCACCGGAGTCGGCAAGACGGAACTGGCAAAGGCGCTCGCGGAACTCCTCTTCGGTGACCCCGACCGCATGATCCGCTTCGACATGAGCGAGTTCCAGGAGAAGCACACCGTCTCCCGGCTCGTGGGCTCCCCACCCGGCTACGTCGGCTACGAGGAGGCGGGCCAGCTCACCGAGGCGGTGCGCCGCAAGCCGTACAGCGTCGTGCTGTTCGACGAGGTGGAGAAGGCCCACCGGGACGTCTTCAATCTGCTGCTGCAGGTGCTGGACGACGGGCGGCTGACCGACGCCCAGGGGCGCACGGTCGACTTCCGCAACACCGTCGTCATCATGACCAGCAACATCGCCTCCAAACACATCCTCGACCACTCCGGCGACATCGAGGAGATCAGGGACGATCTGATGGCGGAGCTGCACGCGCACTTCCGTCCCGAGTTCCTGAACCGGATCGACGAAGTGATCGTCTTCCACTCGCTGGGCCGCGAGGACCTGGTGCAGATCGTCGATCTGCTCCTCGAGGGGACCCGGCGCCGGCTGCATGCGCAGGGGGTCCGGCTGGAGGTCACCGAGGCGGCCAAGGAGTGGCTGGCCGACCGCGGCTACCAGCCCGAGTTCGGTGCCCGGCCGCTGCGCCGCACCATCCAGTCGGAATTCGACAACCGGCTGTCGAACATGCTGCTGGACGGCACGCTCAACCCGGGCGACACGGTCATCGCCGATGTCGTGAAGGACGAACTGGTCCTGAGTCTCAAGGCGCTGACCGAGGAGGAGAAGGCCGCACGGGACGCGAAGGCCGACGCCCGGGCCGGGCGGGACGAGGAACCGAAGGGCACACGGGACACCGGAGGCGTCGCGGACGCCTAGTCCACCTCCGTTGACGAGTCCGGACCGAGCGGTACCCCGGGCGGCCCGGAGGCCGGCGGACGGTAGCCGGCCTCCGAGGCGACCCGGCCCGGTTCCCTGGGCCGCGCGGCCCGGTTCTCCTAGGCCACGCGCGGCGGGACGCGGTCGAGGAAGCCGTGGACGGAGCGGATGCGCCCGTCGTCGGCCAGGGCGATCACGTCGAAGCCGGCGACGGGTGCCGAACCGTCCGCCTCGTTCACCAGCTCCCAGGCGAAGCGGGCGATGTCGTGGTGCCCGTCCACCGCGCCGGACAGCCGGAAGGAGAACCCCGGGAACTGCTCGTGGGCTCCCGCGATCAGTGCGGTGATCCGCTCGTGCCCGACGACGTCGGCCAGCGGGTCGGTGTACGTTCCGTCCGCGGTCCAGGCGGCGGCGACCGCCTTCGCCAGCGCTTGGGGGCCGGTGGTGTTCCACGCCTCGAAGTAGCGGGCGACGGCGGACTCGTGGTGGTTGCCGGACTGGCGGCGGTCGGTGTCTGCGGACATGGCGGATCAGCCTCCATCGAGGTCGTAGGTGCTGGTCAGAAGCCGGATCCCGGGGCCCGGTGCCCGGCGGGAGCCGATAGCGCAACCATGCCCGGACGCGTCCGGGGCGTCGATTACCTCCGGGGTCAAGCGACAGCACCGGGCCCGCCGGCGCCCACCCCGATTCGGCCAGGCGCGGTGGTGAATATGTCAGGAGACTGGCCGAAATGGCATGGTGACAGAGTGTCAGGAGTGGCGATACTCGACGAGCTGCTCGCCGAGTCCATCGACGCGCTGCGGATGCAGCGGTTCGTCCCGGCTCTCTCCACCCCGGCCGCCTGACCCCGCCGCTGACCTCCGCGCGCTGCCCTACGGAACCTCAGACCTCGGACGAACCCGCGTGGCGAGCAGTCCGCCGGCGAACCCCGCCACCAGCCCCCACAGCGCGGCAAGGCCCAGAGCGCTCCACAGCCTCGGTTCGAGGAACAGCACACCGGACAGCCCGCCCCCGAGGTCCCCGATGCCGATCAGTGACAGGCCGTAGTGCGCCGAGATCCGGCAGATGAGACAGATCGTGAGGACGGCCGCCACCAGCGCCAGGGCCATGTGCACGGCATGCCGCCACGGCCGGATCCGGGCCGGTGATCGTGCCGCCATGGCGAACGCCGCACCGACGGTGAGCACGGCGTCGACGGCCACCAGCCACCACACCCGCCCGTCGTACTGGGCAAGGGAGTGCAGATCGAGCGTCGAGACGTCCGGGGTGCGTAGCACCTGGTCGAGCAGATGCGGCATGGGCAGCCCGAAGGGCCCGTCCACGCGACCGTTCCAGGTGGCGCCCAGTCCGATCGTGAACGCCGGCCAGATCACGTTGGGCAGCGCCAGCAGAACCACGGCGAGCGTCCGGGCGGGATGCCCGCGCGTCGCCGCCACCACCAGCCCGATCACCACGCCCACGCAGACGCAGGCGAGCAGCAGGACCACCATGGCGTACGCGGCCGGACGCACCGACTCCTGCCGGCGCAGCAACCGGGCCGGGAGCGGGGCACCGCGCGACGCCAGCAGGGCGAGGACGAGCACGCCCGCGAGCCACAGGAACCCGAACAGCAGGGTCGGCGCCAGGTCCGTCGTGTAGCCGATGCTCGGGTTGACGCCGAACAGGTCGCCGATGTCGCCGATGTCGCCGATGGTGCCGTTGCCCAGCGGGACGGTGAACGTCTGACGGGCCGCCAGCGCGAGCCCGACGAGGGCTGCCAGCCACAGCACGGCGATCCGGGCGGCCCAGCCCGCCAGTTCGGACGCGCCGGCCATGGCCCGGTGCCGCAGCGGGCGCAGGAACCCGGTAGCGATCACCAGCGCCCCCGCGAGCGTCACCGACAAGGGCATCGCCGTCAGCCCCGCCCGGGTGTCCGCGAGTGCGCCGGCGTCGCCCGCCAGCCGCACGCTGCCGCCGCCGGCCATGACGACCGTGGCGGCCACCACCCGGGGGAATCCGTTGTCGGGAATGCCGGTGCCGCCCGCCGCCCACAGGCCGAGCGCGGCGAGCACGCCCATGACGATCACCCCTGCCAGCACCGTCACGGCGGCCTGGACCCAGCCGTGCCGGGCGGACGGTGGAGTTCCGGTGCGGGCGACGGCCTGGCCGGACGAGGGCGGGGCGCTCACGCTGCCACGCTAGGCACCCCTTCCGTGTTCCGCCTGCCGGGAGAGCCGACTCCATCGACCGCGGCCCGGCACCCTGCCCTTTTCACAAGCAGACGGGGCACGCCACCGGGGTTCTACTTGCCGATGACGGTCCAAGGGGCACTGGCGCGCGGCAATCCCAGCTCCGCCTCCAACCGGGCCATCTGCTGGCTGAGTGCCGACTGCGCGACATGGCAGCGCTGCGCGGCGCGGGTGGAACTCTGTGTGTCAGCCACTGCGAGGTAGTACGTCAGGTACCGCAGCTCCACGGTTGCCCCGTTCCGTCGGCCGTTGTCGTGGCCGACGGAACGGGGCGCGCTCCGGCTCACGGACCGCTGTCCTCCCGAGCCTCGCCCTCCTGCTCACCGGGAGCGCCGTCACTGTGCCGGTCCCTTCTCGACGCCGTCCGGCGCGGCTCCGCCGCGCGTCAGGAACGCCTCGAGACGGGCGGCGAACGCGGCGAGGTCGTCGGCTACGAAGTGCACGGCGTCCGAGGGCACCACCAGCGCCCGCCCCGACACGGCGAGCGTCTCGCCCCGCGGCACGAACACCTTGCGCCGGCGTTTGCGCGACCCGGAGACCAGCGCATCGCGCGCATTGATCCGGAAGCCCACCACCCGCCCACTGGCGCCGCCCTCGACGACGACGTCCAGTACGACGCCGATCTCGGTGCCCGCGTCGGTGAGCACCCGGGCACCGAGCACCCGGCCGTGCGAGGCCTCCCGGCGCTCCACCACCGCCGACCGGTCGGCGAGCACCTCCGGGTCGCGGATCATCACGGCGTGCCGGCCGAGCGCGTGGACCGCGGTCCACGGCAGGCTCTTGCGCAGCGGTCCGGCCAGCAGACCCCGGCCGCTGAGCGTGAAACCGGTGATCCGGCCCGCCGGACCGTCGAAGACCGTGTCCCTCACCTGGGCGACCGCCTCCCCGCCCAGAGTCACCACGGGACGTCCCGACAGCTCGCGTGCCCCCATCAACTCGTTCATCGCACGCCCCGCCCTCCGGGCCCCCGCTCCCGCCGTACGGTGATCACCGTGCCCGACCGCCGACGCGCCTGCACCCACAGGAACAGCCCGGTCACCAGCACGATCGCCGCCACCACGAGGACCGGCCACACCCACCAGCTCACGGCCACCTCCGCCACCCCGCCCCGGCGGCGTCCCACCGGGTGTCGTACTCTGCGGGTGCCCCGCACCCGCGCGAAGATGCGCCCGCCGGCCCGGCCGGTCGGTCGTCGGCAAGAGGGGCTGTCCGTACGGTGAGTGGGGAACGCGTTGCTGGGTACGAGCACTGGTGCGGTGCCTCTTCCACGGGGTTTCCGCACTGTACGACTCCCGGCATCCGAGAGAGACCGCATGATGGAGCACCTGGACGGAGCAGTGATACCGACTGACTTCGACACGCCCGTTGAACCGCTGCGGCGGGCGGCGCACTACACCGGGGAGCCGGGCTCCATCGCTGAGGCCAGGGCCTTCGGCGAGCTGTTCGTCGAACAGCTCCGGTCCGAATGGTGCGCCGCCATCGACGCGCGGGCGACCGGCGATGTCCTGCTGGTGGTGAGCGAGCTGGTCACCAACGCACAGCGGCACAGCCACGGCCCGTACATCCTTGAGCTGGAGGGCACCGACACGGTCGTCACCGTCGCCGTGTACGACAGCAGCAACACACTTCCCCTGCGTTTTCCGAAGGACCCCGGGCGGATCGGCCGGCACGGCCTTGAGATCGTCCATGCGCTGGCGGACCATGTCGCGTGCGAACGGGTCCCGGTCGGCAAGTGCGTCAAGGCCGTGGTGAAGCTGGGGCACTGAGACACAACAAAGAGCCCGTGGGTCCGAGGGGCCCACGGGCTCTTTCGCGCCGACGTCCGGTCGCCCCGTCCGTCAGGTGGCGTCCACCCGCTTCACGTCGTCCAGCATTCCGCTCCGCAACTGCTCGATGATGCGCTTGATCAGCCGGGAGACATGCATCTGCGAGCAGCCGAGGCGGGCGCCGATGTCGGCCTGTGTGGCCTCTTCCACGAAGCGCATGTGGATGATCGTCCGGTCGCGTTCGCTCAGCTCGGCCACCAGGGGAGCCAGGGTGTGGAAGTCCTCGACGAGGCGCATGCCGTCGTCCTCCTCACCGATGAAATCGGCGAGGACGGCCTCTCCGTCCTGCTCGTCGCCGGCCAGCGTGGCGTCCAGTGAAGAGGAGTTGTAGCCGTTGGCCGCGATCTGCGCCTCGACCACCTCGTCCTCGGAGAGGTTCATCAGCGCGGCCAGTTCGGCGACGGAGGGTTCGCGGTCGAGGCGGGTCGCGAGCTCCTCGCGCGCCTTGGCCAGCTCGACCCGCAACTCCTGCAGACGCCGGGGCACATGGACGGCCCAGGTCGTGTCGCGGAAGAACCGCTTGATCTCGCCGACGATGTAGGGGATGGCGAAGGAGGTGAACTCCACCTCCCGGGAGATCTCGAACCGGTCGATGGCCTTGATGAGCCCGATCATGCCGACCTGGACGATGTCCTCCATGTCGTCGCTGCGGTTGCGGAACCGTCCGGCCGCGAACCGGACCAGCGACATGTTCATCTCGATCAGTGTGTTGCGCGCGTACTGGTAGTCGTGCGTGCCCTCTTCCAGCGTGGTCAGGCGCTGGAAGAACTGGCGGGACAGTTCCCGGGCGTCGCGAGGAGCCACGGTCCTCGGATCCGTGACGGTCGGCAGGCTCTCCTCACCAGCCCTGGTGCTGACGCTCTCGTCGGTGACCGTCGACCAGCTCATGGCGGTGTCCATTACCTCTCCCACGAAACTCACTGTTGGGCCTCTCGGCGTTGTCCAAGCGTCGTGCTTCCGCGCATACCCCTATCTCGACACCTCATGTACGCATGCGGCGAAGAAGCTTGTGGCGCGGCTCTCGCGGGCCGGGTGGGGACGCCGCACCGGAGCCGGTGCGCAAGACGGAAGGCGCGCAGGCCGGACGCGGACTTCGACGGTGCCGCGCCGCCCTGGCGGCGTCGGATTCACCCAGGGCAGAACGCGGCTCCCTTCCCAGGGCACCACGGATCCCTAGGCTGGAGGGGTGAGCGATCGTGCCCCGAAGGAAGCCCGTGTCATCCCGCTGCGTCCGCAGACCGGCCCGCCCCGCACCGGCGGGACGGACCGGCCGCCGCGGCAGCCGGAGCGGACGCCGCACACCCCGGCCCCGAGGGAGCCCCTGTGGCGCGACCTCCTCGGCGAGGTGCTGCGGCGCGAACGACTCGCGCAGGAGCGCACGCTCAAGGATGTCGCGGAGGAGGCCCGGATCTCGATGCCCTACCTGTCCGAGGTGGAGCGCGGCCGCAAGGAGGCCTCTTCGGAGGTGCTCGCCGCCGCCGCTCAGGCCCTCGGGCTCGGCCTCGCCGATCTGCTCTCGCGCGCCCAGAGCGAGCTCGCGCGGCCCGCCCGGACCCGGGCCGGCCGGGGCCGCACATCGCCGACGGCGCACTACGACGGTCTGTGCCTCGCCGCCTGACCGGCACCCGGCCCGCCGGGGTCAGACGAGCGCG
>NZ_JBEYXD010000118.1:0-19195 GCF_040644975.1 Streptomyces sp. NPDC046900 | reverse complement strand
ACCGCGCTGTGGGCCGGGTCCGGGTGGTGCGCGGCGGGAAGCGGCTCGCGCGCAATCGGCACCACCTCAAGGCCGCCCAGCTCACGCAGGCCCAGTGGCGGCAACGGTGGGAAGCGTCGCGCTGGTTCCTGCAGGCGGACGGGGAATCGGGCAAGCGGTTCGGCAATGAGACCATCCGCGTCACGCCCGAGGGCGAGGTGTCACTGAAGCTGCCTGCGCCGCTCGTCCACCTGGCCAACGCCCCGCACGGCCGGTACACGCTCACCGGCGCTGTGGTCTTCCACCACCGGCGCGAGGAGTGGGCCGACCGCATCACCACGAACCGGTCCGTGGCCTACCGCATCCACTACGACACAGACCGCTGCCGCTCTCTTGAAAATGACCTGAGCTGATGCGCGTCGGTGCAGGTCAAGCGGCTCTCTTGAAAATGACCTGAGCTGATGCGCGTCGGTGCAGGTCAAGCGGCTGACTAGGAACGGTTCACGTCCGGAGTGCCGCCAGCGCGGGGCCGAGGCGGGGAGCAGCGGCGGACGGCTCAGTCCGAGCACACGCCCTCCGGCAGAGCTGCCTGGTGAGCTCGGCTCGGGTCCGTTCGATGTCCGTCACGACGAGGTCCAGGCCCTGGACAGAGCCTGGCGCTGCCGCGCCGACACCGGTGCCGGGGATGATCGAGCAGGGGGAACCCAGCGGGGTCAGCTGGACCACACGGAGGTCCTCACTGAGGGCGAAGTCGGCGTCCAGCCGCCATCCCAGGCCCTCGTAGAAGCTCTTGGCCCTGTCGACGTCGGCGACCGGCGCGACGACCACTTCCGGCCTCATGTCCACGACCGCGTGCTCCTGTTGCGTTTCCGGCGGCGTCTGCACCTGCCCCCGAGGGCGGATGCACATCCATGGTCCGGCCTCAACCCGCCGCTCACATCGCGTAGGGGCCGGAAGGGCCGCATCAACTCGCCGGGAGCGCCTGCGTGGTGAGCCGGTGTCAGGAGGTCTGCTCGTGGCAACCGGCCGCCGCGTCGGCACGGATGGAGTGGTCGATCAGTGGATCAGGAGCGGTGGCCGTCGGCCACGTGGGCCACGTAGGTGTCGATGCTGCGGTGCCAGTCGTTCACGCCGTACTGGTGACCGTCGCTGCCCGAGGGGACGAAGTGCTCCAGCTGGTCCACGACCCAGGGGTCGACCATCGCCAGCTGGTCCGCGATCCAGGGGTCTGTGGGGCGTTGGGCGTCGACGGTGGCGACCTTCGGGTGCTCGACGACAGTGACGCGGGCGGGGGTGTGCCCGGCTGTCTGAGGGGTGGCTGCGAACGCGGAGCCGCCGGTGGCGAAGAGAGCGCTCCCGACGACAACCGAGACGCCCGCGGTCGTGAGACGCCGCACCAGCTTGTTCATGGTCTTTCCTCCTTGCACAGCCCATCGTTCGGTGAGTGCGAACGGTGGTGTTTGCCGTTCTGTTCCGGCATCAGCCAAATTACGAGCTCAGCTTTAGTTGAACAATGAACTAACGCCGTGAAGCGCATCACATGACAATCGGGAGCAACCGCTGAAATGGCGACCGAGGGCCATGTCCCAACACTTCCACCCATCCAGGTCGTGACGGACGTCACGTCATCAACGCGGCAAAAGACGTCACTATCGATGTCGTGCAAGTTTCAACCATTCGTCGGGGTGTGCGGCCCACCGCCACGGTGCCGACGAGCGCGGTCCAGCGCCTCGGGGACCGGCTTCGCGGGAGGCGGCCCGGCCAAGTGGTGCACGGCCTCAAGACCCTGATCGCCGCGCTGCTCGCCTGGGGCGTCGTCGCACCCTGGGCCCCGGGCGGCCGCCCTTACCTGGCCGTCGCCACCGCGCTGCTCCTGGTCAACGCCTCCACCGTGTACCAATCCGTGACGAAGGCGGTCCAGAGTGTGGTCGCCAGGGTCACCGGGCTGGTCCTCGCCCTTGCGACCGCTCGGCTGCTCGGAGCCACCGCGGCCGCTGTCGCCGTCATCGTCGTCATCGCCGTACTGGTGGGCCCCCGCCGCACCTCCGACGACCGGCTGCAGATCGCCTCCACCGCGGTGATCGCGCTGGCCGCCACGGCGACCGATCCCGTGGGCAGTCTGCTTTCGCCGGCGCTCCAGACACTCGCCGGCGCCGCCGTCGGCCTCGCCGTGAACGCGCTCGTCCTGCCCCCGCTGTACCTGGACGAGTCCGATTCCGCGGTCCGCGACCTCGCGCACGCGATGGGGGCACTGCTGCACGACATGGGAACCGGCCTGGCCCGGCGACAGCTCACCACCAAGGCCCACACGTGGCTGCACCGGGCGCGCAGCCTGGACAAGCGCCTCAGCCACGCGGAGGAACGGGTGCGGCAGGCCGACGAGAGCCTGCGCTGGAACACACGCTGCGCCGCCCAGTCCCGGCGCCGGGATGCGACCCACAGCGAGGCCTTCAGCGCCTTGCGCGGAGTGTCGCTCCAGGTGCGCGGCATCGCACGCACTCTGGCCGACAACGCGCACGACCACCACGCCGGCCACCACCTGGGGCACCAGTTCCTCGACCGGTACGCCGAGACCCTGCAACTGGCGGGAAAGGCCGTCCAGGGGTTCGTCGCACCGGCCGCGGCGCCGGGGTCACCCGAGACGGCTCCCAGGGAGCGGCTGCGAGGAGCGATCGACGGGGCGCTGGCCTGGCACGACACCATGACCGATCTGATCGGCCGGGGCACCCTGACCAAGCCGGGCGCATGGCACGTCTACGGGTCACTGATGACCGACGTGGAGAGGCTGCTGGCCGACCTGGACCGGGCGGACCCGCGCTGAACCGCCCGCTCCGGGCAACAGGGCGGGCGGCATCGAAGTCCAGCGCCCGGCAAGCGGCTCCAGCGCCCGGCCCGCCTCGGGTGACGCACGCCGTCGTCCTGGACGCGCCGGACATCATGATTGCTTCGAAGGCCTGACCCACCCCAGGGACCGCTCGACGGCCCGCTTCCAGGATTCGTACTCCCACTCCCGCCGCTCGGGGTCCATGTCCGGTATCCACTGCGCGGCCCGGTGCCAGTTGCCGCGCAGGACCTCGAGGTCGGGCCAGTACCCGGCCGCGAGGCCGGCGGCGTAGCCCGCGCCGAGCGAGACCGTCTCGGCGACCAGGGGCCGCACCACGGGGACGTCGAGCACATCGGCGAGGAACTGCATGAGCAGGTTGTCGGACGTCATGCCCCCGTCCACCTTGAGCTCCTTCAGCGCGAGCGTGGAGTCGGCGTTCATGGCGTCGACGACCTCGCGTGTCTGCCAGCCGGTGGCCTCGAGAACGGCCCGGGCGAGGTGGCCCTTGGTGATGTACGAGGTGAGCCCGACGATGACGCCGCGTGCGTCGCTGCGCCAGTGGGGTGCGAACAGACCGGAGAACGCGGGCACGACGTAGCAGCCGCCGTTGTCCTCCACGGTGCGCGCCAGGGTCTCGATCTCGGGTGCGCTGCTGATCAGGCCGAGGCGGTCACGGAACCACTGGACCAGTGCGCCGGTGACGGCGATCGGGCCTTCCAGGGCGTACACGGTGGGCTGGTTCGCGATCTTGTACGCGACGGTGGTGAGCAGCCCGTGCCGGGACCGTACGAGATCGGTGCCGGTGTTCATCACCAGGAAGCTGCCGGTCCCGTAGGTGCACTTCGCCTCGCCGGGCGAGAAGCAGGTCTGTCCGAACAGTGCGGCCTGCTGATCGCCGAGGGCCGCGGTGATGCCGACGCCCGGAAGCACCGAACGGGCCTCGCCGTAGGTCTCCATCGAGGGCCGGATCTCCGGGAGCATCGCACGCGGGATCCCGAAGAACTCCATCAGCTCCTCGTCCCACTCCAGGGTGCGGATGTTCATGAGCATGGTGCGGCTCGCGTTGGTGGCGTCGGTGATGTGCAGACCCCCTTCCGGACCGCCCGTCAGGTTCCAGATCAGCCAGCTCTCCACGGTGCCGAACAGCACCTCCCCGTCCTGGGCACGCTGCTCCAGCCCTTCCATGTGGTCGAACAGCCAGCGGATGCGGGGCGCGGAGAAGTAGGTCGAAGGCGGAAGGCAGCAGCGTTCGAGGAAGAAGTCGTCCCCCGGCTCGTGTCTCAGCTCCTCGATGAGCTGGGCCGTGCGGATGTCCTGCCAGACGACGGCCTTGCCGAGCGGGACGCCGGTCCGCCGGTCCCAGAGCACGGCCGTCTCGCGCTGGTTGGCGATGCCGATGGCGGCGATCTGCCCGACGTCAATGCCGACGTTGGACACCGTCTCCGGCACGATGCGCTCCAGATTGCGCCAGATCTCCAGGGCATCGTGCTCGACCCAGCCGGGCCGGGGGAAGTACTGCTGATGCTCTCGCTGGACCACCGACACAAGTCGGCCGCGATGGTCGAACAGGATGCATCGCGTGGAGGTGGTCCCCTGGTCGATGGACATCACATACCGTTCAACCATGATCGGGTCTGCCTTCCGATGCGTCGCGGCGGCGCCGGGACCTACCAGCGAGCCGCGCCCAGGTCTCTGGAGATCGCCCGCGCTGCCTCCCGCAGCAAGGTGATCAGGGGCGGTTGCGGCCGGCCTTGGCTGTCGCAGATCCGCTCGACCGGGCCGGACACGCCGAGCGCGCCCACCACGAGACCGCCGTGCCCGCGGATCGGCGCGGCGACTCCGGCCTCACCCATGGTCATTTCCTGCACCTCGGCGGCCCAGCCCAGCTCCCGGATCTCCGCGAGCGCCCGGTTGAGCTCCTCCGGGAGGACAACGGTGTGCCGGGTGTAGGCCTCCAGTCCGGCCTCCAGCAGCGGCTCGACGGGCTCGGCCCCGAAGGCGAGCAGGACCTTGCCCAGCGAGGAGGCGTGTAGCGGCAGCAGCGTGCCCACGTCCAGGGTCTGAAGGGTGTCGTCCGGCCGGAAGACGTGGTGCACCACGAGCACCCGGCCTTCGAGCGGCGTCCCCAGCCGTACGGCCTCCCCGCTCCGGGCGGCCAGGGCGTCGGCCCAGTTGATGGAGCGCGACCGCAGCTCGTTGACGTCCAGATAGCTGGTGCCCAGATGCAGCAGTGCGGCTCCCAGCTGGTATTTCCCCGTCGTCGCGTCCTGCTCCACGAAGTCCACGTGCTGCAGGGTGCGCAGAATGCCGTGCGCCGTGCCCTTGGCCAGACCCAGGGACGACGCCACCTCGCCGAGGCCCAGCCGACGCGGACCGCCGGCGAGCAGACGAAGGATCGCCGCCGCCCTCTCTATGGACTGGACCGGGCCGGCCATGAAGCGATCATAATGCGGATCGGGCTCCGCTTCAGGACGGCATTCGGTAATGCCGACCCATGTTCATTGACCCGGCCCGTTTCCCTCTTTAGCGTGCCATAACGCCCGGCATCCGACCGGCTTCGCGGCCCGGAAGAGGAGGGCACATGACAGTAGCGCAGCTCAATGCAGCGCCTGGCGAGGGAGTGGAGTACGTCCTTCCGCTCCCGCATGCCTCCAAGGCCGTCTCGGCCGTGCGCCACCGTGCGGACGCGATCCTCACCCACTGGAACCTGTCCGCGGGCGCGGCGGAAGACGCGCTCCTGGTGATCCAGGAGCTGCTCACCAATGCGGTCGTCCACGCCCTGCCACCCGCCACGTTGCGGCTGTCCAGGGTCCTGGTGGACGGGCACAGGGCCATCCGGGTCGAAGTCACCGACATGGGGCCCGCGGCCTCCGCCGGACCGCCGGTTTCGACGATCGATCCCGACGAGCACGGCCGGGGCCTGTGCATCGTCACCGCGCTGTCGGTGCGGTGCGGTGTGGCGGTGCACTCCGGAAGCACCAGCCGGTGGGCGGAGGTGCTCGTGGGGTGACAGCACCATGCAAAGGGTGACGCAGGCCTGCGCACCGCCGCCGGCCCAGCCGGATGAACACCGTCCGGAGCCGTCAGGCTCCGGACGCCGAACGGTCGGCGTCGCGGCTTGCCCAGGGCGCCGTACGGTCACGGTTGCGCCGGGACCGCCTTACGGAGGGTCGCGATGCAGGTGCCGATGGCCGTCTGGAGCTCCTCGAGGCGCTGGAGCATGTCGTCCTCGTAGAGGTCGTCCAGGTCGTCCACGTCGTCCAGGGTGAGCTCCTCGAAGACCTTCGTCGCCCGTTGCAGGCCGCTGTAGAACTTCGTACGGCGTTCCTTCAGCCGCAGCTCGGGGTCGGCCTCGACGGCCTGCACGACGAGTTCCCTGACCGAGTCGTACGCCTCGGTGGCCCACGTCCCGGCCTCTTCGCCGTCGTCCAGCTCGTCGATGAGGGACAGATGGCGCTCGGCCTCCGCACGGAGCTCGGGAGGTGCGTCGATCGTCTGTCCGGCCGGGGTCCTGACCTGGCCCTTCTCGGCGATCTGCCGTACGTAGCCGATACGGTCGGCGGCCCGGCTCTCGGTGGCCACCGCCTTCTTCAGCTCGTCCGTACGGGCGATGTCCCGGGCCAGCTCGGTCTGCAGGACGGGGTCTTCCTTCAGCCGGTCGAGGAGCGCGGCGCGCGCCGTGCCGGCCGTCGCCGGGTCGGCGAGGATCGCCGCACGCAGCGCGGTGGGGTTCTCGGCGACCTCCAGGGCCTTGGTCGGCCGGATGCCCTCGGCCTCGGCCGCCGCCGCGATGGCGGTGCCGCGCTCGGAGGCGGCGCCGGAGCGGGAGGTGTAGTAGTCGTGCCACACGTCGGAGTCCGGCAGCTCGATCTCCTGGCCCGGGACCAGGATCTCGAAGTGGGGGACCAGGCCGTCGTCGGCCGCCTTGTCCCAGGCCTTGTAGTAGCGCATGACCCGCTCCGCCGAGCACCCGGCCAGCTCGGCGAAGCGCTTGGCGGAGATCTTCGGGCTCTGCCCCGCAGGCTGCCCGCCGGGCCGGACGCTGCGCGCGACCTTCAGGGCGAACGCCCAGCCGCCGGTCCGCGCGTACACGCCGAACTCACGGGCGTCGCGCACCACGGTCTCGGCCACCTCGGACTCCGCCGGGGCAGGCGCCCCGGCTTCTCCGTCCGCTCCCGGTTCGACCCAGAAGCCGTCGTCGCCGGAGGCCACCCCGGCGGCAGGCGGCGTGTCCTGCGCGGGCTTCTCGTCGTCGGGCGAACCCGCCGCCCCGGACGGGTCGATCGCTACGGTCACTGAAACTCTCCCGGACACTCGCGGACTGTGGGGAACCCGAGCGAGCAGCCTATATGAGTTCGTTGCGACGGCTTTGCGTCCCTTCCACCGGCCGGCCGCGAGGGTCCGGTGCGGCGATGCACCCGCCTCAACGGAGGCATGTCCGGCGTGGAATACCGCGCTTCGGGTACCCGTTGGGCTCTGCTGTGACCGAGTGGTTCACGAGCAGCGTGCGGCACCGGGTACGGAGGGAACGCAAGCGATGGGCGAGGTCACGAACGCGGACGGCGGCAACTCCCTGAAGGAGACCGTCGGGCGGTACGGCATCTGGAGCATGGGCCTGCGTTCGGAGGACCCGGCACGGCACGGCGAACTGACCGAAGCCGCCGCGGAACTCGAGGAACTAGGCTTCGGCGCCGTCTGGCTGGGCGGCAGCAGCGGCATCCAGCACGCCGTCCCACTGATCGAGGCGACCTCACGCCTCGTCGTGGCGACCGGTATCCAGAGCATCTGGCAGTACGAGGCGGCCGAGACCGCGGCGCGCTTCCAGGAGCTGGAGCGGACCCGGCCCGGGCGCTTCCTGCTCGGACTCGGCGTCAGCCACCCCAAACTGACGGACCAGTACCGCCGCCCCTACAAGGCCATGGTCGAGTACCTGGACGCACTCGACACCGCCGGTGTGCCCGCCGGGCGCCGCGTCCTGGCCGCGCTCGGTCCGAAGATGCTGGAGCTCTCCCGCGACCGCGCCGCCGGCTCCCACCCGTACCTGATGCCGCCCGAACACACCGCCACGGCCCGTGAGATCCTCGGCGCCACGCCGCTTCTCGCGCCGGAGACGAAGGTGGTCCTGGACACGGATCCCGACCGCGCGAGGACGACGGCCCGCGGTGTCCTCGACTTCTACCTGGGCCTGCCGAACTACACGAAGTCCCTTCTCCAGTTCGGCTTCAGCGAGGACGACTTCGACAACGGCGGCAGCGACCGCCTGGTCGACGCGCTGTTCGCCTGGGGGGACGACGACCGGATCCGGGAACATGTCGGGGCCTTCCACCGGGCGGGCGCGGACCACGTGGCCCTTCAGGTGGTCGAGGACGGACCGCCTGACTCGCTCCCCCGGGCCGCCTGGCGGCGCCTTGCGGAGCTACTGCGCTGACGACCGCACGAACCCGCCGCGTTGTCAGTGGTGCGGCCTACTGTGGGGTGCGCACAGAATCCGCGACCACAACGGAGTTCCCATGACGACCCTCCCCGACCGGCCGCACACCGCCCTGCTCGTCATCGACGTCCAGAACGGGGTGGTGGCAGGCACCCACAACCGCGACACCATGATCGCGAACATCAACTCCCTGCTCGACAAGGCGCGCGCGCAGGACGTGCCGGTGGTCTGGGTGCAGCACTCCGACGACCAGCTCAAGCGGGACAGCGAGAGCTGGCAGTACGTGCCCGAACTGGTCCGCCACGACGAGGAGCCCCTCGTGCACAAGCTCTACGGCGACTCGTTCGAGGACACCGAGCTGGAGGCGGTGCTCGCCGAGCACGGTGTGGGCCGGGTCGTCGTCACGGGCGCCCAGACCGACATGTGCATCCGTTCCACCCTCCACGGTGCCCTGGTCCGCGGGTACGACGCGACACTGGTCGGCGACGCGCACACGACGGAGGACCTCACCGAGTACGGCGCGCCGTCCCCGGAACAGGTGATCGCGCACACCAATCTCTACTGGACGTGGCAGAGCGCACCGGGGCGCCGCGGCGGGACCGTGGACACGGCCGAGGTGACCTTCGAGCCGCTCAGCGCGGGCTGAGCGACCGTCGGCGGGAGCTGTGGGGGCCACCATCCGCGAAAAAGGGCCCCCGCAGGCTCTCACCTGCGAAGACCCTCCGCACCGTCGGGACGACAGGATTTGAACCTGCGACCCCTTGACCCCCAGTCAAGTGCGCTACCAAGCTGCGCCACGTCCCGGTGCGTTCCCGCGGTGATCCGCGTGATCGCGCAACAGCACCTTACCCCACGACAGGGACTGCCCGGCGAAGAGCGGGAGGCGCGGGACAATCGGGGTATGAGCGAGGCATCAGGAGTTCGGGCGGACCGGGGACGTGACCGGGACACGGAGGGCCGGGCCCGCAACGCGCGGCCGCGGGACGGTCTCGGGCGGCCCCTGCCGTACGGCGCGCAGGGTGTGGCGCGCCAGCCGGAGGGAGTCGTACGCGCCCCCCTCGACAGCGTCGCGGAGGCCCAGGCCCTGCTGGACGAAGGGAAGCCGTTCCACGCGCACGAGGTCTTCGAGGACGCCTGGAAGTCGGGTCCCGACGAGGAGCGCGCGTTGTGGCGGGGGCTGGCCCAGCTGGCGGTCGGCCTCACCCACGCGGCCCGCGGCAATACGACCGGCGGCGCCCGGCTGCTGCGGCGCGGCGCCGGGGCCGTCCACGCGTGGGCGGCGGAGACCGGACAGGACCGGCCGTATGGCCTGGCGGTCGCAGAACTGCTCGTCTGGGCAGAGGAGTTGGCCACGGCGGCGGAGCAGGAGGCGACCCCGGTCGACGCCCGGGCATGGGCTCCGCGGCTGCGCGGCGAGCAGTCCTAGACCGGGCTGCGACAGGGGCGTGCGCGGGCTGCCGAGGGCGTACGGCAGACTCGGGGCGTGCGAAAGATTCATGTCATCGGCATCGGAGCGGGCGACCCCGACCAGCTGACTCTCCAGGCGGTCAAGGCGCTCAAGGCCACCGATGTGTTCTTCATCCTCGACAAGGGCGAGATGAAGTCGGACCTGGTCCAGCTGCGCCGGGACATTCTCGAGGCACACGTTCCGCAAGGGACGTACCGCATGGTCGAGGCGCGCGACCCGGAGCGCGACCGGTCCGCGGGCGGCGCCGCCTACTCCCCCGCCGTCGGCGACTGGCGGTCGGCACGTGCCGGGATCTACGAGCGGCTCATCATGGAGGAACTCGGCGAGGACGAGAGCGGTGCGTTTCTGGTGTGGGGCGACCCCGCGCTCTACGACAGCACGCTCGCCATTCTGCAGGAGGTGCTGGACCGGGGTGCGGTGACGTTCTCGTACGACGTCGTACCGGGCATCAGCAGCGTCTCGGCGCTCGTCGCGAGGCATCGCACAGGGCTCAACCGGGTGGCCCGGCCCGTCCAGATCACCACGGGACGGCGCCTCGCGGAGGGCTTCCCGGAGGGCGTCGACGACGTGGTCGTGATGCTCGACGCGCACCAGGGCTTCCGGCAGTACGCGGACCAGGACATCGACATCTACTGGGGCGCCTATATCGGCACCCCGGACGAGATCCTCGTCTCGGGTCCCCTCGCGGAGGCGGCCGACCGCATCGAGCGCCTGCGCGCTGAGGCCCGCGAGCGCAAGGGCTGGATCATGGACACCTATCTGCTGCGCAGGCACCGGCGGGACTAGCGGACGCGCCCTCGCGCGAGACCCGGGTGCTGGATCCGCGGGCCGTCACCCCGTGTCCGTCCTCATGGGCCGAACCCCAGCCTGGCGAGAACTCCTGGCACGTCGGGGACCGCGATCACGCCATCCGGCAGGGGTGGACGGCGGACGAGCACCACGGGGAGCCCGAGGTCCCGCGCGGCCGTGAGTTTGGCCGCCGTCGCCGCTCCCCCGCTGTCCTTCGTCACGAGCACGTCGATGCGGTGCTCGCGCAGCAACGCGGTCTCGTCCTCGACCGTGAACGGCCCCCGGGCCGGCAGCACGACCGTGTGCGGCGGCAGGGGAGACTCGGGCGGCTCCACCGACCGTACGACGAAGTGCAGGTCCGTCAGGTGCGCGAAGGCCGCGAGACCCAGCCGGCCGGTGGTGAGGAACACTCGCGGGCCGAGCGTGGTGAGCAGGGCCGCCGCGTCCGCGAGTGAGGCGACCTCGTGGCGGCGCTCGCCGGGGACCGGGCTCCAGCCGGGCCGGCGCAGCACCACCGCGGGCACACCGGTGGCCGCAGCGGCCCGAGCCGCGTTCGCCGTGATACGGGCGGCGAACGGGTGTGTGGCGTCGACCAGCGCGTCCACTCGGTGTTCGCGGAGCCAGGCGGCCAGCCCGTCCGCGCCGCCGAAGGCTCCGATCCGTACGTCGCCGTCGAGCGGGCTCGGCCGGGACACCCGGCCGGCCAGGGACGTGGTGACCCGGACTCCGGGCCGGGCGGCGAGCGAGGCGGCGAGTTCGCGCGCCTCGGTGGTACCACCGAGGATCAGCACGTGGGGGGACATGGGTCCGAGGTTACGGGCAGGCCGGAGCCCCTCCAGCGGGTCCCCGCCGCAGGCGGTCCGGCCGTGCCGTGTCGCGCACGGCGTACGGCGGTCCGGCAGTGCTCTCGTTATCGTCCTGTCATGGATGCAGTGCGTGCCGTCCTCATCGACATCGACGGCGTCCTCACCGTCTCGTGGCGGCCGCTGCCGGGCGCGGTCGAGGCGCTGCGGCACATCCGCGACTCGGGGCTGGCCGTCGCTCTGCTCACCAACACCACGTCCCGCACCCGTGCGTCGATCGCCGGGACCCTTTCCGACGCCGGCTTCCCCGTGACGGCCGACGACATCCTGACCGCGCCCGCCGCCACCGCCGCGTATCTCGCCGAGTACTGCCCCGGGGCCCGCTGCTCGCTGCTCAACAGCGGCGACATCCGGGAGGACCTCGCCGGTGTCCGCTTCGTCGAGGACGACCAGGACGACGCGGACAACCAGGACGACGAGAACGTCGAGGGCCCGGACGCGGTCGCGGATGCGGTGGTCGTCGGCGGTGCGGGTCCTGGGTTCGACTACGCGGCGCTCAACCGCGCCTTCGGCCACCTGCAGCGGGGTGCGCGGCTGGTCGCGATGCACCGCAACCTGTACTGGCGCACCGAGCGTGGTCTGCAGCTCGACTCGGGCGCGTTCCTGCTGGGCCTGGAGAAGGCCGCGGGGACGGAGGCCGAGGTGACCGGCAAGCCGTCGCCCGCGTTCTTCGAGGCGGCACTGGCGCACGTAGGGGTCGGCGCCGACCGGGCTCTGATGGTCGGCGACGACGTCGAGAACGATGTCCTCGCGGCCCAGCGCGCCGGGATCACCGGGATCCTCGTCAGGACGGGCAAGTATCTGCCGCAGACGCTTCGGGCCGCGAGCGGCGAGCCCGACCACGTCATCGACTCCTTCGCCGACCTTCCCGCGCTGCTTGGGCGGTCCGGCGGCCGCGCTCAGCGCAGCAGCAGCTGAACGGCGCCCAGCACCGTCGCCGCGATCACCAGCTGCTCGAACAGCCGCTGATCGATGCGGTTCACCGCCCACTTGCCGAGGAGCGCACCCGGCACCACGAACACGGCGAGGGCCGCGTCCAGCAGCAGCGAGCGGCCGTCGATCAGACCCAGTCCCGCGCTGAAGGGCAGCTTGGAGACGTTGACGATCAGGAAGAAGAAGGCCGAGGTGCCGAGGAAGCCGAGTTTGCGGAATCCGGCAGAAAGGAGATACATCGACATGACCGGGCCGCCCGCGTTCGCCACCATCGTGGTGAAGCCACCGAGGACGCCGTAGGAACGGGCCTTGACCCGGCCGGCGCCTGTGGTCACCTCGTCGGGTTCCTCGTCCCGTCGGGCACTGCGGCGCCGCCACACCGTGATCGCCGCCATCAGCAGCAGGATGGCGCCGATCGACGTCCGCACGATGCCGTCGTCGGCCCACACCAGGAAGAGCGTGCCGAGGACGACACCCGCGGCGACCGCCGGGAACAGGCGCCACAGGGTCGGCCAGTGGGCGTGTCTTCGGTAGGTGAGGACGGCGAGCACATCGCCGACGATCAGGATGGGCAGCAGAACGCCGGTCGAGGCGCGGGCCGGCAGCACTGCGGCGAAGACGGCGAGGCTGACCGTGTTGGCGCCGCTCACGGCGGTCTTGGAGAAGCCGACGAGGAGTGCTGCGGCGGCCAGCGCGGCGAAGCCCCACAGGGATATGTCCCAGAGCGTGATCGTATTCATGCGGGGACCGATGCTATGTCCGGACAAGTGCCGGACGTAAGGACCGTCTCGCCTGGTGGCCCCTGCACGCGCGTGGTTAGCGCGTCTGCGTGTACCGCGCCCGCAGTTCCCGCTTGAGGACCTTCATGCTCGGTCCCAGGGGCAGCGCGTCCGTGAACTCCACACGGCGCGGATACTTGTGCCGCCCCAGGTGCTCCTTGGACCACTCGGTGACGGCGGCCGCGTCGAGTGCCGCGCCGGGCGCGGGGACCACGACGGCGCAGACCTCCTCCCCGTGGAGTTCGTCCGGCAGGCCGATGACGGCGACCTGGGCGATGCCGGGGCAGCGCAGGAGCACCTCCTCGACCTCACGCGGGTAGACGTTGTAGCCGCCGCGGATGATGACGTCCTTCTTGCGGTCGACGATCCTGAGGAAGCCCTCGTCGTCCTTGACGCCGAGGTCGCCGGTGCGCAGCCAGCCGTCGACGAGCGCCTCCGCGGTGGCCTCGGGGCGGCCGAGGTAGCCGGAGAAGACGTTGTGCCCGCGGATGACGACCTCGCCCAGTTCACCGGCCGGCAGGAGTTCGATGCGGCCCTCGACCTCCGCACGGGCGATCTCCACGTCGACGCCCCACAGCGGATGGCCGATCGTGCCCGGCTTGGTGCCGAACCACGGCTGGTTCACGGTCGCGGTCGGCGAGGTCTCCGACAGCCCGTACCCCTCGTAGATCCTCGCGCCGTACGCCTCCTCGAAGCGTTCCAGCACCGCGCCGGGCAGCGAGGCGCCGCCGGAGATGCACACGCGCAGCTCGGGCAGGACGTCGGCGTCGGCCGCGGCGGCCGCCAGGGACACGAACATGGTCGGCACGCCGTGGAAGGTGTTGACGCCCTCCTTGACCATCAGCTCGATGGCCCGCGCCGCGTCGAAGCGCGGCAGCAGGACGAGCGTGGCCCCGGCCCGCCAGGTGGAGTTCATCGACACGGTCTGCCCGAAGGCGTGGAAGAGCGGCAGCGCGCCCAGCGCGATGTCGTCGGCGTGGATGTCGTTGGCGTCGAAGGCGTTGACGGTCGCGTTCATCACCAGGTTGAAGTGGCTGAGCACGGCGCCCTTGGGCACACCGGTGGTGCCGCTGGTGTAGAAAACGACGGCGGGGTCGTCGGCGGCGCGGGTGACGTACGACGGCAGCGGTTCGGCGTCCGCCGCCAGCTTCTCCAACTCGGCGCCCAGGGTGACCACCTGGACTCCGACGGCCTGTGCGGCGGCCGTTCCCGTCTCCGCCTGCGCCGGGTGGCACAGCAGGAGCGTGGCGCCGCTGTCCTTCAGGACGTGCTGGACCTCCTCCGCCGACAGCAGCAGGTGGACCGGGACGATGACTCCTCCGGCAGCCGCGATCGCGTAGTACGCATGCGGGAAGTCGGCGGTGTTCGGCGCCATCAGGGCGACCCGGTCCCCCGGCCGGACACCGAGCGCGACCAGCGCCCCGGCCTGCGCGCGGGCCCGCTGCCACACCTGGGCGAAGGTCAGGCGCAGGGTGCCCTCGACAAGGGCGGTCCGGTCGGGGCGGCGCCGGGCGTTCTCGGCGAGGATCGTGGCGAGGGACAGGGTGGCCATGGAGGTGGTGCTCCGTTTCCTTGCGGCGCTGCTTTGTCGAATTGCCTTGCGGGGAGCCCCCGTTGAGGTATGAATCAGTGCCTCTCGACCAGCACCGCGCTCCCCTGCCCCACGCCCACGCACATCGTGGCCAGCCCGCGGGCGGTGCCCGTGCGGCGCATGCGGTGCAGGAGGGTGGTGAGGATACGGGCGCCGGAACAGCCGAGCGGGTGGCCGAGGGCGATGGCGCCGCCGGTCGGGTTGACGAGATCCGGGTCGATGCCGAGGCGGTCGACGCAGGCGAGGGCCTGGGCCGCGAACGCCTCGTTGAACTCGGCCTCCTGGATGTCGCCGATCGTCCAGCCGACACGAGCGAGAGCCTTCTCGGTGGCGGGGACCGGGCCGATGCCCATGATGTCCGGGTGGACGCCGGCCGAGGCGCCGGCGACGTACCGGCCGAGGGACTCGAGGCCCAGTTCGTCCAGGGCCTCCTCGCTGACGAGCAGAAGTGCGGCCGCGCCGTCGTTCATGGGCGAGGCGTTGCCCGCGGTGACGGTGCCGCCCTGACGGAAGACGGGCTTGAGGCGGGCGAGCTTCTCGTACGACGTGTCCTCGCGCACGCACTCGTCGGCGGTGACGACGACACCGTCCGGCCTGGTCACGGGCAGCAGTTCAGCGTCGAAGAAGCCGTTCTTGCGGGCGTCGGCGGCCCGCCGGTGGCTGCGCAGCGCGAAGTCGTCCTGGCGTTCGCGGGGAACGCCGTACCGCTCGGCGACCTCCTCGGCGGTCTCGCCCATGGACAGCAGTCCGTGGAGGTCCTTCATCGCCGGGT
Source organism: Streptomyces sp. NPDC046900 (assembly GCF_040644975.1). Taxonomy (NCBI): domain Bacteria; kingdom Bacillati; phylum Actinomycetota; class Actinomycetes; order Kitasatosporales; family Streptomycetaceae; genus Streptomyces; species Streptomyces sp. NPDC046900. The sequence continues at coordinate 3,766 of NZ_JBEYXD010000118.1, read as the reverse complement.
TCACCAGGCGCCAGCCGAGCCGGGTGTCGGCCGTCTCGATGCGGTTCGGGAGGGCCTCGTCCGGCCGGGGCAGCACGAAGGGCGCGCGGCTCATGGACTCGGAGCCGCCCGCGATCACGATGTCGGCCTCGCCCGCGGCGATGGTACGGGCGGCCATGGTGACCGCTTCCAGGCCGGAGGCGCACAGCCGGTTGACCGTGGCACCGGGCACGGACTCGGGCAGGCCGGCGAGGAGGACGGCCATCCGGGCGACGTTGCGGTTGTCCTCGCCGGCCTGGTTGGCGGCGCCCCAGTAGACGTCGTCGACGCGGGCCGGGTCGAGTGCGGGCGCATCGGCGACCAGGCCCCGGATCACCGTCGCGGCCAGGTCGTCGGGCCGTACGGAGGACAGGGCGCCGCGCAGCTTGCCGATCGGGGTGCGGCGGGCTGCCGCGAAGTGGACGGTACGCACGACGGAACTCCCGGTTGCCCTCGACGGTTAATTAGCGCTGCTAGTTTTTGACTATAGACCGCCGACCGCTCACTGGGAAGATCCCGGCCATCCTGCGCAGGAGCTGCCGCAGCCGGGTTTCGCCCCATCCGTCCCGGGCACCCGGGCGCCCATGGAGTGGTTGCGGCACGCGGCGTGCGTGGGTGAGGACCCCGAGTTGTTCTTCCCCGTCGGATCGACGGGCCCGTATCTGGTGGAGACCGCCGCCGCCAAGCGAGTGTGCCGCCGCTGTCCGGTGATGGCCGAGTGCCTGGACTGGGCGCTGCGCACCGGGCAGACGGCGGGCGTGTGGGGCGGCACCGACGAGAAGGAACGTGCCCGGCTGCTGCGGACCACGAAGCACCGATCGACGACAAGGAGAAGCACACGATGACCGTGGTGCACAGCACTCTGCCCGAGCCCGCCCGGCGCGTCACCGGCCAGGCGCTGCAGGACACCCTGGTGGATCTGCTCGGGCTCTCCCTCGTCGGGAAGCAGGCCCACTGGAACATCGTCGGGCCGAGGTTCCGGTCGATCCACCTCCAGCTCGACGAGGTGGTCGACACGGCCCGCTCGTATGCGGACACCGTGGCCGAGCGTGCGGCCGCGCTCGGGGTCACTCCGGACGGCCGCCCGGAGACCGTCGCCTCCGCCTTCGGCCTGCCCGTGACGAAGGCGGGCTGGCTACGGGACACCGAGGTCGTGGGGCTGATGGTGGAGTCGCTGGAAGCCGCGATCGGGCGGCTGCGCGAGCGGATCGAGGCCACCGAGAAGGCGGATCCGGTCACTCAGGACCTGCTGATCGGGCTCACGGCCGAACTGGAGAAGCAGCGCTGGATGTTCGAGGCCGAGAACTGGCCGCGCGAGGACTGAGGCGCGCCAGGACCGCGGCATGCGGAGAGCAGACGGAACCGCCGGGGGGCGAGAGGAGTACGCCATGACCGACGCCCTGGAACTGGACGCGCTGTGGGACGAGTTCCACAGTGTGGTGAACATGACGTCCCAGGAACTCGCGGCCTGGCTGCGGGTCCAGGACGCCGGCGAGGACACGGAACTGCTGCCCGACCAGGCGGGAGACCCCACCGGGCAGCATGTCCTGGCCATCCTGCAGAAGCGGCGCATGGATCTCACCGACGACGACGTCAGGGTGATGTACGAGGTCGTGGACACGGTGACCGCAGAGCAGGACCGGTACGACGAGCCGGAGGCCATGGAGGGCGACCGCCGTCATCGCCTGATGGCCATCGGCCACGACCCGCTCAAACCGTCGGGGTGAGGCCGCCGTGAACCGGGGCGACAGCGCGGCCCGCGTCATGGGGGAACTCATCTCGGAACACGGCCGCACCTACGCCGAAGAGGCGGGCATCCAGCTCAAGGACGCCCCTCAGCCGCTCTACCGGCTGCTGCTCATGGCCGTGCTGCTGAGTGCCCGCATCCGTGGGTCGATCGCACTGGCCACGGTGCGGGCGCTGCACGAGGCGGGCCTGCGGGATCCGCGGCGCATGGCCGGGGCCGACTGGCAGGAGCGGGTCGACGCGCTGGGACGAGGCGGCTACCGGCGCTACGACGAGCGGACGGCGACCCAGCTGGGCGACGGGGCGGAACTGCTGCTGGAGCGTTGGGCAGGCGATCTGCGGCACCTGCGGGAGGAGGCCGACGGCGACGTCTCCGCCCTGCGCCGGCTGCTGCAGGAGATACCGGGGATCGGTCCGGCCGGCGCGGACATCTTCCTGCGCGAAGTACAACGGGTCTGGCCGGAGGTGGCTCCCTACCTGGACGACAAAGCCCTGTCCGGAGCGGAGCGCCTCGGGCTGCCCAAGGACCCGGAGAAGCTGGCGGCGCTCGCCGAGGACACCGAACCGGCCGTGCTGGCCGCCGCGTTGGTGCGCGCGGCACTCGACAAGGAGATGGCACAGGAAGTCCAGCGGCACGCCGGATAGCGCCGGCCGGTCATCCGCGTGGCGGGCCCGTGGCCTGGCCCCGCTTGCGTTCACCGGAGCCGTCGTGCTCCGCCGCAGCCACTGACGTGCCCCTTCGGAAGGGCCGCCGCGCAGCGAACGGCGGCCCTTCCCTATGGCGCATCGCGAGGCTCATCAATTTGTTTAGAATTTCTCAGTGATCGTACGGTGATTGTGTGGAGCTTCTTCGACTCTCAAAGGCCGCCAGACGTTTGGGTGTTCACCCGGCGACGTTTCGGCTTTGGGCTGACTCGGGGAGGATTCCCGGTGACTTGGGTCGGGCGTGAGCGCCGGTTCTCCTCGAGCGATGTGGAGGCGATGAAGGTTTTCACCGGTGGCGAGCGTGTCCGCCTGGAGGGTCTGCATGTGCGTGTGTCCGGCTCCCACCGGCAGGAATCCTCGCTTCAGGCGCAGGAGAAGGAGTTGCGGACCACCTCCACCAGCGAGGACTTCGTTTCGCTGGTCACCACGTTCGCCGGCCGCCTGTACGGGATGCGGTCGGCTGAGAACCGGCATCGTCTGCTGGCCGAGTCGGGCCAGTGCGAGGCAGGGCGCGCCGCGTGAGTCGAAAGCTGCCGATCGGTAAGGCCGAGACCTCCCGTACCGCGTGCGCCCGCACCCTTGTGCGCACAGGGGTGGATGAGAAGACGGGCGAAGTCCTGACCCAGGCCGTGCTGGCCGAACGCATCGGCTGGTGCAGCGACCTGGTGGCGGGCATGGTGTCTGTCGTGCTCGCCGAGCGTTGGAACAGCCGTGATGTGAAGGTACTCGCCTCCGGCGTGGACGGGGTCGGTCGGAATCTGCCGTCGAACGCGTGGATGGCGCTGCGCCGTCTGGGCTGGAGTTCCGCCCCGCCCGAGGGTGTGAAGGTCAACGACCGGATCGTGCGCATGGTCCAGGAGCAGGCCGGGCGGGCGCTTCGCTCGGCGAAGTGGCGCGCCGACCTGACTGCCGGGGTCTTGGCGGCATGGCCCATCGATCCGGGCAAGCGCACTCCCCGCGAGTGGGACGCCGTACGCGCAGCGGTCCCTGGCGGAAAGTATCTGCCGTCCAGCATCATCAAGGCCCGCACCCGGCAGGTGGTCACGTATCTCAAGGCCAACGGCCGTCTGCCCGTGGACGTGTTCGAACTTGAAGGCGCCCCGAAGGTGGCGCGCCTGCTGCTGCTCGCCGCGTGCGACGGACAGCAGGCCACGATCGAACGCTCCGAAACCGACACCAGGCAGGCGCTGCTACGACTTCAACTGCCCACCCGCCCCGACCCGCAGGCATACCGGGACTGGACGTGGGTGGCCTGCCCCATCGCTTTGCCGCCGACAGTCCCGGCATCGGCGGTGCT
>NZ_JBEYXD010000117.1:0-19224 GCF_040644975.1 Streptomyces sp. NPDC046900 | reverse complement strand
GTCGCTCAACACCAACTCGGACTTCGGCCGCCCTGACTTCGCCACCCCACCAATCTACAACATAGAAAATGAATTTCAGGCGCGGGACACTAGGCAATCGACATCGCACCCTGGGCAACCGAAGTCATGTGACGGATTACCGGGACGGCAGTCCGCACCCCAGTATTGAAGCGTCGAACAGGGGCGGACGGCGTGAAAGCACGCCGCCGTCCGGCGGCGGAAGACGACCAGGTCCTTCGCCCCAGGGGAAACGAGCTGCGCGGCCGCGTCACCCTCGTGGACGTGACCGGCGTCGGAGGGCGTGCGCACAGCCGTGCATCCGTGCCTGGTCGCGGACCTACCGGAACGGCGGATCGGCGCATTCACGCCGCGAAAGCCCGAGATGGGATGCAGTCGGGCCCCAGGAGTTGCCGCCGTCGGATTTTCCGGCGCTGAGCCGCACCGATGAGGCGATTCCCATACTTCTCGGCAGTCCGTTCGACCTGCCGAAAGGATTCTGTTGTGTCAATTCTGGAAAGTGCCATGCCCCAATCCGCATTTGCGGGCGCCGATGCCCCGTGCCCGCCGGAACTCGCCGACCCCGCGAAGGGCCGGCACCGTGGACCGGCAGCGTCCGAACGCCCGCGGGACCTCGGGCTTCCCGGCCAAGGGCGGCATCGCCGGCTCGAAGCTCTCGCTTCTCCACGGAGGCAGAGGTGACGCGGCTGGCCTTCCGGACCGGGTGTCCCGTCCGGACACGGCATGCGGACGACATGAACGACCAGGGCAGCCGGCGAAGCCCACGGCAAGCCCCTGCGGCGCGACGCATCCGTGCTGACGGTGGCACCGGCAGCACGGAGATCCTCGATCCGATGTGCCCTGGCATTGCGAACTACCGGCTTCCCGCTGCTGCACCGGATCCAGTCGAATTCGCCGCGCGGTTCGAGTGCGAGGCTCTGCCGTTCCTCGACCGGCTGTACACCGCCGCGCTCCAGCTGACTCGCGACCGCGCAGCCGCAGAGCACCTGGTCCAGGAGACGTACCTACGCGCTTTCGAAGCGTTCGGCGCGTTCACCGGCCGGACCGGTCTCAAGGCCTGGCTGTTCCGCGTCCTGGCACACACGGCGCTCGCGCTCGACGCCTGCAGCCGGCGGCAGCGTCAGCCGCACCGGACCGCCTCCACGGGCCGGTCGGAAGCCGAGCACCCCACGACCCCCGCTCTCGCGACAGTTGAGACGCAGGCCGTCGGCCGGCTGTCCGACCCGGAGGTGAAGGCAGCGTTTCGGCAACTCCCGCGGGAGGTCGCAATAGTCGTGCACCTCGCCGACGTCGACGACTTCACGCACCGGGAGATCGCGGAGATCCTGAGTATCCCTCCGGAGACCGCGGCATCCCGGTTGCTCCACGGACGGCAACACCTGCTCCGGCTGCTCACCGACGCCGCACGTCGACACGGCCTCCCCGCCTGACGAGGACCTCGGGATCCCCTCTCCCGGCTGCTGCCCGCAGGCACTTCGCCGCTCGCCGGACGACGAATCCGCAGCGCCGGCTGTCGACGTGGAGCGGCTGCACGGGCAGGGGGTGATGGCCTGGATCGGCCGGGCCGGCGTGGCCCTGTGAAGTTGCCCGGGTAACTCGGCCCAGGGCGTGGCCTGGTGATGGGTGGGTTTTCGGCACCCGCAATGCCAGTCGCAGCGGCACGGCCGATCATCATGCCGAGCTAACGGCCAGTCCTCCCAGAGCGCCGACTTTGACGCAGCGACAGACATGGGGCGAATCATCGCTCACCCATTCCCACCGGGGCGGATGGGGTTATCGGCGAGGGCAGGGCTGCCCCCGCCTGGACGACCGCTGGTGCCGCGACATGAGGCACTGGCTTGACATATCAGACAGACCTGTCTACTCAAGATTGGAAGTGTGCACATGAGCCGGGCCACCAGATCGGCCACGACCCAGGCGAGCCGGTCCGCGCGCAGCAGCGAGGTCGGTAGCGAGATCGATGACGGGCTGGAGGCCGGCACCCGGTCCGAGCCGAGAGGCGGGCGCCTGTCCGGCACACCGGCGCTGTACCTGCTGGCCTCGGTGTTCATCTCGCTGCTGGCCTCGTCCAGCGCGCCGACGCCGCTGTACGCCCTGTACCAGGCACGATGGGGCTTCTCGCCGATCACGACGACCATCGTGTTCGGTGTCTACGCGGTTTCCGTGCTCGTGTCGTTGCTGACCGTGGGCAAGCTGTCCGACCATGTCGGCCGCAGGCCCGTGTTGATGGTGGCGCTGCTGATCCAGGTCGGGATGATGGTGGTGTTCGCCACGGCTGACGGCGTGCCCTCGCTGATGGTCGCCCGCGTCGTGCAGGGCCTGGCGACCGGCGCCGCGATCGGCGCGGTCGGCGCGGGCATGCTCGACATCGACGCCAGGCGTGGCCAGTTGACCAATGCGGTGTCGCCGACCATCGGCACGGGGGGCGGCGCGCTGATGTCGGCGCTGCTGGTGCGCTACCTGCCGGCGCCCACGCACCTCGTCTACCTTCTGTTGCTGGCGGTGTTCGCTCTGCAGGCGATAGGCGTCGCACTGATGCGTGAGACGGTCACGCCGGCACCGGGCGCGCTGGCCAGCCTCTGGCCCGAGTTCAAGCTGCCGCGGGCGGTCCGCGCGCACATGCTGGTCGCGGCTCCCGTGCTGTTCGCCGGGTGGGCACTGGCTGGGTTGTACGGCGCACTCGGTCCCGCGCTCGTCGCCAAGCTGACCGGGGGCAGCACCGAGGTGCTCGGGGGCCTGAACCTCTTCGTGCAGGCCACCGTCGCCGGGTTGGCGGTGGTCGTGCTGCGCAACGCTCAGCCGGGAACGATGATGATCATCGGGATCGGCGCGCTGCCTGTGGGCGTCGTTGTCACCCTCCTCGCGCTCGCCGTGGAGTCGCTGCCGCTGTTCTTCGTCGGCACCGCGATCTCGGGTGTCGCCTTCGGCTCCGGGTTCCAGGGCGGCATCCGCACGGTCGCCTCGCGGGTCGCGCCGCACGAGCGAGCTGGTGTGCTGTCGCTGCTGTACGTGATCTCGTACCTCGGCTTCGGTGTGCCGGTCGTGGCCGCCGGTTTCCTGACCGTGCACGGCGCGGGTCTGCTCGGAGCGACCAGGGACTACGGTATCGCGATGATCGTGCTGGCGGTGGCGGCGCTGCTTGCGCTGGCTCGGTCCCGACGAGCCTCCCGGCCTGGAGATTGAATGCTCCCCTCCGCGAAGGGGAGGGGATTTTTGGCTCAGGCAGCCCGCTGAGGCGGCGCCTCAGCGGGTCTTACGCCCTCGGTGCCAGCCGGGTGCAGGCATACGTTCTCTCCGAAAGAGGCAGTGCGTGCTTGGTTCTCACTCCGCACGATGCGCAGTCCATGGTGGGGCGCGCGGGGTGTGTCAGGCGCACATCGCGCCCGTGCTTGCGGCCCATCTCGACCCGTGCGGCCTTGGTGGCGCCGATCGCCGCGTCGGCGGCCTTGCGGGCCATCGACGTCTTGGGGGATGCCCGGTCGGCGAGAGCCAAGCCCGTCGGGCGCTCGGATCCTGCGGCGGCAGGTTAAAAACGCCTTATGCGCTGGCTTCGGCCCGTCGTCGCCGGGAGCGGCTCGGAGACGTAAAACCGCACGTGGAGCCGGTGTAAGACCAGGTGTATGCCGGACGGACGGCTGCGAAGCATGTACCCATGACCTGCCTCCTTTCGGGTGGTACGGGACTTCCACCCCGGAATGGGTGGATCGCTGAGACATGCCTATGTCTCGGTGAGCGGCTGTGCGGATTGTCACCGAGACCGGGAAGTGGATCGCGCAGGTCGCGAAGGACCTTGGGATCGACGACCCGCGCCGGCCAGTTGGGTGTCCCGGCCCGCAGGGCAGGCGGGACCGGGGCGGCTGGTGAGAGCGAGGAGCTTGCGCGGCTGCGGCGGGAGAACGCCCAGTTGAAGAAGGACAACAAGGAGCTGGCCATGGAGCGTGATGTGCTGAAACGCTGCATGGTCTTGGGGGTGAAGTAGCTGTGGCGGACCCGGCGGACGTCGTCGGGGTGATCAGCGACCAGAAGACCGTGCACAACGTTCCGCACCGCACCTCCCGCCGGGCACTCGGCGTGTCGGAAAGGTGGTTCTACAAGTGGTGCCGTTGGCCGTTGGAGCCGACGAAGCGCGAGGCCAGGCGGGCGGCGCTGGCGGAGCGGATCCGCTACTTCTTCGACCGTTCGGGCAAGACGTACGGCTCGCCGAGGGTCACGCTGGACTTGTGGGAGGAGGGCTGGCAGTTGTCGCAGAACGCCGTCGCCGAGATCATGGCGGGTCAGCGAGCGGCGCCGGCGATCAGGAAGGCCGGACCGCATAACCAACGTCTTTACGCAACCAGGGGATTGACACGACAGAGCGGCCTTGGCCTGCCTGGTCTTTTCGTCTGCAAGGACTTCGCTTCGATCGTGGGCCGGGGCCTGCACGGTCTGCTCGGCCACGTCGGCCGCGCTGATCTTCGGCGCGTCCGTTCAGGCGCTCAGGTCCGTGTCTACAAAACCGGTGTGAACCCCACCACCAAAGTGCCCTGTTTGCGTAGCGCCTGCCGCAGGGCGTCGGTCAAGGACCACTGCGCTGCCTTGGCGCGGCATAGCCAGGGAACAGGGGCTGCCCGACCCAGGAGGCTGCAACAGCAGCAGCCTCGCGGACTTCGGGCTTGGTGACGTCCAGGCGCAGCGCAGTGACGTCCCGGTCGACAACTGTCGCAGGGTCGCGGACGCCCGCGTAGACCTTGCTCGCCCCGTGTTCGATCAGCGCACGAGCAAACGCACGGCCAATGCCGCGGTTGGCCCCCGTGTCCAGGGCCACTGACCCTTTGATGCCCATCATTCTTTCCTTTGCTCTCGCGCGTTGGCACCGGCAGGCTGTTCGGGCTCTTGGATGGCGGGCCGAATGCCGGGCTCGAAGGCGGTTGCGGCCCGCGGACGAAGGCCAGTGGCAGCCGGGCACGTGACGCCGATGCCGTGGGCCTCCTCACATCTGGATGTTTGCCATCATCTATCGTGTATGTTGAACGACATCCAGATTGATCCGCTAGAGACCGATACAACATCCGTATCGTTTCTGCGGAATGCATCGCCGGCACACGACGGCGAGGTTAGGAGCTTTTTATGTTCGACATGAAGAATCTCAAGCGTCTAAAGAAGCTGGACCAGAACGCTCCGGCGTCCATGAAGGCATTCTGGGAGTTCGAGGAGGCGGCCTTTGCCGAGGGGGCGCTCACGGTCCGTGAGAAGCAGCTGATGTCGGTCGCTGTCGCGCTCACCACCCAGTGCCCGTACTGCATTGAGCTGCACACCACAGCCGCACGCCAGGCCGGGGCTGATGACGCGCAGCTGACCGAGGCTGCCATCGTGGCCGCGGCGATCCGCGCCGGCAGCGCTGTGACCCACGCCACGCACCTCTACAAGGACTGAGGGAGCGGCTTTCCCGCCCGGTGCTGTCCGCGGCGGTGGCGGCCAAGCCCGGCCGCCGGTGCATGCCGGGGGTGGCGGCCGGGCATCAACCAGGCGGTGTCCGGGAGGAGTTCGGTGCTGGTCACCGACGCCCACGGACTCGGCCGCGGTGTCAGTCACTTGATGTCTCTTCCTTGATCATCAATTACGCCGGAGACCGTACAGACCCTGGACGTCGACTGCACGGCCAAGGGGGAGTACCGCGTGGTGCGTTCCACGCCGCCGGGCTTCGAGTGTTCGATCATCTTCGGCGATGGGATGACTACCCGCCGCCCCGGCTCGACCCGGGGCCTGGTCTCCGACATGGAGCAGGGAGATGGGGGCCCGCAGACTCATGCGGTTACCTAAGCAATCGAAATCTCGGCTTCAGTGATTACAGTCGCATGACAGATTACCGGGACGGCAGCCCGGCCCTACTGTTGATGGTGTCGCCAGAGCGGGAACGGGCGGCGAATCCGCGCTCACCGCAGGAAGAGACGGCCGGTTCGCCTTAGGGGAAATTCCTGGGACCTGCATCATCGACTCTGAAAGTAAGGGAAACCCGTGCCGCCCCTGGCGGTATGCAGCATACGCCGCCAGGGTGCGGATGTTGTCAAGCGGCTGACGGTGGCAGTGAAAAGGCCACCTAAGATGGAGTTTTTGATCTCAGGATTATCTGTGTAATCCTGTTGACATGGCAAGTGCCGTTCGAGGAGATAGTGTGTCCAAGACCTACGACCCGCGCCGTACGGCGGTCTTGCTGGTCGACCCCTACAACGACTTTCTGTCCGAGGGCGGCAAGATCTGGCCGCGTCTCGGGCCTGTAGCGAACGAGGTCGGCCTGCTGGACCACCTGCGCTCCGCGGTCGCCTCCGCCCGTGAGGCAGGCGCACGTGTGGTGTTCGTTCCGCACCGCCGCTGGACGCCCGGTGACTACGAGACGTGGGAGCACCCCAACCCCACCCAGCGCGCCATCATGGAGCGTCACAGTTTCGCGCGCGGAACCTGGGGCGGGGAGTTCCACCCCGACTTCCAGCCGCAGCCCGGTGACGTCGTGGTCCATGAGCACTGGTCGCAGAGCGGCTTCGCCAACACCGACCTCGACTTCCAGCTCAAGCAGCACGGCATCACCCACGTCGTGCTCGTCGGCGTGCTGGCGAACACCTGCATCGAGTCCACTGGCCGTTATGCCATGGAGCTCGGCTACCACGTGACGCTCGTGCGTGACGCCACCGCGGCGTTCCTCCCCGAGATGATGCACGCCGCCCACGAGCTGAACGGCCCCACCTACGCCCACGCCATCGTCACCACGGACGAGCTCACCACCGCATTCGAGGGAACGCACGCATGACACTGACCGGAGAACTGCTGATCGGGGCGGCCTGTGTGCCGGCCACCGCTGGGACGATGACGGCGCTCAACCCTGCCTCCGGAGAGCTCATCGAGCCCGAGTTCGCCTTCGGCGGCGCGGCCGAGGTCGACCGTGCGGTCCGCCTCGCCGACGAGGCCTTCGACAGCTACAGCCACTCCGGCCTGGCCGAGCGGGCCGCGCTCCTCGAGCTGATAGCGGACAAGCTCGAGGCGGTCAAGGACGAGCTCGCCGCCCGGACTTCGCTGGAGACCGGCCTGCCCGCTGCTCATCTCGAGGCAGAGACCTTGCGGACCGCAAGCGCGTTCCGCAAGTTCGCCACGGTTGTCCGTCAGGGCCGCTTCCTGCAGACGGCGATCGACCCCGCACAGCCGGACCGCCAGCCCACACCGCGTATGGACCACCGGCTGCAGAAGGTGGCCCTCGGCCCCGTGGTGATCTTCGGCGCCAGCAACTTCCCGATCTCCTACTCAGCGGCGGGCGGCGACACCGCCTCGGCCCTGGCGGCCGGCTGCCCCGTCATCGTCAAGGCCCACAACGCGCACCCCGGTGCCTCCGAGATCCAGGGCCGCGTGATCCAGCAGGCCGTCGCCGAAGCGGGACTGCACGAGGGCGTCTTCTCCCTCATCCGGGGCGCAGGCAACGAGATCGGCGAGGCGCTGGTGGACCACCCCCTGGTCCGGGCGGTCACCTTCACCGGCTCCGAGGGCGGCGGCATGGCTCTGTACCGCCGGGCCCAGCAGCGTCGCGACCCTATCCCCGTGTTCACCGAGATGACCAGCGTCAACCCGACCTTCGTGCTGCCGGCTGCCCTGGCGGCCCGCGGCGCGGAGATCGGCAGCGGCCTCATTCAGCGTGCCATGTACAACGTCGGGCAGGCCTGCCTGAAGCCGGCCACTCTCCTCGCCGTGGACGGGCCCGGCTTCCAGGAGCTGCGCGAGGCTGCGACGGCCGAAGTGGAGAAGGTGGCCGCACGGACCATGCTCACACCGGGCATCCACGACGCCTACACCCGCAACGTGCAGCGGATGGAGGAGCGCGGCGCCACCCTGATCGGCGCGGGAGCGGCCCCGACCCGCGCATGGGACGGCCAGTCCCAGCTGTACGAGGTCACCGGTGACCAGCTCCTGGCCGAACCGGACCTGCGCGAGGAAGTCTTCGGCCCTGCCGTCCTGCTGATCCGGCTGTCCGGCGTGGATCAACTCCTTGAGGCGGCCCGCGCTTTCCGGGGACAGCTCACGGCCGCCATGCACGCCGACGCGCCCGACCACCCCGCCGCCGCACGGCTTCTGCCGATCTTGGAGCGCCGCACCGGCCGCATCGTGATCAACGCCCTCTCGCTCCCGCAGGAGGTCTCCTACGCCACCACCCACGGCGGCGCGTTCCCGGCCACCTCCGACAGCCGCTTCACCTCCGTGGGCATGAGCGCGATCGAGCGGTTCCTGCGCCCGGTCACCTACCAGAACTTCCCCGACGAGCTCCTGCCGCAGCCGCTGCGCGAGGCCAACCCACTGCATCTGTGGCGACTCGTCGATGGCGAACTCGGCCAGCACTGACGCGTACCGCGGGCCCCGTCCCACCGAACGGGGCCCGGCCCGGCGCCGGCCCGGCGCCGGGCCGCTTCGCTATCCCGGACGGAAGGAGCCCCTGCATGACAACCACCGACCAGGCGGCCGCAAGCAGCGACGGCGAGGCCCGTGAAGACGTGCGCAGGAAACTGCTGGGTGCATGGGAACTCGTGTCGTACACCGCCACGGGCGCCGATGGGCGGGTCATCCGCCCCCTCGGCGCCGCACCGTACGGGCTGATCGTCTACACCCCCCAGGGATACATGTCCGCCCAGTTGGGCCGCGGCGACCGCGCCCCCATGGGATCGGATCGCCTCGAGGACGTGGCGGCGGAAGAACTGGCCCAGGCAGCGGTCGGCTACGTCGCCTACGGCGGACTGTTCGAAGTCGTCGACCCCGCAACCGTCGAGCACCACGTCACCACCAGTCTCTTTCCGAATTGGATCGGACGGTCCCAGATCCGGACGGTGAGCTTCGAAGGCGCGCTCCTGAAACTCGGCATCGCCACTCCCGTCCGCTTGTGGGGCGCGGACCGCACAGCCGAGCTCACCTGGTGCAAGCCGGCCTGACCGCCCAGGCACGGTGCCGTGGCGGCGGTACCCGAACCCGCGTCGGACGACCCGGCCCGACACCGGGGGCCGGCAGGGGGTGGCGGCGCTCGCGGGCCCGGATCGCGGCCTTCCCGCCGACGGACAGCACGATCGCCCCGGCTGGCGGGCCGCGGTACAGCTCGCAGGTGTCTTTGGCCCGCTCCCAGAGGTAGGCGATGTCGCGGCGGCTGGGCCAGCGGACCTTGTGCGGCTCGAGGTCCAGGTCGGCGAGGATCCGGCGGATGCGAGAGGCGGGGATCGACGCGGACACGGGTGTCCGCCCAGCCTTCGAAAGAGGAAGTCACCGGAGGGACCGACCGGCGGAACTGCCGTGCAGCGGGGTTGCAGGCCTCGGTCATGCCCCACTTTCCGGGCCGCCTGGTGACGGGGAGGGCGGCGCGCGGCCGGCAGCCGGGCCGCAGGTCGCGATGCCTTTTCTTCGACGGCCCGGAGACCGGCCTCGGCGGGCCCCGCCGCCTTGGTGGCCTGTCCGTCCGTCGCCGGCACGCGTGCCGGCGACTAGCTGTCGTGCATCCGGACACACACAGGCGATGGTGCAGGTGAGCTCGACTGGGTCGTAGATCGCGATGGCGCATCTGGCGGTGAGCGGCTCGAGGTTGAGGGGGTCCACGGGAGGCATCGCGGCGCGTGCGGACAGCAGACGGGCTGCGGTGTCGCTGAGGCGAGCCAGGAGCTCGTCGGGCGGCAGGACCAGGGCCGCGAGTGTGTGGACGGCTGTCGGCAGCAGGCCCATGGTGATGGCTGCGGCGATGCCCTGCCCTGCCACGTCGCCGACGATCAGCGCGGTCCGCACGCCGGGCAGCCCGATCGCGTCGTACCACGCGCCGCCGCCCTGAGGGCCGGGAAGGTGCGGTGGGGGATCTCCACGGTGGTCTGTGTGGTCGGCGACCGGGGCAGAAGTTTGCGCTGGACAGTGGACGCGATGATCCATTCGCGCATGTATTGGCGGGCGTTGTTGATGCACAGTGCGGCATGAGCACACATCGCGGACGCCACCGTGACGTCGTCCTCTTCGAGCCGCGGCCGGAGGCCGGACAGGACGCGCGAGATGCGGACCACGCGCAGCCGCTCGTCGAGCACGTACAGTTCCACCGCGAAGTCTGAGAACACGGTCTTCAAGACCGCCTTGTCCTGCCGAGAGACGGCATCCTGCAGTGATCACCTGCCACACCACGAAGGTGCCCTGCAGTACCGGCGTGACCTAACCCCACGGCCGTCTCAAAGAACCGCTCCCGCCGCCAGTCGTCATCCGTGGCGACCTCGCGCATGAGGATGGTCAGAGACTGGCCGACGGCCTCCTCGGCGGACCATCCGAACAGCTCCTCCGCCACACGTCCCCACTCGACCACTCGACGGCCCTCATCAATGAGCGCAAGCACGTCATTGCCGGGCATCCGAAAGCACCACCGCCTGGATCCCTGCCCGGCAGATACGCCGGTCGGCCCATCTCCCAGAAAGCCCCGGCCCGGCTCACGCGGCAACCGCTGTGCGGCACCCGCCGGGGCACTGCTGACGGCGGACTGGCAACAGGGGCAGCTGGGTCAGCCGTGCGCGGTGACGTTGGCGGTCAGACGCTCTAGGAGGGACTTGGCAGCGCCGACCTCCCAGTCGCTGAGGCCCACGGCCTCCCCTATGGCGGCGGGGATGGCGCGAGCGCGTTCGCGCAGCTCGACCCCCTGCGCGGTGAGAGTGATCTGCACCGAGCGCTCGTCGCTCGCCTGCCGCTCGCGCCGGATCAGCCCGTGCGCCTGCAGACGCTTGAGCAGCGGCGTCAGAGTGCCGTAGTCGAGCTGCAACAGTGTGCCCAGGGTCTTGATGGGGACGGCGCCGTGCTCCCACAGGACCAGCATCACCAGATACTGGGGATAGGTGAGATCGAGCTCCTCTAGCAACGGACGGTAGCGGTTCGTCAGCGCCCGCTGCGCCGCATACAGGGCGAAGCACATCTGGTCCTCGAGGAGCAGGCTGCCCTCGGGGGCCTGGACCTGCGCGACGTCTGTTTCAGTGCCCCCCGCGGTGTCACTCATCACGGCTCCTCTCTCCCGCTGGTCCTTCACTCGCAAGACTACTTCCAACAAGTGGCGCAACGGTTCAATGCTCAATTTTATATCGTACACAAGGAAAACTGGCGATGGGGGGTGCTGGGCGCGGGGCTGCGGCGTACTGCAGTGCCATCGCCTCGCTCCGTGAGTACGGGTCGAAATTCCCGATGGGCGAGCTTCGCGATCGGACGACGCGCCCAAGGGCACCCGATTCGGCGACGGACGACACGCCCGTGCACACCGGAGCGGTGTGCACGGCCTTGGATGATCCAGACCGACCGGCGTGCTCTTGGGTGTGAGGAAACCCAGAGTCACACGTCTGGACAGGGAGAGATCAAGGAACGTGGGCGACCGGCGCACCCAAAACCGTTCGGGATGCGCGCGATGCCAGGCAGTGAGTCCAGGCCCCACTTCCTTACTGATGGGGAACGGTGCGGTGGTCAGCCTCGGTGGGTTTCGAGGAGCCTGAGCCAGACTTCCCCGAGGGTGGGGAAGGCGGGGACGGCGTGCCAGAGCCTTTCCAGCGGGACTTCACCTGCGATGGCGATGGTGGCGGAGTGCACGAGTTCGCCGACGCCGGGGCCAGCGAAGGTGACTCCGGCGACGGTGTTGCGGTCGAGGTCGATGAGCATGCGGGCCTTGCCGCGGTAGCCCTCGCCGTACTGGTGGGCGCCGGCGATGTGTGCGAGGTCGTAGTCCACGACCTTGATTCGGCGTCCATTGCGCTCAGCCTCGCGGGTGGTCAGGCCGATGGCGGCGACCTCCGGGTGGGTGAAGACGACTTGGGGGACGGCGGTGTGGTCGGCGGTGGCGGCGTGGGCGCCCCACGCAGTGTCGTCGACGGGCTCGCCGTTGGCCCGGGCGCCGATGACGGCGCCGGCGATCCGGGCCTGGTACTTTCCCTGATGTGTCATCAGGGCGCGGCGGTTGACGTCACCGATGGCGTAGAGCCAGCCGTCGGCGATGGCCGTCACGCGGAAGGTGTCGTCCACGGTGAGCCAGTCACCGGGGGTGAGGCCGACGCTCTCCAGGCCGAGGTCGGCGGTGCGCGGGGCCCGGCCGGTGGCGAACAGGATCTCGTCCACGGCCAGTTCGCTGCCGTCCGACAGCGTGATCCGCACCTCGCCGCCCCTGCCGCCCTCACGTGCGAGGGAGGTCACGGAGATCCCGAGGCGGATGTCGACGCCGGCGTCGCGCAGTCCGTCGGCGACCATCTCGCCGGCGAACGGCTCCATCCGCTCCAGTAGCGCGTTCTCGAGGACCAGCATGGTGACCTGGGAGCCCAGGGCTTGCCAGGCGGTGGCCATCTCGACGGCCACCACGCCGCCGCCGACCACGGCGAGGCGCCCGGGTACCTCATCGGCGCTGGTGGCCTCGCGGCTGGTCCAGGGGTGGACGGTGTCGATTCCGGGGATGTCGGGCACGGCGGCGCTGGTGCCGGTGGAGATGGCCACGGTGTGCCGGGCGGTCAGCTGGATGGTGTGGCCTTCGGCAGTCTGCACGGCGACCTGGCGGATGCCGGCGAGCCGGCCGTGGCCACGGATCAGGTCGACGTCCACCGAGTTCAGCCAGTCAACCTGGTCGTCGTCCTTCCAGTGCGAGGCCATGGCGTCGCGGTGGGCGAGGACCGCGGCGACGTCCAGGGGCCCGGTGACCGCCTGGCGCAGGCCCGGTATGCGACGTGCGTCGGCGTGGGCCACCACCGGCCGGAGCAGGGCCTTGCTGGGGTCGCAGGCCCAGTACGAGCACTCGCCGCCGAGGAGTTCGCGTTCGACGATCACGGTGCTGAGCCCGGCGGCGCGGGCGCGTTCGGCCACGTTTTCCCCGACCGGACCCGCGCCGATGACGATCACATCGTAGGTGCGGGTTGTCTCGTTCATCACTGCTCCGTTCTTGTGTCACCCAGTCAGCTGTCTTGGCCTCGTGCCCGTGGCGGTGTCTGCTGGATGACGGTTCGTTGCCGAAGGGACGTGCTGCCGCTTTGGTGACGGTGGTTCGGTGGTTCCCGAGGTCGAACTCGGGGTGGCTGAAGGAACGGGCCGTGGCCTGCGGCCGGTGGCCACGTAACTGCTGCTCGGCCGTTGCCGGGCGGGCGGAGGTCTGCCGCACCGAGGACGGACATGGCTGGTCATGGGCGGATCCGTCCGGCTGTGCGGCCGACGCGGTGTGGTGGCCGGACCGCTGGGCGGTGGTGTGTGCCTGCACGCCCAACGGTCCGGCGTCAGCACCCGAGCACCGGGCTGCCCGGCGCACGTTTCGGTAGTCGCCGTGTGCTTGCTGCCGGGTCCGGTTCGGGTTTGCCGGTGATGCACTCGGGCTGAAGGGGGCGGCCGTGGTCCGGGACGGTCACGGCCGCTCGCGCCGGTGCTGTCAACGGCCGGCGAGCCGCTGCTTCACTTCCTGGAGCACCCAGCCGTTGCCGTCGGGGTCGCTGAAGGTGAGATAGCAGCCGTAGGAAGCGCGGTCGGGGTGCAGGCCGGCCAGCCGCTCCTGGCCGGGGCCGTTGTGCACGACGTCTCCGGCATCGTGGCCGTGGTGGAGCAAGCCGCCGGCGTCGTGGAAGATCTCGCTGACCTCAATGCCGCGGGCGACAAGCTCCGCGTGAGCCTGCTCGATGTCCGAGACGATGAGGTACAGGCCCTGGGTCGAGCCGGGCGCGGCGGTGGTCATCCCGTCGCCGAAGATGATCGAGCACTCGGAGCCCGGCGGCGTGAAGTGCACCACCCGGAATTCCTCGTTGTCGGTGTAGTCCACGTCCAGGCGGAACCCCACAGCCTCGTAGAAGGCCTTGGCCCGGTCGGGGTCGGAGACGGGCAACACGAGGAGTTCAAGCTTCAGGTCCATGAGGATGTCTTTCTTTCTGGTGTCGTTTGGGTGCAGTCGGCCGAGAACCCGGGTGCAGCAGACGCAGGGGTGTCCGTCGTTGCTGCCGTCGCGGTGGACAGGGCAATGGCCCAAGGGCGGCAGCGCACGGGCCGATTCTCGTGATCGGGCCCGGGGCGATGCACCGAAAGCGGCCTGTGGGCCAACCGCTCGCCAACGGCTTCGTAGCCGAGTCCGTCGCGAGGACGGAGCCATGGCGGGAGAGCGGTGCCGGACAGCTGTCGTCCCCGGCCTGCACCGAATATACCGAGTGCACAAGCAAAGTTTGTGCGTGGCAACTGTGACAAAGGAGACACGGCAGGTGCCATGGTGCCCCGCGCCCAGGGGTCGCAAGCAGGCTCGCTGAAGCGGGCCGGTGCCGCATATACCCGGCACGGGCGGCTGTGGTGGAGGCCACCCGCCGATCAAGTACGCCTGTGGCACTCTACCTTTTGTGCGTTTTTATTTTGCGCGCTCTGCGTCGTGGGGGGTGTCCTCGTGGGCCCGCACGTTTCGCTCGGGCGCCAGCCACGCCGCCGTGCATGTCCTCAAGAGTCTGATCGCCGCGCTGCTTGCGTGGGGCGCCACCGTCCGCTGGCTGCCCGCGCAGGACCAGTACCTGGCCGTGGCCGGTGCGCTGCTCATGGTGAACACCTCCACCGTCTACCGCTCGGTGAACCGGGCCCTGCACAGCGCCTTCACCCGGATCGCCGGGACCTCGCTGGCGCTCTTGGTGGTCTGGCTGCTCGGCTCGGCCGTCGGAGCGGTGGCCGCCGTACTGGCGATCACCCTGGTCACCGCGGGTCGCCGGGCCTCCGACGACCGCCTGCAGATCGCCTCCAGCGCGGTGCTCACCCTCGCCGCGGCCGCCGCGGCCCCGGTCGACCATGCGATCCTGGCGGCGATCGGCACCGTACTGGGCGGAGCAATCGGCATGACGGTGAACGCCCTGGTCCTGCCGCCACTACACCTCGCCCAGTCCGACACCGCCATCCGCGATCTCGCCCGGTCGATGGGCGTGCTGCTCTGTCAAATTGGCGGCGGCCTGCGCGAACGCCGGGCCTTGGACCGGGCCGACGTCTGGCTGGAGCAGGCCCGCGACCTGGAGCGACTGGTCGGTGAGACACAGCAGCACGTCGAGGAGGGCCAGGAGTCCTTGCGCTGGAACACCCGCTGCGCCCTCGGCCGCTGCGGATCGGCTGCTCACAGTGAGCTGTGGCACGCTCTGCACGGCGTCTCCTTCCAGATCCGCGGCATCGCCCGGACCCTCGCCGACAGCGCCGACGACAGGGGCGGCCGCCGCCTCGGCCCGGTCTTCCTGGAGCGCTACGCCGAACTGCTGGAGTTGGCCGGCGACGCGGTGGAGGCGTTCGCCGCGCCGCACGGGCCAAAGCCAGCCGACCAGGACGACGCCCGTGAGCGGCTGCGCGGGGCGCTGGACCGCGCCCAGTCCTGGCATGACGCCATGACCGACCTGGTCGGACACGGCACCCTGGCCCGCCCGGATGCCTGGCATGTCTACGGGTCGCTGATGACCGACCTTGAGCGGCTGCTGATCGACCTGGGGCGCACCGACGCCCACGCCGCACCCGCCCGCTGACCGGCCCGTCCAAGCGGGTGCACCCGATGCCGACGAGATAGACCGGTTGCTGTGGCACACCGTTCCCAATTGCCGGAGATCAGCGTGCCGAACCGCTTGCGGTGCCCGTGCTTCTCGCGGGTCTTGTCCGTGCTGAAGTCGAGGTCTTCGATCGCGATATTCAGGTTGTGCCGCTTGACCCAGTGCAGCAGCCGGATCAGCGCGTGCCGCACCTGTGCGTCGCGATGTGTCGCCGGTCCACACAGGTCGAAGAAGAAGTGGCGGGGCTTGCCGCACGGGTTGCCGTGCTCATCGAGGCGCCAGGCGGCGAGGTGGTCGGCGTTGGTGTCCACGCCGACCAGCCCGCCGGCGCGGGCCACATCCAGGGGCACGGTCTTGATGGGCGGGATCAACCGGCGTCTGGCCCGGAAAATCGCTGACGCGGGTTTCGGGGAGATCCGACGCCAACTCACCTACAAGACCCGACGCAATGCCTGCCGCACGGTGGTCGCGGACCGCTGGTTCCCCTCTTCCAAGACCTGCTCGGCGTGTGGTGCGGTGAAAGCCCACACTGCCCTTGCACGTCCGCATCTTCGACTGCGACGCATGCCCATTCGTCAGGGAACGGGATGAGAACGCAGCCCGCAACCTCGCCGCTCTTGCGGCGATTGCCGTCACTGGTACCGCAGTGGCCGCAGACCAGGGCGTGTCAGCGCCGAAGCCTGATGGAGCCGACCAGAGGACCCGCACCACCCGTCGCCGCCACCCGACGCGGACAGGACAGGCAGGGCGGGCAGGTGGCGCAGCCCTGCCGCACCAGCGGCAGACAGAAACGAGAGACCGTACTCAAGCCGAAGCCCTCACACTTGGTGATGTGACGGACCTTCCGGGCCGCAATGCCCGGAATATTGAGACCTGACTACGGTCTCGGCAACGGCTACATCGGGGCGGGCATCGGCGTCGCCGTTCCGGTCCGTCGCCCAAAGGCCAGTCCGAGCAGGCCCTCCACGTCGGCACTCGCATGACGAAGGTCCTGGTTAGGCATGCTCGCGCGCTGGGTGAGCGGACCGCCGCCGAGCTCAAGGAACGCTGGCGCGCTCAAGACGTCACGCTCAGCACGGGCCGGATCGGCGACATCGTCCGCGCTGCCCTCGTCCTCAACTGCCATTGGAATGGGTATTGAGAAAACGCATATGACCTTTGCCACATTCTAAGAGGGCACTGGTTACTTGTGTGCGAGGTAAGTTGGCAATAGGTTTTACGCGTTGACTGAGGGGCGTATGGGTGCCTTTTGGGCCGCAAACTACCTGTTGAGCTGGAAGCGAGGGCATCGCCATGATTGGAAGCTTGAACTCATCGTGCTGCCTGTCTCCGACGTTGATCGGGCGAAGGGCTTCTGCGAGGCACTGGGGTTCCGCCTGGATGTCGACTGCACGGCCAATGAGGGGTGCCGAGTGGTGCGCTTTACGGACTCCGAGTGTTCGATCATCTTCGGCGACGCGATGACTGCCGCCGCCCCCGGCTCGATCCGGGGCCTGCACCTCATAGTCTCCGCCAATGGAGCAGGTGGATGTGGGGCCCTGTGGACTCATGCGGTTACCTAAGTGATCGAAATATCCCCCTCAGTGACTACAGTCGCATGACTGATTACTGGGATGGCAGCCCGGGTCCTACGTTGATGGTGTCGCCAGAACGGGACCGGGTGGCGCGGTGAATCCACGCTGACCGCAGGAAGAGGCCCCGGTTCACTTCGGGAGAAATTTCTGAGAACCCGGCATCAACTCTGAAAGTAAGGAAACCGGCATGTCTTCCACTCCCGGAACGCCGGCGATCCATTCCCGTTCGAGTTCCCAAGGCGGCACTGGGGGCCCTGCGTGCGCGTATCAAGGCCGCGTGCCGGCCTGAGAAGGAGACCCGTCGCCGACCGGTCGCAGAGCGTCCTTTCCGACGAGCTCTGCCAGACTCTGAAGAGCTCGGCGGAGTAGGCCTACCCGAACCTCGGTAGTGCTCCCACCGCCAACCCTCGCCACCTCTCGAACGGGCGAATTTACGCATTCCATTTACATCGGCAGGAGCGCTGCACAGACCTGCCCGATCTCTCGTTAATTGCACGACAAGGAGACCAAAATGTCCGCCACGTCCGGGGCGATCCGCCCGTTCACGGTCAAGATCCCCGAGGCAGAGCTTAGGGACCTGCGTGCGCGTGTCGTTTCTGCGCGGCTGCCGGGGAAGGAGACCGTTGCCGACCTGTCGCAGGGTACGAAGCTGGAGACGGTGGAGCGGATTGCCCGTTACTGGGCGTCGGAGTTCGACTGGCGCAAGGTCGAGGCGAAGCTGAACTCTTACCCGCAGTTCATGACCGAGATCGATGGCCTGGACATCCACTTCCTCCACGTGCGCTCCAAGCACGAGGATGCGCTGCCGCTGATCGTCACCCACGGCTGGCCGGGTTCGATCATCGAGCAGCTGAAGATCATCGACCCGTTGGTCAACCCCACCGCTCACGGCGGCAAGGCGTCGGATGCCTTCCATGTGGTGATTCCGTCGATGCCCGGTTACGGCTTCTCCGGTAAGCCGACCACCGCCGGTTGGGGTCCGGACCGTATCGCCCGTGCCTGGGCCGAGTTGATGAACCGCCTGGGCTACACCAAGTACGCCGCGCAGGGTGGTGACTGGGGCGCGGTCATCTCGGACCTGATGGCTCTTCAGAAGCCCAAGGGGCTGGTGGGTATCCACACCAACATGGCCGGTGTGGTTCCGCCTGCGGTTGACGCTGCGTGCTTTGTCGGCAACCCGGTCGACACCACCGGGTTCTCCGCCGATGAGAAGCGGGCGGTCTCGCAGCTGGACTTCTTCTACCAGCGCGTCGGCTACGCGAACCAGATGGGCCGGCGCCCGCAGTCGCTGGCCGGCCTGTCTGACTCCCCGGTCGGTCTGGCGGCCTACCTGCTCGACCACGACACGGCCAGCTTGGAGTTGATCTCGCAGGCCTTCGCCGGCAACCCCGGCGGCCTGAGCCGAGACGACTTCCTGAACAACGTCACGCTGTACTGGCTGACCGACACCCCGGTCTCTGCGGCGCGGCTGTACTGGGAGAACAAGCACCAGTTCTTCGGGTCCAAGGGCGTCACCCTGCCGGTGGCCGTGAGCGTCTTCCCCCACGAGATCTACGAGGCTCCCAAGAGCTGGACTGAGAAGGCTTACCCCAACCTGATCCACTACAACGTCCTCCCCACCGGCGGCCACTTCGCCGCCTGGGAGCAGCCGACGCTGTTCGTCAACGAACTCCGCGACGGCCTGCGGCCGCTGCGCTAAGCGCCGGCTCCGGTCTCCACGGTCGCCGCATCCGGCTGGCGCCTAGAGATGACATGCACCAACTGGCCGCCCCCGCATCCGCAGTCCAGTGGGGCGAGCTTCCACCACCTCAGGAGATCCACCATGTCTGACCTCATTCCGTCGCACTCCCGTCGGAAGTTCCTCGCGACCTCTGCTGCCGCTTCGGCTGCGGCGGTGGCTGCGTCCTTCGGCGTGATTCCCGCCCCGTCGGCCTCGGCAGCCGACCAGCCCTCCGGCTCCGGCGCATCGTCGGGCCCGAGGATCCGCCCCTTCCGCGTCCACTTCCCGGAGCGGGGCCTGTCGGACCTCCGTCGGCGTGTCGTTTCTGCGCGGCTGCCGGGGAAGGAGACCGTTGCCGACCTGTCGCAGGGTACGAAGCTGGAGACGGTGGAGCGGATTGCCCGTTACT
>NZ_JBEYXD010000116.1:0-20210 GCF_040644975.1 Streptomyces sp. NPDC046900 | reverse complement strand
CTCCAGGCGGACACGCTCGCCACCGGTGGAGACCTTCATCGCCTCCACATCGATCGAGGAGAACCGGCGCTCACGCCCGACCCAAGTCACCGGAATCTTGCCTGAGTCAGCCCAAAGCCGAAGCGTCACGGGGTGAACACCCAAGCGTTTGGCGGCCTTTGAGAGTCGAAGAAGCTCCACACAATCACCGTACGATCGCTGAGGAGCTCTAAGCAAATTGATGAGCCTCACGTGGAGCGTCGACTGGTACGAGCACGACGAGGAGAAGATGCGTGCCGAACTGGTCGCCTGGCTCCTCGGCCACGCTGCGGTGCGGCTCCGCGAATCGGGCGCATCGGCGGATCTGCAGCACCGGATACGGCTGCTCGGACTCACCGGCGAGGACCGCTGGTCGGATCCCCACTGGCCCGGTCACCGTTACTGAGGACCCAGCGCTCCCCTTCGCCCCCAGCGGATCGGGCACGCGTGGGGCAGGGGGACCTGCCAGTCGGTGCCCGATGCGGGCCGTGATCCTCGGGGCCCGTGTCGATGGGGTCGGCTGAAGCCGCCCTGGGCGCCCCGCCGTTGCCCTGGCAGGCCGCCTGGACTCAGCCGCGAGGGCTGCTGATCCGTTCGGGCTGGATCACAAAGAGGACCCGGACCTGGTCGCGGCCGCCGAACCACGGGTAGGGGCCGCCGAGGTACTTCTGCGCGAGCGCCTCGATGTGGTCGGCCGCCCCCTCCGTGGTCACGCGCACCGCACGGCCGCGGATCTGGACGTAGGAGGAAGGGTCCGAGGGGTGGGCGACCGCGATGGCCACCCGCGGGTCGCGCGCGATGTTCCTGGTCTTCTGGTGCGACTCGACGCTGTTGATCAGGACGTGCTCGCCGTCGGTGTCGACCCAGGTCTGGGTGAGCTGCGGCGAGCCGTCGGGCATCGTGGTGGCGAGGTAGCAGGTGATGGGGCGGCGCAGCAGCGCCACCAGGTCGTCGCCGAGGGGTACGGGCACGGGGTTCTCCGGGGGTGGTTTCGGTGTGGTGCTGGGCCCACGGTAGCCACGGCAGATGACCGGCCGTCCCCCGCCTCCGAACAGCAGCGCCCGCCGGTCAACTGCGCCGCGCACCAGTCGAGTACGATCCGCAGCCCCGGTCTCGGGCGTGCGCCTCCACCCGCTCGTCGCCGATGGATCCCTCCCGCGCTGAGAGGGTGCTCGGCTGGAAGCCGGTCGAGCCCAGCCTCCTGGACGAACTGCGCACCGGGTTCTACGCGGCCGCCATCAGCACCTGACACCGGCCGGCCTCCTTGCCCGGCCGTTCGCCCCACGGGGAAGCCGCGATTGTGGCGCGGCCTCGTGCGTGGCTCCGAAGCCTATGCGCCCTGCAGACCGAGGTTGGCGCCGCTGCGCAGATCCGGGAATCCCTGTGCGATGAGAGCCGCGGGCTCGAGGCAGGCGTGACGAGTTGCCGCTCCGGTCGGGTTGTCGGCGCAGCCGAGCTGCTCGTACCGAGTGACAGCGGTCCGGAGCTTGCCCGCGACCGAGCGCAGCGTCGCAAAGCCCTCGTGGCGCTCGATCTGCTTCAGAGCGAAGGATGCGTCCGCTGCCGTGGCCTCTGCCGCGGAGCCGCACCGGGCAGTGAACATCACCGCGGACGAGGTGGAGCAGGGTGATCCTGCGCCTGAACCGAACCGGGTCTCGTCGGGGGAGAGGCGGTCCTCCAGGACCGTCTTGACGTGTTCGGCAAGGACTGCCTTGGACGACTGGGCAGCCTTCGCCTGGCCCGTGGACGCAGCCGGTGAGGCGGCTCGGTCAGGGCTCGGCTCAGCGGGGGCACCGCTGCAGCCCGCCAGTAGCGCCAGAGCCGCCATTCCGGCGCAGGCCATCCGGATCAGCTGCCGTTTCACCAGGTCCCACCCCTCACCTCGCGAGTGCAGGGCGTGATCGTATCCCGGCTCGGCGGCCGGCCCAGGAGGCTTGGGCCTCGCAGGCCGATCCCGGCCAACTGGCTGGACGATCAGCGAGGTTCGTCGACGACCGGGTTCTCCAGGTTCCCGATCCTGTCGATCTCGATGCGAACGGTGTCGCCCGCCTTGAGATACATGCCGGGCCGGTGCCAGGCGATGCCGCTCGGGGTGCCGGTGGACAGCACGTCGCCGACCTCCAGGGTGAACGCACTGGAGAGGTAGGAGACCTGCTCGTACAGGTTGAACAGCATGTCCGCCGTGTGGCCGTCCTGGCGCAAGTCCCCACTGACGTACGTACGCACCCGCAGATCGAGCGGGTCACCGATCTCGTCCGTGGTGACGATCCACGGGCCGATCGGGCCGTGGGTGTCGAAGGACTTGCTGACCACCATGCCCGGCTCGAGCGCCTGCCAGTCGCGCACACTGACGTCGTTGACGATGGTGAACCCCGCGGTCACGTCCAGCACCGCGTTCTTCTCGTTCGGGACGTTCCTGCACCGCTTGCCGATCACCAGACCGAGTTCGCCCTCGTAGTCGATCTCGTCCGGGGCGATCGCCGGGATCCAGACCAGCATCACCGGGCCCGATGATGCTGGTCTGCTGCTTGTTGAACCAGGCCTGGCGGCTCGGCCGCTCCATGTGGGTCTCTTCAAGGTGGGCGGCGTAGTTGTAGCCGATGGCGAGAAACTTGGGAGGCCTGGGCACCGGCGCGCACAGCCTCACTTCCGACAGCGGCAGCCTCGGGGCCGAGCCGACGGAGGCCCACGCTTCCCTCGGACCGAGCTCCAGCAGATCGATCATCGCCTTTATCGAGGGATCGGCTGCCGTCAGGTCCAGCACTTCCTCATCGTCGACGAAACCGACATGCTGGCCGACACGGGCGTCGAACGTCGCGAGTTTCATTGCTCACCTTTCGGAAGCAGTGCCCGTTCGACCGGCTTCCGCCGCTCACAGATACGCCCTCACCAATTACGGCACGGGCCTCAACCTCCGGCAACTCGGGAACGGCCGGACTCCGGCGGCCCCGAGACGGCACCCAGCCGCTCCCCGAGTCGTCCCCGTTGCCGAAGCAGCGGGCCGGCCGATCGTCGACCCTGACCGGCTCACCGTCGGGGGCGTGTGGTTCGCTCACGTCGAGCGATTCTTCGTATCGGTGGGAGGACACGATGGCGGCGCGCGGAGTGCTCTTCGCCCTGGATGCCAAAGTCGCTGAACGTCTCCTGGCGTGCCGGGAGGACGACGAGGTGATGGAACTCGTCGAGGAGATCGAAGAACGCTGGGACCTGGACCATCTCTGCGAGCTCGACAAGTCCTGGGACGCGCTGCACCGCTGCTTCACGGACGGCGATCTGTCCTTCGAGAACGGCGAGTTCCCGCTGTCGCACGTCATCCTGGGCGGCGTGCCGTTGTACGGCGGCGACGACTACATCGTCTGCTACGTCGACCCGGATGAGGTCCGCGAGGTCGCGTCCGCGCTCGAACCCCTCGGCGCGCAGTGGTTGCGCGATCGCTTCGCCACGCTCACGTTCGCCGACTACCAGGGCGCCGCTGACGCGGGAGACATCGCCTACACCCAGGTCTTCCTGCCCGGACTCCAGGACTTCTACCGTACGGCGGCGCAGAACGGCCGAGCGGTGATCTTCACGGTCGACCAGTAGACCGGGGCCGCGTCTGGACGAGGCGGCGGCGGTGCGACGAGGAGACCTGATCCTCCGCGCCGTGCGCACCGCAAGCCCGGACGCATCAGCCGGCCCAGCTGTGCGGTGATCCCCTGCTCGCGGCTCGACTCGACGTAGACGGCGAGCACCGCAAACACCGACCGCACCGAGGCGTCCACGACCCCAACTGCCCACCGCTCAAGGTCGTACGGAAGCTCGCGTGACGCACGAGATGGGGGCGACCCCAGCGGCACATGTCCACCGGATGGCAGCGTGGATGTCAGTCAGGGGCTTGGCCGTCCTCGGAGATCCGGCGTGCCAACTCGTCGACGACCTGCTTCACCGGGCTGCCCGTCCTCCGTTTCCAGCGGATTCCTCGTCATCGTCACTCGGTGCAGGGGATCAGACACACCCTTCGCCGAGACATCACGGCAAAATGCGCGAACATGGCTGAAGAGGTCGTTTTGGTATGTGTCAGGGAGTCACAGAATGGACGCCTCGGACGAACTCCTTCATCAGCCTGAGCCGGCGGCTCTGCTGACGCTGGACGGATGCGTCCGCGATCTCAACGTCGCGATGGCCACCGCGCTGGGCAGGCCGGTGGAGAAATGTCTGGGACGTGCCTTCGGTGGTCTGTGGCCCGAAAGTCAGCAGATGCTGGCCGAGAATCTCGTGGCCCACGCCGCGAGGACGAAGACGATCGCGATGCGGGCGCTGGAGTTCCCCGGGCCGGACGGAGCCATCGTCGTCTGCTTGATCGAGGCGCGGCCGGTGGAGGATCCCGCACGTGGCGAGCGGCTGGTATGGGTGCACGCCCTGGACGCGCGAAACGACCTGGCCGGCCTGCTGATCCCGTTCCGGCTGGCGGCAAAGGCCAACGACCTCGGCCTGTGGATGTACTCACCTCAGGAGCAGCGGCTGGAATGGATGGGTGGCGCACCCACCCTGGCCGCGGTTTTCCCCGAGGCCACTGTCGCCATGTCCAGCGTGATCTCGCGAGTCCACCCTGATGACCGGGAGCCCCTGCGGCACCTCATGCGCTTGACCGCCTCCCAGTCCCCCTGGATCAGGTTTCGGTACCTCACCGAGCACGACGGCTGGCACCGACTGGCCGCCCAGATCCGCCGGATCCGACTGGGGTATGACGGCCCCGAACTGATCTTCGGGATGGTCCGCGACGACACCAAGCAGGAGAAACGCAGGGAGAAACTGCAAGCCGCGCTGGGTGCCGAGCGAGAGCGCGCCGAAGAGATCGCCGACTTCTCCTCCGCTTTGATCGCCGCAGCCACGGAGCAGGAACTGCACCAGGTCATCCTGACCCGTCTCACCGCGACCTTCGGCGGTGCAGGCGCCCTGCTCGCACTCGTCGACGACGACCGCCTGCGCGTCTGCGCCGATGCCGGAGTGGCTATGGAGAAGGTCGATGCCCTGCGCGGCCTGCGGCTGGACCAGCCGAGCCCGCTGCCCGAGGCGATACGCCGCGGCCGGGCGCAGTTCATCCCCGACCTGGACGACTACGTCCACCGCCGGCCGCATGGAGCCGGATTTCCATGGATCGACCGGCAAGGCAGCGACTACAGCATCTCCATCACCCCCCTCAGCGAGACCGGCAATCAGCCACTCGGGGCGTGGATGGTGTTCTTCGGCAGCGGACACCAGCCGTCCTTGGACGAGCGGACCCTCATGGGCACGCTGGCCGACCTGGCAGGCCAGGCGCTGCGGCGCATCAGGTTGCAGCAGGCGCGCGTCGAGCTGGCCACGGCGCTGCAGCAGACCATGCTGCCCAGGCTGCCCGCGCACCTGGCGGGCCTTGAGGTCGCCGCCCGCTACCGGCCCAGCCGGGACGGACTGGACATCGGCGGAGACTGGTACGACGCCTTCGTCATGCCCGACGGTGCGATCGCCTTGGAGATCGGCGACGTCCAAGGCCACGACGTGGACGCCGCTGCGGCCATGGGACAGATACGCGCCTCCATACACGCCATCGCCGCCCACGAACCGGATCCGGCAACCGTGCTGAGGCGCGCCAA
Organism: Streptomyces sp. NPDC046900; assembly: GCF_040644975.1. Lineage (NCBI taxonomy): Bacteria > Bacillati > Actinomycetota > Actinomycetes > Kitasatosporales > Streptomycetaceae > Streptomyces > Streptomyces sp. NPDC046900. The sequence goes on along the minus strand of NZ_JBEYXD010000116.1, from coordinate 14,580 downwards.
CGAACTGCTCGTCACGATGGGCGTGGCACGATTCGCCAGCTGCACCATGCTGCATTTCGACCCGCGCGACGGACGGATCATCGGCGCCAGCGCCGGCCATGTGCCGATGCTGTGCCCGCGCACGGACGGCAGCCACAGCATCCACGAACTGCCGGGCGGGCCGGTCCTGGGAATCCTGCCTGACACCGAGTACCGCGAGGAGACCTTCATCCTGGACGAGGACAGCGCCCTGGTCATGGTCACCGACGGCGTGGTCGAGGGACCGGGTCTCACGCTGGAAGCCGGACTGGAGCGAGCCGGAACGCTGGCCGCCCAGGCACTTCGCGACGGACTGGACGCGGAGGGGACCGCCGACCGGGTCCTCGACGCCGCGGTCGCGGTGGACCACCTCGACGACGTGGCGGTGCTGGTCATCCGGCGTACGTGACTGCCGCGGGCCGGCGGACGCCATCGATCGGCCGAAGACGACGCCCACTCCGGCGCAGGCTTCGAGATCCAGCCTCGTCCTTGCCGGGCCTCATCCTTGTGCGAATCCGCCGGGGCTTCGCTGCTGCCCCTCGATCACGGCGCGGTGCAGGATGCCGCTCAGTCGCCAGACGACGGGGATCGTCAGCGCGGCGGCTCCGATGTGCAGAGCATCGCTGAGCATCACATGCCGCAGCGTCTGGCGGGCCTTGTCTGCTGTCACAGCGTGCTTCACGGGCGCGTAGTCGAGCGCGGCCCAGTAGCCGGCGGCCAGAACGGTGAGCCACCAGACGGTCAGCAGGGGGCAACGTCGCGGCGTAGGCGTGCTTCACGATGGCCACGAGAGCTCCTGAAGTGCACTGGGTCTGACGGCTCAACGGTAGCGAGAGCCAGCGGCTGAAAACAGGATTCGCGCGAGAAGCGCACGCGGGTGGGGTTTGTCCGGTAGGCCGGGAGTTCGGGCTGACAGGATCGTCTGATCGCGGCTGTCAGTGCCCGGTGCCAAGATCCCGGCATGGGCGTTCTCTTCGGCTACTTCGCCGCCGCTGACGACGACGACGCGGTCCGTGCCGTTGTGCGCGATGACGACGAGCCGACCGCGACGGGCTATGACGGGTTCGATGTCAATGCCATGGACCCAACCCTCGACCTGCTGCCGGCCGAAGTGCTCCTCACGGGCCGGACGGCCGAAGCAGTTCAGGCCGACCCCCGGCGCGGCCACCTGGTCGCCCTGATCGAGGACGGGCAGCTCGTGTGCCTGTCGCTCACGGACGCCCTGCGTGATGCGCTTGCTGTGGCCGACCGGGCGTCGCTGCGAGGTATTGCCCTGGATTGGGCCGCATCGGACGTCTTCTCCACGCCGCCGGACCCGGACGGCCTTGCCGAGTTCCTCGACCGGGCAGCCGACTTGGCGGGCAGGGCGGTCGAACGAGGGCATCGTCTGTACTGCTGGATCTGTGTCTAGGGCCCTGTCCATGGCCGTTCACCTCCGACCGACACCGCTGTGATACCTGGCGCCGAGCTGACAAGATCCGACTATGCCGGTGGATCCCTTGCTGGCCAGGGCCCGTGCGTTGTGGGAGGGCCTGGCGGCAGCGCCCGTGTCGTTCGCACCAAGGGGAGGCGTCAGCGTTGTCGCCTCGCCTGAGTCGAGCCTTTGCCCTGCCGGCTGGGTCGGCGTCGTGTCCCTGGGTGGTGCAGCAATCGTGACCGCGCCAACCGAGCGCTCCGCAGCCTGGGTTCGGGATGGACTGGCGGCGCTGCCGGTGGAGGCGGTCACCGATGCCGACGCGGTGCGTGAGGTCTTGCCGGTAGTCCGGGTACTCGGCCCCGCCACGCTGTCCTACGCATCCCCTGACGCATTCCGTTCGGCCTCGCCGGGTGCCCTGGCTGTGCGGCGACTTCCTGGTGACCATCCTGATCTGCGAAGCCTGGAGGTGGCCGCGGGCGAGGACGATGCCGGGGAGGCCGCTCTCAGGGACATCACCTCGCCGGCCTTCGTGATTCGAGCGGGCGGTGGGGTGGTCGCCGCTGCCGGATACGAAGCCTGGCCGGGTCTGGTCGCCCATATCAGTGTGTTGACCGATCCTGCCTGGCGGGGACGAGGCCTCGCTAAGGTGACGGCTTCGGCAACCGTGGCACACGCACTCGCCGCGGGACTGCTGCCGCAATGGCGTGCTCGGCCACTCGCCTCTCGACGGGTCGCGGCCGCTTTGGGATTCCAGGAACTGGGCGCCCAGCTCAGCATCAACCTCGCCTGGCCGGGAGCGCCTCCCGCAGGGATCGCGCTTGGACTCACCTGGGGCGATGGCGCACAGACGTGTGCCACGTGCCCACCGCTGTACATCCGCGTCGTCACACAGTCAGGCACGGTGGCGCCTGCCGGCCGCTTCACCGGACTCGGCGCGGGCCCTCGGTGAGACGGCTGTACCCCTCAGGAGGGCGCGTCGGCCGGGGCCTCCGCGTGGGCGGTGGAGGTGGAGGGCTCGGGCGCGGCGTCTGTGCTGGTCGTGGCGCCGCGCCGGCCCGCCAGTCGGCAGCCGAGGCAGCCGGGGTGCCCCCCGCGTGCGGTGCGGTCCCGCACCCAGGCGCCCCACTGGTCCGCGGGCCGCGGGCCCGGCGGCTTGCCCCAGCCCGCGAGGTGCAGGACCCACACGACCAGTGCCGCCGCCGCCATGATGGCCGACCCGAGCCAGATCCCCGGGCGCCAGCCGACGACGCCCGCGCCGACGACCGTTGCGCCGACCGTGGCGATGCTGAAACCGGACCATCCGGCGATGGTGTGGCCTTCGTCGTGGTGACCGCTCATGTGCTGTCCTCCCCGCGCCGCCGCCAACGGCGCCTGGCAGTTGTCCCTTGGTGGGTAAGGAATCCGTCGTGCGTGTCATCCCCGTTCCAGTCAGCGCCAAGCAGATGCAGGCCGTCCACGGGCCGTACGGCACGCGCTTCGCGGACATGCTCGCCGAGTACACGCCGCTCTGACCGCACGTCACCCCTGCCAGACGTCGGCCACCGAAGGGGCCAGCGCGCCGGCTTGGGCATGGCCCGCGCGGGCGGCAGCCGGCCGGCGCGTGTCATCCGTCATGTTGCGGCCCATCACGCGGCGCGCGGCGCGGTCCGGGGACAGCAGGGTCACACGCGTCCCGCCGTCCGACAGCTCCGTGGCCTGCTGCGAGGCACCCGGATGCGGCCCGACCGCCTGAGGGATCGGCACGACCGCCAGCACCCGGCGGTATCCGCGTGCGAGTTGGAGGTTGGCGGTCGAACGACTGCCGCCGTCCATCCAGCGTCGGCCCGCCACGGTGACCGGAGGCCAGACCACGGGCACGGCACAGCTCGCCGCGACCGCCTCGAGGAGTGTCACTCCAGAGTGTGCGTCGAACACCTCAAGTTGTCCGGTCTGCGCGTCGATCGCCGTGATCCGCAGCTCTCGCTCGGGCCAGTCGTGCACGTCGCCCAGGAGTGTGCCGACCGTGTCGAAGACGTCCGACTCCGGGCCGGTCGGGGCGTGCAACGCTGCCCGGGCGAGGCGTTCGACGGACCGCTGGGGATCGCGAGAGCCGAGCGCCGCCCAGAGGAAGCGCGCTGTCTGGCGCGCTGTCACCGGGAGACGGACCGCGTCTGCCCCGGAGAGCTGGCGCTCGTACAGATCTGCGGCCGGGATGCCGGACAGGAGACGGGATCCGAAGACGGCACCGGCGGAGGTGCCGATCACGACGTCGGCGCTGCCGAGATCGATCCCGGCCTCGGTGAGCCCGGCGAGCATTCCGGTCAACCAGGCTCCGCCCACCGGTCCGCCGCCACCGAGTACGAGTGCGGTGTCGGACACGATTCCCCCTCCCCGTGAACCACCACGGATCTCCCGTCCGCGGGAGACGAAGCGGGGACTGCTCCCCGTTTCTTTGGCTGACGATAGCATCCGTACCGGGGAGTGCTCCCCGGTACGGGGAGAGATGAGGGGAAAGACGATGGGCGACCGTTCGCCGGTAGGGCGCCGCGATGCGCTGCGCAACCGGAGGCTGCTGACGGACAAGGCCCGCGAGGTCTTCGCCGAACAGGGCTTGGATGCCCCGCTCGATGAAATCGCCCGGCGGGCGGGCGTGGGCAACGCGACCCTCTATCGCCATTTCCCGACCCGAGCCGCGCTCGTCGACGAGGTCTTCCGGGACGCGCTCACGGAGACCACAGCGGCGGGCGAGCAGGCGCGAACCGCCGAGGACGCATGGACGGGACTGACGGAGTACCTGCGAACGGTGTTCGCGGGCCTGGCCGCAGACCGCGGCACCAACGACCTCATGACCACGAACCTGGAAGGCGTCACCTCCCTGGAGGCGATCCACGCCCACAACCGCACAACCATCGACGGGCTGCTCCGGCGCGGTCAGGAGCAGGGCACCATCCGCCCGGACCTCACGACAGAGGACCTGCTCTTTGCCCTGGCGGCACTGGGCCGGGCCGTTCCCGCGCTCACCTCGGTCGACCCGGATGCCTGGCTCCGCCCGCTCACCCTGCTCCTCGACGGCCTTCGCGCCCCCTTGGCCGCGGCCCCTCTGCCCACGCCGGCCCTCACTTCCGCCCAGCTTGGCCAGGTACTGCTCGACCTGGGTCCGCACCGGCGGCGTTGAGAGGTTCCTGGCTCTCACGGTTCGCCCTGTCTGCCAAAGAACGTGCTGTGGCAGCCTTCCTCCCAGATGCGGGGCGCACTGCGTGCGGGAAGGTCGTGAGTGTGATCGACCAGGATGCCGGCACGGGCCGTGAACTCGTACTCGTGGACGGGTTGAGCCCCTCGGACGTCGTGCTGGTTCATCGCGAGGCGCTTCGCGTTCTGCGCCCCGGCATCGACGCAGCCCACGTCGACGCCTACAGCGGCAATGCCTGGCCACCCGCGGCGCTGCACTCGTACGAACGCGCGCTGTCCCTGGCCCGGGAGGAGACCGTCGATGGCACTCGCTCCCGGCGTGCGGATCCCGGGATGGGCATCGACATCGACACACGGGACCGGCTGCGCGAACTGCTCGGTGAGTACGAGTCCACGTACAGGGCACGCGAGTGCGGTGGGGCGGCCGCTCCGTCCGGTCGCAGCCGCCGGCAGCTCATGGAGAAGCCCGCCGTCCCAGCGGTCTCCGGCCCGCCCGTGCTCACTCCGCCGGGACGATCCGCCCGTCGCGTAGTTCCAGGACGCGGTCGGCGATGGCCAGGAGCTGGGGGTCGTGGGTGGCCACGAGGGCCGTGACGGCCTGGCTGTGGACGACCGCGCGCAGCAGTTCCATGACAGAGCGGCCGGTCTCCGCGTCGAGCTGTCCGGTGGGTTCGTCGGCGAGGAGGAGGGAGGGGCGGTTGGCGAGGGCGCGGGCGATGGCGACGCGTTGCTGCTGACCGCCGGACAACTCGCCGGGGCGCTGGTCGGCGTGGTCCTCGAGGCCGACCAGGCTGAGCAGCAGGGCGACGCGGTCCTCGCGTTCGCGGCGCTCGGTCCTGCGCAGACGCAGCGGGACACCGACGTTCTCCGCCGCGGTGAGGACGGGCAGCAGGCCGAAGGACTGGAAGACGAAGCCGATGTGGTCACGGCGCAGTTCGAGCAGTTCCTTCTCGCCGAGGCCCACCAGTTCGGTCCCGGCGACGCGCACGCTGCCGGAGTCCGGGCGGTCGAGCCCGCCGACCACGTTCAGCAGGGTGGTCTTGCCGGAACCGGAGCGCCCCTTGAGCGCCACGAGCTCTCCGCGCGGCACAGCGAACGACACCTCGCGCAGGGCGTGCACAGCGGTGTCCCCGCGGCCGTAGGCCCGCGTGACCTGGTGAACCGTGACCATGTTGCCGTCCGGTGGTGCCGGTTCACCCCCCGTCGGGCCGTCCGCCCGGTCCAGCACCCGTTCGCTCATGGCGGTCAGCATAATCGCGCCTGTGGATCACCTGACAGACCCCTGACGGACGGGTACGTTGTGCCTCGTGTTCTCATGACCGCAGCAACAAGGGGAGAACAGGGAAGGCTTCGCCGGGGGACGGGGCCGGCTGCGTACTTCTGCGTGGGTGCGCGGGACGGTGGCGGGGAGAGTTTTGACGGGGTTCGTGTTGCTGCGCGCACGCGCGCACTGGCTGCTGCTGGGTGCCGCGCTGCTCTGTGTGGTGCTCACCACCTGCGTACTGGCATCGCTCGCGGCGTTCAGCGGAGCGGTCGGGGACGCCGGGCTGCAGCGTGCCCTGCAGGACCAGGCGGCCGCGCGCACTTTGGTCGAGGCCGACGCGGATGTCACTCCGACCAACCGCGCCGCACTCGACACGGCCGTGCGCAGGACCGTTCCTGCAGCCTTCGACGGCATGCCGGTACGGGTGGACGCCAGCATCCAGTCCGCTTCCTACGGCCTGCCCCGCGCAGTCGGCACCTCCCCTGACGCCGACCCCGATCTGACGTTGCTGGCCACCCTCGACCGCTCGCGGGTCACGATGACCGGCGGAACGCGTCCCGGCCCGCCCGAGGCAGGGCGCCCGGTTCCCGTCGCTCTGCCCGAACAGGCCGCCCGGGCGCTGGGCCTGCACACCGGGGACCGCATCACTCTCAGCGACCGGCGCGACGGCCGGCCGCTGCACGTACGGGTGACGGGCTTGTACCGGCCGGTCGACCGTACCGACCTGTACTGGCGGCTCGACCCGCTGAGCGGCCGGGGTGTGCGGACGCTGTCGTTCACCACGTACGGCCCGATGCTTGCGGACCCCGGCGCCTTCACCTCCGGGGCCGTCGCACCGGACCACATGTCCTGGCAGGCCCGCGCTGACTTCTCCGCCATGACCACGGCGCGGATGGACCGTCTGCGGCACAGCATGCAGCAGACGCTGCACGACCTGAACCGGTCGACGAACGGATCCGTCAGAGCCCACAGCGAGTTGCCGGATCTGCTGATGGACCTGCGCCGCACGCTCCTGGTGAGCCGGTCCACGGTGCTGATCAGCACGCTGCAGGTGGTGCTCCTGGCGGCCTTCGCACTGCTCTTGGTGGCCGGCCTGCTCGCCGGGGAGCGGGCCGGTGAGATCGCGCAGCTGCGGGCCCGTGGCGCCTCCCGCGCCCGCGTGGCGGGGCTCGCGGCGGTCGAGGCCCTGCTGCTCGCGCTGCCCGGGGTCGTGGTGGCGCCCCTGCTGGCGGGCCCGCTGCTGCGGTTGCTGGCCGGCCACGGCCCGCTGGCCCGCGCGCAGGTGCGGCTCGACGGCTCACCGGCCGGGACGTGGACCGTGGCCGCCGTCACCGCGCTGGTCTGCGCGCTCGCCGTCGTGGGCCCGGCGCTGCGCCGCTCCGGCACGTACGTCGATGAGCGGAACACCGGCCGGCGCCGGGACAAGCTGCCCGGGATCGTCAAGGCCGGGGCCGACGTGGCGCTCGTCGTCGTCGCGGTGCTGGCCTACTGGCAGCTGTCCCGCCGCGCTTCGGGCTCGGGAGTCCTGACGGTCGACACGGGCGGCGCCCTGGGGGTCGATCCGGTGCTCGTGGCCGCGCCGGCGCTCTGCCTGTGCGCGGGCGCGGTGCTGGCCCTGCGGCTGCTGCCGCTCGCGGCCCGGCTCGGTGAGCGGCGGGCCGCCGGTACCCGCGGACTGGCGGCGGCGCTCACCGGCTGGCAGGTGTCCCGCCGGCCCGGACGGGGAGCGGGTCCGGTGCTGCTGGTGGTGCTCGCCGTGGCGATGGGGGTGTTCGCGACCGGTGAGTACGCCAGCTGGGCGCGTTCCCAGCGCGATCAGGCCGACTTCGCGGTCGGCGCGGACCTCCGCGTGGCCGATTCGTCCACTCCGTCCTTCGCCCAGGGTGGGGTCTACGACGGCGTTCCTGGCATCGTGGCCGCCGCCCCCGCTGTGCGCACCCAGGTCTCCCTGCCCCAGGACCGCGACGCCACCGTGCTGGCCATGGACACCGAGGCCGCGGCCGGGGTGCTCCACTGGCGCGACGACCTGGCGGACCGCTCACCGCGCCGGCTGCTCGGGCCCCTCCACTCCGGCGCGCAGGCGCAGGGCAGATCTGCGGGCTTCGTACTGCCGGAGAACGCCGGCCGGCTGAGGATCACCGCGCGCCTAGAGGTGCTCGGCCCGGCAGGTACGTCGCCTCGGAGCACGGTCGCCCCGCGTCTCATCGCCACCGTCACGGACCGGTACGGCGTGCCGTACACCTTTCCCCTGGGCACGTTGCCCGCCGACGGCCGCCCGCACGTGCTGACGGCGGACTTCGCCGCCGAGTCCGGCCGGGCTCAGGGCGCGGCCCCCGCCGGCCCGCTGCGGCTGACCGGCATCAACGCCGGCTACCGCCTGCCGCGCCACGTCGAGGAGCACCGTTTGTCGGTCACCGGGCTCAGCGCCGTCCTGACCGACGGACGCACACGTGCCGTCCCGGTGCCCGCCGGTGCCGTCTGGGGCGCACGCGTGCTGACCCCCATCCCGGGTGCCTCCGCGCCGCGGGCCACGGCGTCCCGCTCCACCGCCGCGGCTCCGCTCTCCGTCAGATACGGCACCGGGCACGAGGCGTCGCCGCAGGATCCGAGTGTGGTCATGACCGGAGAGCTCGTCCTGCGGGCCGACACCGCCGCCGTCCCCGTACCGGCCGCGCTGGCCACCGATGCCTTCCTCCGCGCCACGGGTACGCATGTGGGCCAGACGGCGGACGTCAACCTGGGCAGTACGACGTTGACGGTCCGCGTCACCGCGGCCGTAGGCGCCCTGCCCACGGTCGTGCCGCCGGCCACCGATGACGGCGGTGCCCTGCTGCTCGATCTGCGCGCCGTGAACCGGGCCCTGGCGGATCACGGCGGGGTGGTACTGGAGCCCGACGAGTGGTGGCTCGCCACGGACCACGGCGCCGCCTCCCGTGTGGCGACGGTGCTGCGCGGCCGTGCCGATGCCGCCTCCGTGCTCGTCCAGGACGAGGAGCGGGAGAGGCTCAAGGCCGACCCGCTCGGTGCGGGCCCGCAGGCCGGCCTCCCGGCAGCCGTGGTGGCCGCGGCGGTGCTGGCCGCCGTGGGCTGCGCCGTCGCGGCGGTCGGCGCGTACCGGGAGCGTGCGGACGAACAGGCGGTACTGCGGGCCCTGGGCGCCTCCCGGCGCTCGCTGGCCCGTGGGGCCGCCGCCGAGCAGGGTCTGCTGCTGGCCGTCGCGGTGGCCGTGGGCGTGGCCCTGGGCGTTCTGCTCACGCGCCTCGTCGTACCGCTGATCGTCCTCACGGCGCAGGCGGCCCGGCCGCTCCCGGCCCTCCGTGTCGAGCTGCCCGCGGGCCCGGTGGCACGGCTGCTGATCGCGGTGACGGCGGTACCGCTGCTCGTGGTCGTACTGACGGCGCTGCGGTCCGGCGAACCGGCCCAGGCCCTGCGCCGCCAGGGAGGTGAATGACATGCCCGCCCTCCCGCACCGCCGGCACACGCACGCCGGAAGCGGCACCGCGTCCACCGGCACCGCCCCTTCGGCCGACGCCCCCTGGATACGCACCCGTCTGCGCGCGGCACCCGGCGCCACGCTGGCCTTGTCGTTGCTGGTTCTGGTCACCGCGTTCCTCGCGGCGGCGCTGCCCCGCGCGGTCGACGTCCAGGAGGACTCCGCCCTGCGCGACACCGTGGCGGGGGCGAGCGTGGCCCATCGCAGCGTCACGGCGACGCTGGACGTGTCGTGGCTGTCCTTCCCCTACGACGCCAAGTCCCTCGTCACCCCCCGGTCCCTGGCCTCGACCGAATCGACGTTCCAGAGCGTCGTACGCCCGCCCCTCGCTCTGGACGGGCGGCAGACCGTTTACGGCGTGCGGACGGCTCAGGCCGTGCCCGCCACGGATCCGTACATGCCCCGGCCGACCTGGTACGTCGACCCGAAGGCCACCCTCGTCGCCCAGCCGGACCTCGACCGCTTCACGCGCGTCGTGGACGGACGACTGCCCCGGCCGGGGTCCGGCGCCGGCACCGTCGAGGCGGCCGTCACCGAGCGCACGGCGCACATCATGCGTCTGCGCACGGGTTCCGTGGTCCATCTCGCCGAAGCGGGCGGAGCCAAGCTGACGGTGCGGATCACGGGCGTCGTCCGGCCCCAACACGCCAAGGCCTCCTACTGGAACGCGGAGCCGGACCTCCAGGCGCCGAAGCTGTCCACTGTGCCCGGCAAGGGCCCCCCGGCCCCTCCCGAGTTCTACTGGCACTTCACCGCCCTCGTCGACGAGAGGGCCACCGGCGCCCTACTCGGCCTGCACGAAGGCGTCACCACCTACTGGCACCACCCCGCCGACACCGACGCGCTGACCGCGCGCAACGCCTCCGTCGTGGTGGACCGTGTCACCGCGCTCACCAGCGGCCCGCTGGCCGCGCGGCTCCAGCAGCTGACCGGGCTGCGCGGGTTCACCGTCCAGGAGGAGGGTCTGGCCACCCTCGTGGAGCCGTTCGGAAGGGAACGGGCTGCCACCGAGCCATTGATCATGGTCGCGGCGGTCGGCGTCGGGACGGTCGCCGTCATCGTGCTGCTCATGGCCGGCGAACTGGCCGCCGCCCGGCGGCGCACGGAGCTGACGCTGATGCGCGCCCGCGGAGCGGGCCTGCGCGGCCTGGCGGTGCGTCTGCTCGGTGAGAGCACCCTCACGGCGGTGCCGTCCGCGGCCGCCGGACTGGTCCTCGCCCTGCTGCTGATTCCCACGCAGCGCTCCGCGGCCGCCGTATGGGCGGCGAGTGGGGTCGCGGCCGTCGCGTCGCTGGCTCCGCCCCTACGTGCCCTGCTCTCCGTCCGCGCCGTGCGCCCCGGCGAGCCGGAGGACCTCGTGCGCGCCCGCCCCTCGCGGCGCCGCACCGTGGCCGAGCTGACCGTCGTCCTCGTCGTGACCGGCGCCGTGCTGGCGCTGCGCCGCCGCGGTACGGCGGACGGCGGTCTCGACCTGCTCACCGCGGCCGCTCCCGTCCTCGTCGCGGTGGTCGCCGCAGTGGTGCTGCTCCGGCTGTATCCGCTGCCGCTACGGCTGCTCGCCCGGCCCGCGGCCCGCCTCAGGGGTGCGGTCCTCCCCCTGGGCGTGGCGCGCGCCGGCCGTGCTCCCGCCACGGCCACGCTGCCGCTGCTCGCCGTCCTGGTGGCGCTCACCGTGACCTCGTTCGGCGGTGCGGTCCTGTCCGGGGTGACCGCCGGGCGGGACCGGGCGGCCCTCGCGACCGTCGGCGCGGACGCCAGCATCGAGGCGCCGGCCGCGCTGCCGTCCGGTCTTGCGGAACGCGTCCACCGCCTCGGCGGCGTGCGCGACGTGGCGGCCGTCCGCATCGATGCCGATCAGCACACGGAGCGCGGTGGGATCACGTACGACCTGCTCATGGTGGACCCCGCGTCCTATGCGCGGCTCGCCGCGGTGACGGGCGTGGACGGCCACTTCCCGGCGGCGGTGCTGGACGGTCGCCGTGCGGGCGCGCTCGCCGCGGTGGTGTCCCCGCGGCTGGCAACGGAGTTCGGCCGCGACCCGATCACCCTGCGGACGTCCGCCGGCCCCTTCGACGTGCGGGCTGTGGCGACACGGGACGCCGCCGCCGTGGTGCCGGACGGCCAGAACTTCGTCATCGTGTCGACGAAGGCCGTGGCACGTGCCCATCCCGAATGGCTGGAAGCGTCCGCTCTGGAACCCACGGCGCTGTACGTGACCGGCGACCACGTCGACGGCACGGCCCTGCGCACCACCGCTCACCAGGCGTCGGCCCGACTGGCCGTCAAGCTGCGGTCACAGGAGCGGGCGGCACTGAAGGCCACCGCGCTCCAGTCCGGTGCCCAGCGCGTGTATCTGGCGGTGGTCGCGGCCGGCGGCGGCTACTGCGCCCTGGCCCTGCTGCTCTTCCTGCTGCAGAGCTCACCGCAGCGCCGTACGGCGCTGGCCCGGCTGCGCACCATGGGCATGCAGGCGCGCCAGCGCCAGTGGCTCGCCGTGCTCGACATGCTGCCGCAGATCCTGCTGGGCGCGGTCGGCGGCATGCTCACCGGTCTCGCCGTGGTCCCGCTGCTGCGGCCCGGGGTCGACCTGACCGCTCTGGCCTTCACCAGTCGGCCGCCGATGGCCGACGTGCCGACGGTGGTGCTGGACACCGACCCGCTCGCACTCGTCCTGCCGTCGGCGGGACTGCTGGCCGTGGCGTGCGCCGTGCTCGCGGCCCAGGCGTGGCTGACCGGACGGCGCGGCGAAGGCGCGAACCTGAGGATGGGGGACCAGACATGACGGAACAGACCTCGGCGGCGCCGGACGAGCTCACGCTCGCCGACCTGGAGCGGCGCGTCGCACAGCAGCGGGAGCAACCCGCTCACGGCCACGACGCGCTGATCGCGTGCGACCGCCTTGTGCGCATCTTCGCCGGCCAGGGAGGGGAGGTGCAGGCCCTGCAGGGGCTGGACCTGCTGGTCGCGAAGGGCGAACTCATGGCCCTGGTCGGTGCTTCGGGCAGCGGCAAGTCCACGCTCCTGAACATCCTGGCGGGCCTGGACGTCCCCACCGCCGGCGGCGCCTCGGTCGCGGGCTTCGACCTGCTGACCATGGACAGCGGCTCCCGGCTGCGCTACCGGCGCGAAGTGGTGGGCTTCGTCTGGCAGCAGACGGCGCGCAACCTGCTGCCCTACCTCACGGGCGCCCAGAACGTGGCCCTGCCCATGCGCCTCAGCGGCATCGTCAAGGGCAGGCGGCAGCGCGCCGCCCGCACCGCGGAACTTCTGGAGATGACCGGCGTGGCCCACTGCCGCGACCGGCGTCCGGATCAGATGTCGGGCGGCGAGCAGCAGCGCACCGCCATCGCCGTGGCGCTGGCCAACCACCCGGCCCTGGTCCTCGCCGACGAGCCCACGGGCCAGCTCGACTCCGCCACCGCCGAGCAGGTCTTCGCCACCTTCCGCACCGTCAACGAGGAACTCGGCACGACGGTCGTCCTGGTCACCCACGACACAGCCGTCGCCTCCGCGGTCGACCGCACCGTCGCCATCCGCGACGGCCGCACGGCCTCGGAGGTCCTGCGCCGCACCACCACCGACGACCAGGGGCGCACCACGACCACGGCCCGCGAGTACGCCACCGTGGACCGCGCCGGCCGCCTCCAACTGCCGCGCGACTTCACCCAGGCCCTGGAGATCCGCGAGCGGGTCCTGCTGGAACTGGAGCCCGACCACATCACGGTGCGGCCCGACGAGACGCCGTAGCCCGTAGCGGTGCCCGGTTGCCCTCGGGGGTGTCTCCGAGTTGCGGCGTCGGTGACGCTGACGAGGTGGGCGATGCCGTCGCGGGTTCGGATTCTGCGCTCTTCGCATCCGGTTCGGCGGCGCGTCTCGTACGGGCCGGTGCAGTCGGGGAGTACGGTCTCCGCAGCCGGGCTCAGACTGACGTCATCCAGTCGTCAGTGACCACCGGCGTCGCTCGCGTCGAGGCCCGGACCGTGATCAGCCCGGGACCTTGCGCTGGGCCTCACGCCCAATAGCCTCAGGTCATGCGGACCTCGGTGGCACATTTCTATGACGAGCTGGCCGATGACTACCACCTGATCTACGCAGACTGGGACGCAAGCATGCGTCGGCAGGGAGAGGCCCTCGACGGTCTGATCGGCCGGGAGGACGCGTCGGTGCTCGACTGCTCCTGCGGCATCGGCACGCAGGCCATCGGCCTGGCGTTGCGTGGGCACCGCGTCATCGGGACGGACCTCAGCACCCGCGCCGCGACGCGCGCTGCCGGTGAAGCCGCTCAGCGGAACGTGACGTTGCGCACGGCCGCCGCCGACATGCGACGACTGCCGTTTCGCGATGCCCAGTTCGACACCGTCGTCTGCGCCGACAACGCCCTGCCTCATCTGCTGACGGAGCAGGACGTCCACGCCGCCCTGGCGGAGATGCGCCGCGTACTGCGTCCCGCCGGCCTGCTGCTGCTCAGCACTCGCCCCTACGATGACCTGCTGCGCAACCGCCCCGTTTCAGCGCCTCCACAGGTCCACCAGTCCGCGGACGGGGAAGAACGGACCGTCACCTTCCAGCTCTGGCACTGGCACGAGGACGGCGAGCACTACGACCTGGAGCACTTCCAACTGCTGCCGGCTGACGGAGAATGGCGCGTCAAGGTCCGCCGGACCGTCTACTGGGCGCTCGGCCGGGACCGGCTGGCCGGCCTAGTGACCGACGCGGGGTTTGTGGACCCCGAGTGGCGGATGCCGCGGGAGACGGGCTTCTTCCAGCCGCTGCTCGTGGCACACGCCGGCAGGTAGGTGACTCCACCACCCTGCGGGCGGTGTGCCGGTGGTTCGCTACGATTCGGCGGCTGCGTCCCCGTAGTGGGTCGCGCACTGATGGAAGGAACCCATCACCGCGACTGCCCTATGACCGAGGGCCAGTTGAGGCCAGTTGTCGCTCCGGACGATCCAACGCTGTCCATGCAAATCGGGGTTGACCTTGAAAGCTCTGTGTAAGTCCGTACTGCTCGCCGCGGCCCTGACCACCAGAGCCGTCATCGCCCCGGCTGCCTCGGCCGGCGCGGCTGAGCTCCAGCCCGCGAAGTCAGGCTGGGGAACCGCCGCACCACATCAGTGAGTCACTCAGAAGCTGTTGTCTTTCCGGACTTGAGGACTGCGTTTTTGCTGGTCGGGTATAGGGTCGGCGATCCCGTGGGAGTGGTGGCGTGTCGTGTCGTCG
>NZ_JBEYXD010000115.1:0-20399 GCF_040644975.1 Streptomyces sp. NPDC046900 | reverse complement strand
CCGGACGCCGAGACGAACACGAGGGAGCGCGATGACGCAGCAGCCCGCAGCGGGCCGTTCTACAGCCCGTCCGGCGTCCGGCTTCGGTGACGAGATGCGTCGCTCAGGCCGACGCCGGCGGATACAGCGACCTCGGCAGTTGCGAGGCCGCCGCCGCGTCCAGCAGCCACAGGGTGCGTGACCTGCCGCGCGCGCCCGCCGCCGGAGCCTGGATCTCTCCTGCCCCGGACAGCGCGATGGCGACCGCCTGCGCCTTGTCCTCACCGGCCGCCAGCAGCCAGACTTCGCGGGCCGACCGGATCGCCGGGAGCGTGAGCGAGACCCGCGTCGGCGGCGGCTTCGGCGAGCCGTGCACGCCGACCACCGTCCGCTCGGTCTCCCGCACCGCGGGCATCTCCGGGAAGAGCGAGGCCACGTGCGTGTCCGGGCCGACGCCCAGCATCAGGACGTCGAAGGTGGGCACCGCACCGTGGTTCTCGGGGCCCGCCGCCCGTGCCAGCTCCGCCGCGTACGCCTCGGCGGCGGCGTCCACGTCGTTGCCGTACAGGCCGTCCGACGCGGGCATGGCGTGCACGCGCTTCGGGTCCAGCGGCACCGCGTCGAGCAGCGCCTCGCGGGCCTGGGTGTGGTTCCGCTCGGGGTCGCCCTCGGGCAGGAACCGCTCGTCGCCCCACCACAGGTCGATCCGGCCCCAGTCGACGGCGTCCCGGGCGGGAGCGGCGGCGAGCGCGGCCAGCAGGCCGTTGCCGTTGCGCCCGCCGGTCAGCACGACCGAGGCGGAGCCGCGGGACGCCTGGGCGTCCACGACCTTGGTGATCAGCCGGGCGGCCGCGGCCTGGGCCATCAGCTCCTTGTCGCGGTGTACGACGAGTTGTGGGGTGCTCACTTCGCCGCCTTCTTCGCCGGGTGCTTCCCGCCCGTCTTGTGTTCCGCCGCCGGCTCCTGCGCCGCGGCCGGTGCCGGTTTCGCGACGTCTGCCGGAGCCGCGGTCTCGTCGGCCGCCTTGCCGCCGGCCGCCTCGGTCGCGGCCGCGGCGGACTCCGCCCCGGCACCCAGCCGGTCGACGCCGTACCGCAGCGCCGAGGCGTAGGTGTCGTCCGGGTCGAGCCTGCGCAGCTCCTCCGCGATCAGCTCGGCCGTGTCGCGGCGCTTGAGCGCCACCGCGCGGTCCGGCTGCCCGTGGATGGAGAGGGTCGCGAGCGAGCCGTCCGCCCGGTCGAGCACGATCGGGCCGCAGTTCGTGTCCATCCGGACGGCGGTGAGGCCGGGGCCGGAGGAGAGGGAGCGCTTGACGGGGACGCTCAGCCGGTCGGCGAGCCACATCGCGAGCAGCTCACAACTCGGGTTGAACTCCTCGCCCTCCACCTCGACGCCCTTGACGTCGCAGGTGACCTGGTCGAGGGCCGCGGCCAGCATCGAGCGCCAGGGCGTGATGCGGGTCCACGACAGGTCGGTGTCGCCGGGCGTGTAGGCGTCGGCGCGCGCGCTCAGCTCCCGCACCGGCGCCTCGGCCGTGTACGTGTCCGTGACCCGGCGCTGGGCGAGCGCGCCGAGGGGGTCGCTGGCCGGGTCGAGCGGTGCGTTCACCGGCCACCAGGCGACGACCGGCGCGTCCGGCAGCAGCAGCGGCAGCACCACGGACTGGGCGTGGTTCACCACCTCGCCGTACAGCCGCAGCACCACCGTCTCGCCGGTGCCCGCGTCCGCGCCCACCCACACCTCGGCGTCCAGGCGCGAGGTCGTGCGGTCGCGGGGCGAACGCGAGACGCGCTTGATGACCACGAGGGTGCGCGAGGGGTGCTCGCGCGAGGCCTCGTTCGCGGCCTTCAGGGCGTCGTAGGCGTTCTCCTCGTCGGTGACGATGACCAGGGTGAGCACCATGCCGACCGCGGGCGTGCCGATGGCGCGGCGGCCCTGCACCAGCGCCTTGTTTATCTTGCTGGCAGTGGTGTCCGTGAGGTCCATCTTCATGGCCGGCGCCAGCTCCGTCCGTCTCGTTCGAGCATCTCGTCCGCCTCGGCGGGCCCCCAGGTTCCGGCCAGGTACCGAGCGGGCTTGCCGTGCTTGTCCCAGTACTGCTCGATCGGGTCGAGGATCTCCCAGGACCGCTCGACCTCCTCGGTCCGCGGGAAGAGGTTCGAGTCCCCGAGCAGGACGTCCAGGATCAGGCGCTCGTACGCCTCGGGGCTGGACTCGGTGAAGGACTCGCCGTAGGCGAAGTCCATGGACACGTCCCGGATCTCCATCGAGGTGCCCGGCACCTTGGAGCCGAAGCGGACGGTGACGCCCTCATCGGGCTGGACGCGGATGACGACCGCGTTCTGGCCCAGCTCCTCGGTGGCGGTGGTGTCGAAGGGGGAGTGCGGGGCGCGCTGGAAGACGACCGCGATCTCGGTGACCCGGCGGCCCAGGCGCTTGCCGGTGCGCAGATAGAAGGGGATGCCCGCCCAGCGGCGGTTGTCGATCCCCACCTTGATCGCGGCATAGGTGTCGGTCTTCGACTTGGGGTCGATGCCCTCCTCCTGGAGGTAGCCGACCGCCTTCTCGCCGCCCTGCCAGCCGGCCGAGTACTGCGCGAACACGGTGTCACGGCCGAGGTCCCGGGGCAGCCGGACGGCCCCGAGCACCTTGGTCTTCTCGGCCGCGAGCGCGTCCGCGTCGAAGGAGGCGGGCTCCTCCATGGCCGTGAGGGCCAGCAGCTGCAGCAGGTGGTTCTGGATGACGTCACGGGCGGCGCCGATGCCGTCGTAGTAGCCGGCGCGCCCGCCGATGCCGATGTCCTCGGCCATCGTGATCTGCACATGGTCCACGAAGGACCGGTTCCAGATGGGCTCGAACATCGTGTTGGCGAAGCGCAGCGCCAGGATGTTCTGGACGGTCTCCTTGCCCAGGTAGTGATCGATACGGAAGACCTGGTCGGAGGCGAAGACCTCATGCACGATCGCGTTGAGTTCCTCCGCCGACTTCAGGTCGTGGCCGAAGGGCTTCTCGATGACCGCGCGCCGCCAGGAGCCGCCGGTCTGGTCGGCCAGGCCGTGCTTCTTCAGCTGCTGGATGACCACGGGGAAGGACTTGGGCGGCACCGAGAGGTAGAAGGCGAAGTTGCCGCCTGTGCCCTGCGCCTTGTCCAGCTCCTCGATGGTGGAGCGCAGCCGCTCGAACGCGTCGTCGTCGTCGAAGGTGCCCTGGACGAAGCGCATCCCCTGGATGAGCTGCTGCCAGACCTCCTCGCGGAACGGCGTACGGGCGTGCTCCTTGACGGCGTCGTGGACCTCCTTGGCGAAGTCCTCGTGGTGCCACTCGCGGCGGGCGAAGCCGACGAGCGAGAAGCCCGGCGGCAGCAGGCCGCGGTTGGCGAGGTCGTAAACGGCAGGCATGAGCTTTTTACGTGACAAATCGCCCGTAACGCCGAAAATGACCAGGCCCGACGGCCCCGCGATACGCGGGAGCCGTCGGTCCGCGGCGTCACGAAGCGGGTTCGCTCCGTGTACGGATGTCAAGGTCTCAGCCCTCCGAAGGGGCGAGGCGCTGCAGCTCCGCCTCGGTCGACTTGAGCAGGTCGTTCCAGGAACCCTCGAACTTGTCGACGCCCTCGTCCTCCAGGAGCTGGACCACCTCGTCGTACGAGATGCCGAGCCTCTCGATCGCGTCGAGGTCCGCGCGCGCCTGGTCGTAGGTGCCGGCGACGGTGTTCCCACCGATCTCGCCGTGGTCCTCGACGGCCAGCAGGGTGGCCTCCGGCATGGTGTTCACCGTGTTCGGCGCCACCAGGTCCACCACGTACATGGTGTCCTTGTACGCGGGGTCCTTGACGCCGGTGGAGGCCCACAGCGGGCGCTGCTTGTTGGCCCGCGCCTTGTCCAGAGCCAGCCAGCGGTCGCTGCTGAACACCTCTTCGTAGGCCTCGTAGGCGAGTCGCGCGTTGGCGATGGCCGCCTTGCCGCGCAGCGCCTTCGCCTCCGGCGTGCCGATGCCGTCGAGCCGCTTGTCGGTCTCCGTGTCCACCCGGGACACGAAGAAGGACGCCACGGAGTAGATCTTGGACAGGTCCAGGCCGCGCTCCTTGGCCTTCTCCAGGCCGGCCAGGTAGGCGTCCATGACCTTGCGGTAGCGGTCCAGCGAGAAGATCAGCGTGACGTTGACGCTGATGCCGTTGCCGATGGTCTCGGTGATCGCCGGGAGACCCGCCTCGGTGGCCGGGATCTTGATGAGCGTGTTCGGGCGGTCGACCAGCCAGGCGAGCTGCTTGGCCTCGGCGACGGTCGCCCGGGTGTTGTGCGCGAGGCGCGGGTCGACCTCGATCGACACCCGGCCGTCCTGGCCCTGCGTGGCGTCGAACACCGGACGCAGGATGTCGGCGGCGTCCCGGACGTCCGCCGTGGTGATCATGCGGATGGCCTCTTCGACGGTGACCTTGCGGGCGGCGAGGTCGGCGAGCTGCTGCTCGTAGCCGTCGCCCGACGAGATCGCCTTCTGGAAGATCGTCGGGTTGGTGGTGACGCCCACGACGTGCTGCTGGTCGATCAGCTCGGCGAGGTTGCCGGACGTGATCCGCTTGCGCGACAGGTCGTCCAGCCAGATCGCGACGCCTTCTTCGGAGAGGCGCTTGAGTGCGTCTGTCATGGAAAATGCATCTCCTACGTGTCGTATATCAGCGTCAGCGCTGGGCTGCGGCGATCGATTCCCGAGCGGCGGATGCAACGTTCTCGGCAGTGAACCCGAACTCCCGGAAGAGCACCTTGCCGTCGGCCGAAGCACCGAAGTGCTCCAGGGAAACGATGCGACCCGCATCCCCGACGAACCTGTGCCAGGTGAGCCCGATCCCGGCCTCGACCGCGACCCGGGCCTTCACCGACGGCGGCAGGACGCTGTCCCGGTACCCCTGGTCCTGCTCCTCGAACCACTCCACCGACGGCATCGACACGACCCGCGTCGGGATTCCGTCGGCCTGGAGCTGCTCGCGGGCCTCGACGGCGATGTGCACCTCGGAACCGGTGGCGATCAGGATCACCTGCGGCTCGCCACCGTCGGCCTCGAACATCACATAACCACCGCGGACGGTGTCCTCGTTGGGCTCGTAGGTCGGCACGCCCTGGCGGGTCAGCGCGAGACCGTGCGGGGCGCCCTTGCCGAACTCCTTGGTCCAGCGCTTGAGGATCTCGCGCCAGGCGATGGCGGTCTCGTTGGCGTCGGCCGGGCGCACGACGTTCAGGCCCGGGATGGCGCGCAGCGAGGCCAGGTGCTCGACGGGCTGGTGGGTCGGGCCGTCCTCGCCCAGGCCGATGGAGTCGTGGGTCCACACGTACGTCACCGGCAGGTGCATCAGGGCCGACAGGCGCACCGCGTTGCGCATGTAGTCGGAGAACACCAGGAAGGTGCCACCGTAGACGCGGGTGTTGCCGTGCAGCGTGATGCCGTTCATCTCGGCGGCCATCGAGTGCTCGCGGATACCGAAGTGGATTGTCCGGCCGTAGGGGTTCGCCCCCGGCAGCGGATTGTCCGCCGGCAGGAACGAGCTGTTCTTGTCGATGGTGGTGTTGTTCGAGCCGGCCAGGTCGGCGGAGCCGCCCCACAGTTCCGGGACGATCGCGCCGAGGGCCTGCAGCACCTTGCCGGACGCGGCGCGCGTGGCGACCGCCTTGCCCGCCTCGAAGACCGGGAGCTTCTCCTCCCAGCCGGTGGGCAGCTCGCCCTCGCTCATGCGGTCGAACTCGGCGGCGCGCTCCGGGTTGCCCGAGCGCCACTCCTGGAAGGACTTCTCCCAGTCGGCCTTCGCCGCACGGCCGCGATCGAGGGCCTTGCGGGTGTGCTCGATGACCTCGTCGGCCACCTGGAAGCTCTTGTCCGGGTCGAAGCCGAGGACGCGCTTGGTGGCCGCGACCTCGTCCTCGCCGAGGGCCGAGCCGTGTGCGGCCTCGGTGTTCTGTGCGTGCGGAGCCGGCCAGGCGATGATCGAGCGCATCGCGATGAAGGAGGGCCGGTCCGTGACCTTCTTGGCCGCCTCGATCGCGTCGTAGATGGCGTTCGGGTCCAGGTCGCCGTCCGGCTTGGGCGCTACCCGCTGCACGTGCCAGCCGTAGGCCTCGTAGCGCTTGACCGTGTCCTCGGAGACCGCGGTCTCCGTGTCGCCCTCGATCGAGATGTGGTTGTCGTCCCACAGCAGGATCAGATTGCCGAGCTCCTGGTGACCGGCGAGCGAGGACGCCTCGGCGGAGATGCCCTCCTGGAGGCAGCCGTCACCGGCGATGCAATAGATGAAGTGGTCGAAGGGGGAAGTGCCGGGCGCCGCGTCCGGGTCGAACAGACCGCGCTCGTAACGCGAGGCCATGGCCATGCCCACCGCGTTGGCGACACCCTGGCCCAGCGGGCCGGTCGTCGTCTCCACACCCTTGGTGTGCCCGTACTCCGGGTGGCCGGGGGTCTTCGAGCCCCAGGTGCGGAAGGACTCCAGATCGGTCAGCTCCAGGCCGAAACCGGCCATGTAGAGCTGCGTGTAGAGAGTCAGGGACGTGTGGCCGGCGGACAGGACGAAGCGGTCACGGCCCACCCACTGGGGATCCGCCGGGTCGTGGCGCATCACCTTCTGGAAGAGGGTGTAGGCGGCCGGAGCCAGGCTCATCGCCGTACCGGGATGGCCGTTGCCGACCTTCTGTACGGCATCGGCGGCCAGGACGCGGGCGGTGTCGACGGCCCGCTGGTCCAACTCGGTCCACTCGAGGTCTGTTGTGGTCGGCTTGGTGCTCACCCTGGGTCAGGGCTCCTCTCCACATGTCGAATGCCGGTGCACTGGACGCCCACCGGCCGTTGCTGAGCCTACCCCCGTAGGTACGTGCGTCTTTTCGAGTCATTCCAGACTGCCGGGAGTCGTCGTCATCCGCCTCCCGACCGGCCGATCCCGGTCGGCAAGTGAATACGGAGCCGCTCATCCGGCTGCTCAATCGAGCGAGGTTCGGCTCGTGTCCGGTCGCCTTTCCCGGGTCGCGCCCGCCGCTTCCAACACGACCCACCCCCGCGAAGGGCGGGCTGTGGGCAACGTCTAAAGTTGCGTGAGTACGCGCGAGCCTTTACCGGGAATTCACAGCCCGGGCTCGCTGGGATGTCTCTGTCAGGGGTGTACGTGACGGCCGTCGAATCCCGTCCAACGGGTGGGGGCACCGCCCACGCCCTCGAGGCTGCGCGGGAGCTCGGGACGAGCAGCAGCCGGGGCCAGCGGCCGTTTGGGGCCCGGGTCAAGGCCTTCGTGGCGCTCACCAAGCCGCGGATCATCGAGCTGCTCCTGATCACCACCGTACCGGTGATGTTCCTCGCCCAGCAGGGCGTGCCGAGCCTGAGGCTGGTGCTGCTCACCTGCGTCGGCGGCTACCTCTCCGCGGGTGGTGCCAACGCGCTCAACATGTACATCGACCGGGACATCGACGCGCTCATGGATCGCACCTCGCAGCGCCCGCTGGTCACCGGCATGGTCAGCCCCCGTGAGTGCCTCGCCTTCGGCATCACGCTGGCGGTCGTCTCGACGCTGCTGTTCGGTTTCACCGTCAACTGGCTGTCCGCCTGGCTGTCGCTCGGTGCGCTGCTCTTCTACGTCGTCGTCTACACGATGATCCTCAAACGACGTACCTCACAGAACATCGTGTGGGGCGGCATCGCCGGCTGCCTGCCCGTCCTCATCGGCTGGTCGTCCGTCACGAACTCGCTGTCGTGGGCGCCGGTCATCCTCTTCCTCGTCATGTTCTTCTGGACGCCGCCGCACTACTGGCCGCTGTCCATGAAGGTCAAGGACGACTACGCGCGCGTGGGCGTGCCGATGCTGCCGGTCATCGCCTCCAACAAGGTGGTCGCCCGGCAGATCGTCATCTACAGCTGGGTGATGGTCGTGGTCTCCCTGCTGCTCACCCCGCTCGGCTACACGGGCTGGTTCTACACGACGGTCGCCCTCGCGGCCGGCGGCTGGTGGCTGTGGGAGGCGCACGCGCTGCAGAACCGGGCGAGGTCGGAGGCGATGGGCGTGAAGCTGAAGGAGATGCGCCTGTTCCACTGGAGCATCACCTACGTCTCGTTGCTCTTCGTCGCCGTGGCGGTGGACCCCTTCCTCCGGTAGCCGCCGCGGCGGACGTCATCTGCACGACCGACGGGAGGGGTGCGTGGTCAAGGCCACGCACCCCTCCCGTCGCCGTTCGATCTACCCCTCGGTAGCATCCTGGCCATGGCAGACACGCAGCAGGTTGACGAGGGCACGGACGCCAAGCAGGCCGCCAGGGCCGAGCGCAGGGCGACCCGGCTCGCCAAGGAGATCGACGCCTTCGCCAAGGCGCACGGCGGCGCCGAGGGGCAGGTGGCGTACATCGGGCAGCGCGGCGCCAGGATCGTGCTCGTGGGCGAGGACGGCGGCTGGGGTGACCTTGTCGCACCGACGTACGACATCGCCGAGAAGGCCGTGCAGAAGGCCGGAATCACCGTGCACGAGGCCTTCGACGGCGAGCTCGCGGCCAAGGTGAAGACCGGCCCGTACGAGTGGAAGCGCATGGCGGGGATCCAACTGGGCGGTCCGAGCAACACCTGAGACCGGGTTCACCCGTTAGGACCTGAAGAGGACCGGTCCAGACGCGGGGAGTCCGGGTGATCGAAACATCGTCCTTGGTGGACCAGTACTGCCACGGCGTGCTCCGTACCGAGCTGGGCCTCGGCACCTTCGAGGCCCACCTCGCCCGTACGGAGGGGCCGCCGGCGGCCGGCACCACCCTGTTCGACACCCAGACGGGTTTCGCCGTCCGCCGCTGGTGTCCGCCGCTGCTCGGTCTGGAGCCGCACTGCCCGCCCGCCCGCTACCTCGCCCGGCGCCGGGAGCTCGGCGTCCTGGAGTCGGGGCGCAGACTGCTGCGGGGCAGCGGCATCACCACCTATCTCGTCGACACCGGGCTGCCCGGCGATCTCACCGGTCCGGCCGAGATGGCCTCGGCGGGAGCGGCCGAGGCACATGAGATCGTCCGTCTCGAGCTGCTCGCCGAACAGGTGGCCGACACCTCGGGAACGGTGGAGTCGTTCCTCGCCAATCTCGCCGAGTCCATCCACGGGGCGGCGGCGCACGCGGTGGCGTTCACCTCGGTGGCGGGAGTCCGGCACGGTCTGGCCCTGGCGCCCGAGCCGCCGGGGCCGGGCGAGGTACGCGGCGCGGCGGGCCGCTGGCTCGCCGGCCGCCGGGTCGGCGGCACCCTGTCCGACCCCGTTCTGCTGCGCCATCTGCTGTGGAGCGCGGTCGCCTCGGGCCGGCCCCTGCAACTGCACGCGGGCCTCGGCGAACCGGGCCTGCGGATCGACCGCACCGACCCGGTCCTGCTCACCGACTTCGTACGCGCCACGGCCGGGCTCGGCACGGACCTCGTCCTGCTGCACGGCTATCCGTACCACCGGCACGCGGCGCATCTCGCGGGGGTGTTCCCGCACGTGTACGCGGACCTGGGCGCGGCGCTCGTCCGCACCGGTGCCCGGGCTGCCGACGTGCTGGCCGAGATCCTGGAGCTGGCGCCCTTCGGCAAGCTCCTCTTCTCCAGCGGCGCGCACGGACTGCCCGAACTCCATGTGGTCGGGGCCCAGCTGTTCCGTGAGGCGCTCTCCCGGCTGCTGGGGGACTGGGTCGCCGAGGGCGCCTGGTCGCTGGAGGACGCTCAGCGGGTGGCGGGGATGATCGCCGCGGGCAACGCACTGCGGGTGTACGGGCTGAAGTGAGGCCTGCGGCCTCGCGCCGGAGCCGCAGGGCTCCGGCCGGGCGTCACGCGGCCGTCAGGGCCGACTCCGCCGAGGGCCCCGGAAGGCCCGCCGTCGCCTCGGGGCGTTCGCGCAACGCCAGCAGCACCCTGAGCACGCCGATCCACACCAGGCAGGCGCCGAACATGTGCAGGCCCACCAGGATCTCCGGAAGGTGGGTGAAGTACTGGACGTAGCCGATGACTCCCTGGCCCAGCAGGATCAGGAACAGGTCCCGGGTGCGGTGCAGCGGGTTCGCGGGCGCGTCGACCGCCTTGAGGACGAACCACAGGGCGAAGGTGAGCGTCACCACGATCCAGGCGAGCACCGCGTGCAGTTTGGCGATGGTCTCCCAGTCGACGGGGATGCGCTCGACTTCCCGGGAGTCACCGGCGTGCGGACCCGCGCCGGTGACCACGGTGCCCACCGCGATCAGCAGCACCGAGGCGACGACCAGGAACCACACCAGCTGCTGCACGGCCTTGCCGACCAGCGGGCGCGGAGCCGCGTCGCCCTCGCGGGTGCGCTGCCACATGAGCGTGGCCACGGTGATCAGCGCGGTGGAGAGCAGGAAGTGGGCGGCGACGGTGTACGGGTTGAGGCCCACGAGGACCACGATGCCGCCGAGGATCGCGTTGCTCATCACGATCCAGAACTGCGCCCAGCCCAGCCGGGTGAGGCCGCGCCGCCACGGCTTCTGCGAGCGGGCGGCGACGATCGCCCAGCCGACCGCCGCGCACAGCACGTAGGTCAGCATGCGGTTGCTGAACTCGATGACGCCGTGGATGCCCATGGCGCCGGTCGTGGTCAGCGAGTTGTCCGTGCACTGAGGCCAGGTCGGACAGCCGAGTCCGGAGCCCGTCAGGCGCACGGCGCCGCCGGTGACGACGATGACCACCGACATGACGAGCGCGGAGAGCGCCGCCCGCTGAACCGTCCGGGGTTCCGGGGTCCAGCGCGCGGCGATGAAGGCGATCGGGTTGCGCACGGCCGCCACGGCGTCGGCGCGAGTCACGTTTGGCACGCCCCTCATGGTAAGGGGCCGCTTGTGCACGGTTTCACGAGGGGTCGGCCCACGGGAGTCCCGCGAGAAGCCGGGATGTCGCGCAGGGAGCCGCCGGCCGCGATGTTTCCCGATGCCCCGGGGAGCCGGGGTCACTCCCAGCGGAAGAACTTTCCGGCCGCGGCCAGGCCCACGACGGCCCACACCGCCAGCACGCCCAGGTCGCCCCAGGGCGTACCGGCCCCGTGCTGAAGGACGCTCCGCAGACCGTCCGAGAGCGCGGAGATCGGCAGCAGATCGAGCACGTGCTCGGCACCGGAGGGGAACTTGTCCAGCGGCACGATGACGCCGCCGCCCACGAGCAGCAGCAGGAAGACCAGGTTGGCGGCGGCCAGAGTGGCCTCGGCCTTCAGCGTTCCGGCCATCAGCAGCCCGAGTCCGGAGAAGGCCGCCGTGCCCAGCACCAGCAGGAGAAGCACCGCGAGCGGGTTGCCGTGCGGCGACCAGCCCAGCGCGAAGGCGATCACCGTCAGCAGGACCACCTGGAGGATCTCGGTGACCAGGACGGAGGCCGTCTTCGCCGTCATCAGGCCCCAGCGGGGGAGCGGTGAGGAGGCGAGCCGCTTCAGCACGCCGTACCGGCGCTCGAACCCGGTCGCGATGGCCTGTCCCGTGAACGCCGTCGACATCACGGCGAGCGCCAGTATGCCCGGCGTCAGGAAGTCGACTGCCTTGCCGGCGCCGGTGTCCACGACGTCGACGGAGCTGAAGAGGACGAGCAGCAGCGTCGGGATGACCACCGTCAGCAGCAGCTGCTCACCGTTGCGGAGCAGCATCTTCGTCTCGAGCGCGGCTTGCGCCGCGATCATGCGGGGCAGCGGCGCGGCGCCGGGCTTCGGCGCGTGGATACCGACGGTGGTCACGAGCGCAGCTCCCTGCCGGTCAGCTCGAGGAAAACGTCTTCGAGGGTATGCCGTTCGACGGAGATCCGGTCCGGCATCACCCCGTGCTGGGCGCACCAGGAGGTGACCGTGGCCAGCAGTTGCGGATCGACCTTGCCCACGACCCGGTACGCGCCCGGCGTCAGCTCCCCGGCCGTGCAGTCCGCCGGGAGCGCCTTCAGCAGCGACCCCACGTCGAGACCAGGGCGGCCGGTGAAACGCAGGGTGTTCTCGGCGCCGCCACGGCACAGCTCCTCCGGGGAGCCCTGTGCGATGACCCGGCCCCCGTCGATGATCGCGACATCGTCGGCGAGCTGCTCGGCCTCGTCCATGTAGTGCGTCGTGAGGATCACGGAGACCCCGTCGGCACGCAGATCGCGCACGAGATCCCAGGTGGCCCGGCGCGCCTGGGGGTCGAGACCGGCGGTCGGCTCGTCCAGGAACACGAGCTCGGGACGGCCGACGACGGCCATGGCGAGCGCCAGCCGCTGCTGCTGTCCGCCCGACAGCCGCCGGTACGCCGTGCGTCCGCAGCCGCCGAGCCCGAGGCGCTCCATGAGCCCGTCCACGTCCAGCGGATCGGCGTGCAGCTTGGCGACATGGCGCAGCATCTCGTCGGCGCGGGCGCCCGGGTAGACGCCGCCCGACTGGAGCATGACACCTATGCGGGGACGCAGCGCGGAGGCTTCGCGGACCGGGTCGAGACCCAGGACGCGTACCGCGCCGGAATCCGGCTTCCGGTACCCCTCGCAGGTCTCCACCGTGGTCGTCTTGCCCGCCCCGTTGGGCCCCAGTACCGCGGTGATGCCCGCCCGGGCCACCAGGTCGAGGCCGTCCACCGCGGTCTTTGCGCCGTAGCGCTTCACCAGGGACTGGACCTGGACGACCGGCTCACTTCGCATGGGTCCAGAGTCTAGGTAGGCGCCCCGGGCGCGAGACGAGGGGGTCCGGAATCCGGTCGGAGGCCGCGTGAGGGCGTCCGGAAACTACTCCTCGCCCGGCCGGTGCAACGGCAGCCATCGCTCCGCATAGGCCACCGCGTCCGCCACGGGGAACAGCCGTACCCCGGCCGCACCCACCTTCCCCCGGACGACCGTACGGTCCCGCTCGAAATCGTGGCCGAGCTCGTCGAACCGGTCCGAGCTGATCGCCACCTCGGTCACCACCTCCCAGCCGGCCGGGCCCGGCCGGCCCACCCGCACCCGGGGCGCGGGTATCCGGTACTCGGCCAGGTGGAAGCTGGTGCAGGTGCTGTAGCCCGCGCCGAGCAGCAGGACACGGGCGCCCATCGCCTCCAGCCGGGCCAGCGGGCTCTTCTCACCGAGCCGGCAGTCGGGAGCGTGTCCGTCGAGGATCGTCCGGGCGCGCGGGCCGATCGCCGCGAACGAGGTCTGCGGATGGGCGCTGCGTGAGGCACCCGGCCAGGTGCGGACGGTCTCCGGTATCACTCCGACCCCGCGTGACGGTGTGACCAGCGGGTCGTATGCGGGCATGGCGGCGCGGATCGTCTCCCACCACTCCTCGGGCACCGGTGGCCTGCTCCACAGCGCGGGGTCCGAGAGGTCACCCGTCTGGGTCGGCACCACGAGCGTGCCCTCGGGACCGAGCACGTCCAGAAGTCCCTGGACCACCGCGAGGGCGCCACCGCAGACCCAGCCGAGGGAGCTGAGCGAGGAGTGCACGAGGAGGGTCTCGCCGGGGGTGACCCCGAGCGCGCGCAGTTGCGTGCAGACGGTGTCCCGGGTGACAAGAGGGCCGGTGGGAGGGGGTGTGGGCATGGTCCGGGAGTCTTGCCGACAGTCGCGGCGGACGCCACCCGTTTTGATCGATCAGGGATCGTTCACGCAGGTCACCTTAGGTATCCCTAAGTGATGCACGGCACCGGTGCCCGGTCGGACGGCGCTTGTCAGGCTCCGAGGAATTACGCAACAATGGCGTTGTGAAAAACGTCGGCGAAGCTCGGGAGACCCCCACGGGGGCCCCGCAGGAGGAGCTCGCGGCTGGGTTGCGGTCGGATCGCTCGACACGCAACCGGGTCGCGCGGTCCATCCTGGACCACGGGCCGTCGACCGTCACCGAGCTCGCCGGAAGGCTGCAGCTCACCCAGGCGGCCGTACGGCGGCACCTGGACGCGCTCGTCGCCGACGACGTCGTGGTGGCCCGGGAGCAGCGCGTGTACGGCGCGCGTACGCGTGGTCGCCCCGCCAAGGTCTTCGCGCTCACGGACTGCGGCCGTGACGCGTTCGACCAGTCGTACGACAAGCTCGCCGCGGACGCCCTGCGCTTCATCAAGGAGCGGTTCGGCGGGGACGAGGCCGTCGTGGCCTTCGCCCGCGCCAGGATCGCCGAGCAGGCCACCGCCTACCGGGAGGCCATCGAGGCCGCCGACCCGGCACAGCGCACCGAAGCGCTGGCCAAGGCCTTGAGCGCGGACGGGTACGCTGCTACGGCGCGCAGCGCCCCGGTCGGCGAACAGCTCTGCCAGCACCACTGCCCGGTCGCCCACGTCGCGGAACAGTTCCCGCAACTGTGCGAGGTCGAGACGGAGATCTTCTCCGATCTGCTCGGCACGCACGTCCAGCGACTGGCGACGATCGCGCACGGCGACGGTGTCTGTACGACGTTCATCCCGAGAGCGCCCCATGCGCCCCCGGCAGCCGAAGCCACAAAGATTTCCAAGACCACCCACAACGCATCTGCCAGCACGGCCGGGAGGAACCCCGCATGACTCTCCCCACGGAGACTGCTCACCCCGAACTCGAGGGCCTGGGCAACTACGAATACGGCTGGGCCGACTCCGACGAGGCCGGTGCCGCGGCGAAGCGCGGTCTGAGCGAAGACGTCGTCCGCGACATCTCGGCGAAGAAGTCCGAGCCGGAGTGGATGACCAAGCTGCGCCTCAAGGGCCTGCGGCTCTTCGAGAAGAAGCCCATGCCGAACTGGGGCTCGGACCTGTCGGGCATCGACTTCGACAACATCAAGTACTTCGTGCGCTCCACGGAGAAGCAGGCGGAGTCCTGGGAGGACCTGCCCGAGGACATCAAGAACACGTACGACAAGCTCGGCATCCCGGAGGCGGAGAAGCAGCGCCTCGTGGCCGGTGTCGCGGCCCAGTACGAGTCGGAGGTCGTCTACCACCAGATCCGTGAGGACCTGGAGGAGCAGGGCGTCATCTTCCTCGACACCGACACCGCGCTGAAGGAGCACCCGGAGCTCTTCAAGGAGTACTTCGGGACCGTCATCCCGGCCGGTGACAACAAATTCGCCTCGCTGAACACCGCCGTGTGGTCCGGCGGCTCCTTCATCTACGTGCCGCCGGGCGTGCACGTGGAGATCCCGCTCCAGGCCTACTTCCGTATCAACACGGAGAACATGGGCCAGTTCGAGCGGACCCTGATCATCGTCGACGAGGGTGCCTACGTCCACTACGTCGAGGGCTGCACGGCCCCGATCTACAAGTCGGACTCGCTGCACTCCGCGGTCGTCGAGATCATCGTCAAGAAGAACGCCCGCTGCCGCTACACGACCATCCAGAACTGGTCCAACAACGTCTACAACCTGGTCACCAAGCGCGCCGTGGCCTACGAGGGCGCGACCATGGAGTGGATCGACGGCAACATCGGCTCCAAGGTGACGATGAAGTACCCCGCCGTCTACCTGATGGGCGAGCACGCCAAGGGCGAGACCCTGTCCATCGCCTTCGCGGGCGAGGGTCAGCACCAGGACGCCGGCTCCAAGATGGTCCACATGGCGCCGAACACCTCGTCCAACATCGTCTCCAAGTCGGTGGCGCGCGGCGGCGGCCGTACCTCCTACCGCGGCCTGGTCGAGATCGGCGAGGGCGCCGCGGGTTCCAAGTCCAACGTGCTCTGTGACGCGCTGCTCGTCGACACCATCTCCCGCTCGGACACCTACCCCTACGTGGACGTCCGCGAGGACGACGTGTCCATGGGCCACGAGGCGACCGTCTCCAAGGTCTCCGAGGACCAGCTCTTCTACCTGATGAGCCGCGGCCTCTCCGAGTTCGAGGCGATGGCGATGATCGTGCGCGGCTTCGTCGAGCCGATCGCCAAGGAACTGCCGATGGAGTACGCGCTGGAGCTCAACCGGCTGATCGAGCTGCAGATGGAAGGCGCGGTCGGCTGACGGCCGTCCTCGTCCGCAGCAGGCGGCCCGCCTTTCCGCGGCGGGCCGCGGGTCACCACTGACTTAGGAAGAGAGCACAACGACAGCCATGGCTGAGGCCCAGAACTCCCCCACGCTCGGCTCCGCTCGCGCGGGGGGACCCCCACCGGTAGGCAGCACCACCACCGGCTCGATCGCGGTCGCCGCGGAGTCGACCGTCGCCACCCGTATGAGTGCGCCGCCGTCCTTCGACGTGGCGGACTTCCCGGTGCCGCACGGCCGTGAGGAGGAGTGGCGGTTCACGCCGCTGGAGCGGCTGCGCGGCCTGCACGACGGCACCGCGGTGACGAACGGCGCCGGTGTGAAGGTGAGCGTCGAGGCTCCCGAGGGCGTCACCGTCGAGAGCGTCGGCCGGGACGATGCCCGGCTCGGCAGGGCGGGCACCCCGGTGGACCGGGTGGCCGCGCAGGCCTACTCGGCGTTCGAGACGGCCGGCGTGGTCACCGTCCCCAAGGACACGGTGCTCACCGAGCCCGTCCGGATCGCCGTGCACGGCGAGGGCGGGGTGGCCTTCGGTCACCAGGTGATCGAGCTGGGCGCCTTCGCCGAGGCCGTCGTCGTCATCGACCACACCGGTGACGCGGTCCTCGCCGCGAACGTGGAATACGTCCTGGGCGACGGCGCCAAGCTGACCGTCGTCTCGGTCCAGGACTGGGACGACACGGCGGTTCACGCGGCCCAGCACAACGCGCTGGTCGGCCGGGACGCGAGCTTCAAGTCCGTGGTCGTGACCTTCGGCGGCGACGTGGTGCGTCTGCACCCTCGCGTGAACTATGCCGGCACCGGCGGTGAGGCGGAGCTGTACGGCCTGTACTTCACCGACCAGGGCCAGCACCAGGAGCACCGGCTCTTCGTCGACCACAACACCCCGCACTGCAAGTCGAACGTCGCCTACAAGGGCGCGCTGCAGGGCGACGACGCGCACGCGGTGTGGATCGGCGACGTGCTCATCGAGGCCAAGGCCGAGGGCACGGACACCTACGAGATGAACCGCAACCTGGTGCTCACGGACGGCGCCCGCGTCGACTCGGTCCCGAACCTGGAGATCGAGACCGGCGAGATCGTCGGCGCCGGCCACGCCTCCGCCACCGGCCGCTTCGACGACGAGCAGCTCTTCTACCTGATGGCCCGCGGTATCCCGGAGCACGACGCCCGCCGCCTGGTGGTCCGCGGCTTCTTCGCCGAGCTGGTCCAGCAGATCGGCGTCAAGGACATCGAGGAGCGCCTGATCGCCAAGATCGAAGAGGAGCTGGAGGCGTCGGTCGCATGACTGAACCGTCGAAGTTCGTACGCGTCTGCAGGCTGAGCGAGCTGGAGGAGGACACCCCGAAAAGGGTGGAACTCGACGGCACGCCGGTCTCGGTCGTCAAGACCGAGGGCGAGGTGTTCGCGATCAACGACATCTGCTCGCACGCGAACGTCTCCCTCGCCGAGGGCGAGGTCGACGACTGTCACATCGAGTGCTGGCTGCACGGCTCGCGCTTCGACCTCCGTTCCGGAAAGCCCGACGCACTTCCCGCGACGCGCCCCGTCCCCGTTTACCCCGTAAAGATCGAAGGAGACGACGTGCTCGTCTCCCTCACCCAGGAGTCCTGAGGCACCCATGGCAACGCTTGAAATCCGAGACCTGCACGTCACCGTCGAGGCCGACAACGCCACGAAGGAGATCCTCAAGGGCGTCGACCTCACCGTGAAGCAGGGCGAGACGCACGCCATCATGGGCCCCAACGGCTCGGGCAAGTCGACCCTCGCCTACTCGCTCGCGGGTCACCCCAAGTACACGATCACCAGCGGCACCGTTCTGCTCGACGGCGAGGACGTCCTCGCGATGCCCGTCGACGAGCGCGCCCGCGCGGGCCTGTTCCTCGCGATGCAGTACCCGGTCGAGGTCCCCGGCGTCTCCGTCTCCAACTTCCTGCGCACCTCCGCCACCGCGATCCGCGGCGAGGCCCCCAAGCTGCGCACCTGGGTGAAGGAGGTCAAGGAGACCATGGAGCGTCTCAACATGGACCCCTCCTTCGCCGAGCGCAACGTGAACGAGGGCTTCTCCGGCGGTGAGAAGAAGCGCCACGAGATCCTCCAGCTGGAGCTGCTCAAGCCGAAGATCGCGATCCTCGACGAGACGGACTCCGGCCTGGACGTCGACGCGCTGCGCATCGTCTCCGAGGGCGTCAACCGCGTCCGCGAGACCGGCGAGGTCGGCACCCTGCTGATCACGCACTACACGCGCATCCTGCGCTACATCAAGCCCGACTTCGTCCACGTCTTCTCCGGCGGGCGGATCGTCGAGTCCGGCGGTGCCGAGCTCGCCGACAAGCTGGAGGACGAGGGCTACGAGGCGTACACGAAGGGTGGCGTATCCGCGTGACACAGCTGCCGGGCCTCCTCGACACCGAGGCGATCCGCAAGGACTTCCCCGTCCTGGACCGGCTGGTCCACGACGGCAAGAAGCTCGTGTACCTGGACAACGCAGCGACCTCGCAGAAGCCGCGCCAGGTGCTGGACGTCCTCGGCGAGTACTACGAGCGCTACAACGCCAACGTCCACCGCGGTGTGCATGTGCTCGCCGAGGAGGCCACGGCGCTGTACGAGGGCGCGCGCGACAAGGTCGCCGCGTTCATCAACGCGCCGAGCCGCGACGAGGTGATCTTCACCAAGAACGCCTCCGAGTCGCTCAACCTCGTGGCGAACATGCTGGGCTGGGCCGACGAGCCCTACCGCGTCGACCACGACACCGAGATCGTCATCACGGAGATGGAGCACCACTCCAACATCGTTCCGTGGCAGCTGCTGTCGCAGCGCACCGGCGCGAAGCTGAAGTGGTTCGGCCTCACGGACGACGGCCGGCTCGACCTGTCGAACATCGACGAGATCATCACCGAGAAGACGAAGATCGTCTCCTTTGTGCTGGTGTCCAACATCCTGGGCACGGTCAACCCGGTCGAGGCGATAGTCCGCCGCGCCCAGGAGGTCGGCGCACTCGTCTGCATCGACGCCTCCCAGGCCGCACCGCACATGCCGCTGGACGTCCAGGCCCTGCAGGCCGACTTCGTGGCCTTCACCGGCCACAAGATGTGCGGCCCGACGGGCATCGGCGTGCTGTGGGGCCGCCAGGAGCTGCTGGAGGACCTGCCTCCGTTCCTGGGCGGCGGCGAGATGATCGAGACCGTGTCGATGCACTCGTCGACGTACGCTCCGGCGCCCCACAAGTTCGAGGCGGGCACCCCGCCGATCGCGCAGGCGGTCGGCCTCGGCGCGGCGATCGACTACCTGAGCGCGATCGGCATGGACAAGATCCTCGCCCATGAGCACGCGCTCACCGAGTACGCGGTGCAGCGGCTGAGCGAGGTCCCCGACCTGAAGATCATCGGCCCCACCACGGCCGAGGACCGGGGCGCGGCGATCTCCTTCACGCTCGGTGACATCCACCCCCACGACGTGGGCCAGGTCCTCGACGAGCAGGGCATCGCGGTCCGGGTCGGCCACCACTGCGCCCGCCCCGTCTGCCTGCGGTACGGAATTCCTGCGACCACGCGGGCGTCGTTCTATCTGTACTCCACGCCGGCCGAGATCGACGCACTGGTCGAGGGGCTGGAGCACGTACGGAACTTCTTCGGCTGAAGGGCGTGCTGAAACCGTGAAGCTGGATTCGATGTACCAGGAAGTCATCCTGGACCACTACAAGCACCCGCACGGGCGCGGTCTGAGGGATGGCGACGCCGAGGTGCACCACGTCAATCCGACCTGCGGCGACGAGATCACGCTGCGTGTGAAGTACGACGGCACGACGATCAAGGACGTCTCGTACGAGGGCCAGGGCTGCTCCATCAGCCAGGCCTCGGCCTCCGTACTGAACGAACTGCTCGTCGGCAGGGAACTGGCCGAGGCGCAGAAGATCCAGGAGACCTTCCTGGAGCTGATGCAGTCCAAGGGCCGGATCGAACCCGACGACGCGATGGAGGAGGTGCTGGAGGACGCGGTGGCGTTCGCCGGTGTCTCCAAATACCCGGCGCGGGTGAAGTGCGCCCTCCTGAGCTGGATGGCGTGGAAGGACGCGACGGCCCAGGCGCTGGGCGGAGCCGACGCCGAAAGGAAGACGGCATGAGCGACACCGTGGAGATGAAGCCGGTCTCGGAGGAGGAGCTCCGCGAGGCCCTGATGGACGTCGTCGACCCCGAGCTGGGCATCGACGTCGTCAACCTCGGCCTGATCTACGGCATCCACATCGACGAGTCGGCGAACATCGCCACCGTGGACATGACCCTGACGTCGGCGGCCTGCCCGCTGACGGACGTCATCGAGGACCAGGCCAAGTCCGCCACGGACGGTCTCGTCGGCGAGCTGCGGATCAACTGGGTCTGGATGCCGCCGTGGGGCCCCGACAAGATCACGGACGACGGCCGCGAGCAACTCCGGGCGCTCGGGTTCAACGTCTGACACCCACCGGCTTTCCCGGCAGACGAAAGCGGCGGCACCCCACGCGGGCCCCCCCGATACGCGTTAACGTGGTCAAGCCCGGACCTGGTGGG
>NZ_JBEYXD010000114.1:0-21257 GCF_040644975.1 Streptomyces sp. NPDC046900 | reverse complement strand
AAACCAGCGGGTGGCTGAGACTGCGGGTAAGACGACGTCGGGCGGAGTGCCGAGGAGTCATGCTCGCGACTCTCACCCCATGCTCCGGAGCTCAAGACCACGGAACCCACCAGGAGAGCCACCACAGCCGTGATAAGCGCGATGAGCTTGTTGATCTTCCCTGCTCCGGTACGTGGATCTTCGCTGGACAGCTTGCTGTCGCTCATCTTCTTGCTCTCTCTGTGTGTCGGGGTTCACTGCAGGCGCCGTGTACGCGGTGCTGCCGGGCTCCCGTACGGGTTGGTGCCGACGGTCGCTTTGGGCTTGTCGGCCCACTCCTGGAGTTAACGCTGTCCGGGACTGGGCTGTCAAGCCCAATCCAGGTATCGTCCGAAGCATGAAACCCACCACAGAAGCTCGGGAGCCCCAGCGCGGTGGCGCTCTTGGAGCACTCCGAGGCCATCCAGGCGGCCTGCTGATCGAAGGCGTAGGTGTGTCCGGTGCCGTGACGGGCCAGGGCACCGCCGTCACCGTCACCCCGTGTCGGCGGCAGTCCACCCGCGGCGCGTCGGCTTCCCGGAAGACCCGCATCACCGGCTGATGGCCAGGCCCGCCCGGCCACCCGCCCATTCCTCACCTGCCGTGGCCGCCAGCGTGAGATGGCTGGTGCCCGTGCGCCAGGTCAGCGCGGTGTAGAAGCACGGGGCGGCTAATTCGTAGCTCTGCCGGGATGGTTCGGCGAGACTCATTCCTGTGTGGCGGCCGGCACTCACTTCATGCCGGGATGCCTCATCATGCCGCGCAGGCGCGCGAGTGGCTGTCCGGCCTTGGCTTCTGCCCTCGGTCTGCCCGCACCGCAACCCACATCAGGACAGCAGAGCTGGTCACGCGGAGCGTCCAACACACTGGCCCGCTCGCGAGGATGGCGGCCCGAGCATGCGATGTGGCGATCCGGCTTCGCGGCGCGGCCTGTCGATCTGCCGTTGCAGGACGGCCAACTGGTGGCGCAGCGGCACTATTTCGATGTGCTTGTTCGCATCGCTCATGGGCAGCAGGCGTATCAAGGCGAACGCACTCGACACCGCGAGGTAGGGCAGTCGCCGCAGCCCGATCCATCAGACACAACCGTGCAGCTCGGAAAGGCCGTTCGCGGCACGTCACATGCGATGGAGTTTTCGGCACCCTGTGGGTCCTTCCGGACGTCCCGTATATCGCCGCTGACCGTCTGGCAGCGGAGCGCAGGGGCCGTGTCATCGTTGGGACGTGTCGCAGTTGCGACAGGTGAGGCCAGTGACATGTCCGGCTTCATCAGCGGATTCTTTCGGGCGGGTTGTGACTGCCAGCTGGACGAAAGGTGTTTCGCTGATGGCCTGGATCTGCCTGAAGGCGGCACTATCGACAGGATTGCTGCTGGTTGCCGGAGGCTTGCCGGCTGCAGTCGCGGCGCGGACGGCATCTACCGGGAGCGCCGCTCGTCTTGCCGCCGTGCCGGAGGCTCGCTTTGCCGCGGGTGCTCTCCGGAGTGTGATAGGGGACTGGCGCTGTGGAGTCTGACGCTTCGTTGCCGGTCTGCGGCAGCGCGGCCTCGTGAGTGACCCGAACCCCACCAGGTCCGGCCGCGACGGAGTCACCCGCCGCGCGTACACCCGGTGTGCCCATGGGGAAGTACAGAGGCCTCCGGGTGCAGAAAAGAATCGGTAGCCGGTGAACTCTTCCCGATGGATCTGCAACTAACTGATCACGGGCACGGCGTGTGCCGTTGCCTTCAAGAAGTCCACAGGAGTTCTGATTTGTCCATATCCCCAAGATCGGTGCCCCGCCGGCGGAGATGGCCGACCGTCGGTGCGGCTCTGCTGAGCACCGCCGTACTGACGGCGCTCGGCGCCCAGACTCCCGCTCAGGCCGGCGTCAGTGAGAAGCCCGCGAAGTCGTCCACGTCCACCCATGAGTTGCCCGGCCATGTCGAGCCGCTGTGCGGCCCGCCCAAGCCGCACGAGTTCACGTGCTTCGGCCTTCGCCGTACCGACGTCACGCCGCACAAGGGCCTGCGGGCCGCCGAGGACGCCCCTCAGGGCTTCGGCCCGGCCGATCTGCGCAGCGCCTACGGCCTTCCCGCGGACGGAGGGGCCGGCAAGACCATCGCCATCGTCGACGCCTTCGACAACCCCAACGCCGAGGCCGACCTCGCCGTCTACCGCGCACAGTACGGGCTGCCCGCCTGCACCACCGCCAACGGCTGCTTCACCAAGGTCGACCAGCGAGGCGGAACCGACTACCCCGCCCCGGACCCGGGCTGGGCCGGCGAGATCTCGCTCGACCTGGACATGGTCTCCGCCGTCGCCCCCAACGCGAGGATCCTGCTGGTCGAGGCCGACAAGCCCGCCATCGACGACCTGGGGGCCGCTGTGGACCAGGCGGTGGCGCTCGGCGCGGCATACGTCTCCAACTCCTACGGCTCCAACTACGCCTTCTACCCAGAGGACCCCGCGGAGTCGTCGGCGGACGTGCACTACGACCACCCAGGCGTTGCGATCGTCGCCTCCTCCGGCGACAACCACTACGGCGTCGCCTACCCGGCGGCGTCCCCGCACGTCACGGCGGTCGGCGGCACCACGCTCGCCAAGGACCCGGCCGCTGCCCGCGGCTGGTCCGAGTCGGTATGGAACCACGACACCAGCGGCACGGGTTCCGGCTGCTCCCTGTACGAGCCCAAGCCGGCCTTCCAGCAGGACACCGGCTGCCTCGGCCGTACCGTCGCCGATGTCTCCGCCGTGGCCGACCCGGCCACTGGTGTTGCCGTCTACGACACCTACGGCCAGTCCGGGGGCTGGGGTCTTGCCGGCGGCACCAGCGCGTCGGCACCGATCATCACGGGCGTGTACGCGAACGCCGGCACCCCGGTCGCCGGGACGTACCCCAACGCCTACCCGTACGCCGGTGGTGGCGCCGGGCTGCACGACGTGACGACGGGGTCGAACGGAAAGTGCTCACCGGCGTATCTGTGCACCGCGGGCACCGGCTACGACGGGCCCACCGGCCTGGGCACCCCTGACGGACTGTCGGCGTTCCGCATGGGGGCGCACGGCACCCTCTCGGGCACCGTCACCGACACCGCCACCGGCGCACCGGTCGCCGCGGCCCAGGTGACCGCCGGCGTCTACACCGCCACCACGGACAGCCGGGGCCACTACACCCTGCCGCTGCCGGTCGGCAGCTACCAGGTTCAGGTCACCGCCTACGGCTACGCGTCCGGCAATGCGCCGGACGTCCAGATCACCGACGACGGCGCCGTGACCCGGGACTTCGCACTGCGCAAGCTCGCCACCCACCGTGTCTCCGGCACCGTCACCGACGGCTCGGGCCACGGCTGGCCGCTCCACGCGAAGATTACCGTGGACGGGGTGCCGGGCGCTCCCGTCTGGTCCGACGCCTACACCGGTGCCTACAGCCTGAACCTGCCAGAGAACCACACCTACACCCTGCGGGTCGTCAGCGACGACACCCACTACCAGTCCCTGGTACGGCAGGTGGCGGTGGGCACCGCGGACCAGAGCGTCGGGCTGGCCCTACCGGCCGACACCTGGGCCGACGGCAACCCGGCGTACACCCTGAACGTGGACACCCTCGACACCCAGCCCTTCGACTCCACCACCGGGGCGCCGCAGGGCTGGAGCATGGTGAACGCCCCGGGCACCGGGCAGGGCTGGGCCTTCGACGATCCGGGCGGCCGGGGCAACAACACCGGCGGGTCCGGTGGGTTCGCCGTCGCCGACAACGACCACGCCGGCTGGGGCACTGCATTCGACACCCAGTTGGTCAGCCCGGTCTACGACTTCCGCCGCACCGGCGACCCCGAGCTGGCGTTCAGCACCGACTATGAGGGGTCCGGCGACCAGACCGGCGATGTGGATGTCACCGCCGACGGCGGCCGGACCTGGACCACGGTGTGGCACCAGGACCAGCTGTGGGCGAACGGCCGAGTGGAGATCCCGTTGACCGCCTACGCCGGGAAGGGGGCGGTGCAGGTGCGTTTCCACTTCACCGGCCCAGGCGTGCTGTGGGCCGTCGATGACGTGACGGTCGCGGAGCGGGCCCTCGCGCCCGTCCCCGGCGGCGTGCTCACGGGTACCGTCTCCGACGCCAACACCGGACGAGGGCTGGTCGGCACCGCAGTGAGCACCGGCTCCACCGGCGGGCCCTCGGCGCTGACCGTGGCAACCACCGGTGACCCGCAGGTCGGTGACGGTCTTTACCGGCTGTTCGTTCCCGGCGGCGGCCGTCACACCTTCGTGGCGGCCAAGCCCTCCTACAGCACGGCATCTCTCACGGCCGCCCTGGCTGAGGACCAGGCCGCCAAGGGTTCGTTCGTCCTCAAGGCGGGGCAATTGTCGGTCGGTACCACCCGGATCGAGGCAACCACCACGCCGCACGGCACGGTGGTGCGGAAGGTGACCGTACGGAACACTGGCACCGCTCCCGCGACGATCCGGATCGGCGAGCGCACCGGAACCGGACCCGACACCGCTGCCCCGGGCACTGCCTGGCACGGACTGCCCGACCTCCCCGCCCCCGTCATGGACAACGCGGTGGAGAACTACGGGGGCAAGCTCTACTCCGCTCTCGGGTCATCGGACGGCCACAACCCCACCGCCGACCTCTACGTCTACGACCCGTCGGCGGGCGCCTGGACCCGGGGCGCCAGTGCCCCCGAACCCCGGCAGGCCACCGCGCACGGCTTCATCGGCAGCCGCCTGTACACCGTGGGCGGCTGGGCCCCCGACGAGGTCGTGAGCCGCACCATGCAGGTGTACGACGCTGCCGACGGCAACTGGACCAAGGGCCCCGACATCCCCGAGGGGCGCTTCGGGGCGGCCGGCGCCGTACTCGACGGGCGGCTCTACGTGGTCGGCGGATGCACCAACACCGACTGCTCCAACACCGTGTACGTCTTCGACCCACGCTCCGGCACGTGGTCCAAGGCTGCGGACTACCCCCAGACGATCAGCTGGGCCTCGTGCGGCGCGATCAACGGCAAGCTGTACTGCGCGGGCGGCAACCACGACTACGTCGAGACCGGCGTCGGCTACGTCTACGACCCGGCGTCCAACAGCTGGCAGGCCATCGCCGACATGCCGGTAGGCCTCGCGGCCGGCGTCTACGCCGCCGCCAACGGACGGCTCCTGATCTCCGGCGGCTTCAAGCGGGTCGGGGTGAACCGGGTGCTCACCGCGGAGGGCTACGTCTACGACCCGGGTACGAACACCTGGAGCGCGCTGCCCGACGCCCCCACCGCGGTCTACCGGGGCGGCGGCGCACCCGGCATGTACCGGGTGGGCGGCAGCGGCCAGAGCCGCTTCCCCATTCCGGTGGCCACGGCGGACCTGCTTCCGGGGTATGACCAAACCGAGTCGGACGTGCCCTGGCTGTCGGAGAGCCCGCACCGGCTCACGCTGCGGCCCGGCCAGAGCGCTTCGTTCACGGTGACGCTGAACGCAGGCGAAATCGGCCGGCCCGGTGACTGGACGGCATCCTTGATCCTTCGCGGCGACACCCCGTACTGGGTGCCGCCGATTCCGGTGTCCCTGCACATCGTCGAAGGCCGCATCTCGTAACTGTTCAGTCCGCACGCCGCGCCCCCGGGCAGCCGATTCGCCGCCCGGGGGCGGGGCGCCGTTGACCTTCTGATGTGGCACTGCCAGGTTGCCGAGGACCGGCACCGCCCTGTTCGCCGCCGTGCCGTCCGGCTTCGGCGTGCACTTCGTCCGTGATGATCCCGCTGGCCGCTGAGCACAGGCCATCTGCTCGCGCTGATCTGTGGGACCAGTCCGTACAGGATGCTCGGACGGATCTCGGGCTGGCCGACGTAGCCGCAGGCCTGCGGGGAGGAGTCGGGCTGGACGCTGGCGCAACCGCCATCGCCGCCACCCAGCGTGCTGGAAGCCCAACGCCGCGAACGCTCCCGCGTCCGATCCGAACGCCAACACCGCTGGGCCGCCCCCACCGCACAGCAGCATGATCAAACCACTCGTCGAACGATCGCGGCCAACGCACGAGGCACGTCGCCGAAGTCCGGCGCGAACCGGACATCAGGGTGTCCGCGCGTGCTGGTGTCAACTGCTGGAGGGCTGCGCCTACTTTCGCACGCGGAAGCGGAGCATCGTGACGGCACCCGACTGGGTGTTGCTGAAAGGTTCCAGGTTGATCCTGTCGAGGCTTGGGGGCGAGAAGCGGACACCGTCGCCGAGTAGCACCGGTAGTACATACACCAGGATCTCGTCGACGAGCCCGCGCTGCAGGCACTGGGCGGCCACGTCAGCACCGAGGATCTCCAGGTTCTTGCCGCCCGCGGCGCTGCGTGCCGTCGCAACGGCTTCCTCAATGTCACAGGTGAGGAACGTGACGGTAGGGTCCGGCTCGTCGGGAGGCTCGTGGGTGAGGACGAACTGTGCTCCCCCGTCGTAGGCAGTGTCCTGGTCGGCCATACGCTTGGCGACCTCGTACGTGCCCCGGCCCACGAGCATGGCGCCCGTGGCCGCCATAACCTCCGGGACCGTATCCGCAGTCAGGTACTCGAAGATCCAGTCCATCGCGTGGTCAGGACCGGCGATGAACCCATCCAGCGACATCGCCCTGTTCACGACCACTTTGCCGGTGCCGGTGCTCACATCAGTCATGCGTCTTCTCCAAGGATTTTGGAGGCCCGAGGCCGCATCATAGTTCGGCCGGCGGGCAGGGCGACGGCGAAAGCTGCATGCGCAACTGCGGTGGCCCAACGCCAACAACCGGCATCCGGATGTGCTCCTCGCGCAGCGTCGGGAACGTGCCCGTGAAGCTTCCCCGTGATCTTGGACACTCGATGCTTACGCCACGAGGGCGTGTTCTTGCTCGAGGCGCTGCCGGGTCTCCAGCGGGGTGAGGTAGCCCCAGCGTGCATGGCGGCGTAGGCGCTGTCGGTTGTAGAAGGTCTCGACGAAAGCGAAGATGTCCGCGCGGGCGCTGGACCAGTCGGGCCAGCGGCGGGTTCCGATCTCCTCTTTGAGCAGTGCGAAGAACGACTCTGCGGCGGCGTTGTCGAAGCATGAGCCGGTGCGGCCCATGCTCTGTCGCAGTCCCAATCGGCCTATTTCACGCCGGAGTTCGTCAGAGGTGTATTCACTGCCGCGGTCCGAGTGCGCAATGCATCCGGGCTTCAGCTGCCCGCGTCCGGCGGCCATCCTCAGCGCGTCCACGACCAGGCCGGCGCGGTGGTGGTCGGCCATCGAGTAGCCGACGATCTCGCGGGTTGCGAGGTCCAGCCAGGTTGCCAGATACAGCCAACCCTGATCGGTGGGTATGTAGGTGATGTCGCCGACCAGCTTCATCCCCGGGGCACACGCGGTGAAGTCGCGGCCGATGAGGTCCGGGGCGGGCACCGCCCTTTTGGCCGGGCGGGTCAGGCTCTTGCGCCTACGCCGTGTGACACCGCTGATGCCGCGTTCGCGCATGACGCGCTCGATCCGTTTGCGGTTCACGCGGTGTCCGAGCCGGCGCAGCCCGGCATGGATGCGCGGCACTCCGTAGGTGGCTTTGGAGGCGAGGTGCAGCACGGTGATCTTCCTCGCCGAGCGAGCCTTCTCGCCGACCAGCGACGCGTAGAAGGAGGAGCGGGCCACCTTCAGCAGCCGGCACAACAGAGCAACATGGTGGGTGGTCTTCTCCGCCTCGATGAACGCGTATACCTCGCTCATCGATCGCTCTCCTTCGCGAAGAAGACCGCCGCTTTTCGCAGCACCTCGATCGTCTCCGCCTGCTCGGCAGCCAGCCTGCGCAGTCGGTGGAGCTCCTCGCGCTCGGCCGTCGTCAGCTCTCCCGGCGCTCCCTGCCCGCGGTCGATGGCGTCCTGCTTGACCCAGTTCCGCAGTCCCTTGGCGCTGACCCCGATCTGACGGGCCACCTCGGTGACGGTCTTCCCGGAGGAGCGCACGAGCGCGACCGCGTCCCGTTTGAACTCCTCCGTGTACCGCCTGCTGCGGCTGCTCTTGCTTCCCACCTGGCACTACTTCCTCTGGAACCTCATGTCCCAGTCTCCAGGTGTCCACGATCAAGGGGAAGGTTCACCTTGAGCGGCAACTCGGCCCCCGAAGGGGGAAGTTCGGCCCCTCCGGGGAACGGTCTTTCCTCGCCGTGCTTCTGGCACCGCTGCCGCGCCAGGTGCGCGTCGTCTCCGGCTTCTGGTACGTCCGTCCGGACACGGTGCTGCGGTGGCACCACAACCTGGCGAAGCGGCGACACGCCCGCATCCGCCCCAAGCGGCCCGGGCGGCCGCGCACCGTCCGCTCGATCCGGGCGCTGGTCCTGTGCGTGGTCCGCGAGAACAGCGGCTGGGACTACCGCCGTATCCACGGGGAACTGGCCGTGCTCGGCATCACGGTCGCCCCGTCAACCGTCTGGGAGATCCTCAAGACCGAGGGCGTCGACCCGGCGTCGGAACGGACCGCGACAACCTGGGCCAGCTTCCTGCGCCCTCCCAGGCCGACGACAGGGAGGCCGGGCAGGTCGAGGTCGGCCCGCGGGGAGGGCTCTGGTGTGCAGGCCAAGTCGGCACCGAGCCGGTTCGCTTCCGCGGAAACCTCCGCCGGGTCCGCGACGTCGAGGAGTTTGACCCCGTCATAGACAAGGATCGCGACCCGATGCGCGGGAGAGCCCCCACCCCTGGCGTCCGCCTGTCCGGATACGGGTGACTCATGGCCACACCGAGGCGGCGACGGACGCCGGGTGGTTGGCAGTCTGGATGACGG
Source organism: Streptomyces sp. NPDC046900 (assembly GCF_040644975.1). NCBI lineage: Bacteria > Bacillati > Actinomycetota > Actinomycetes > Kitasatosporales > Streptomycetaceae > Streptomyces > Streptomyces sp. NPDC046900. The sequence goes on along the minus strand of NZ_JBEYXD010000114.1, from coordinate 12,501 downwards.
ACGCACCGTCCATTCGTAGCACACTGACATCGGAAGGCAGAGATCATGAGCGAGACCATCGCGGGGGTAGAGATCCCCGAAACGGCGGCGGCCGCCGAAGCCACCCGTCTCATGCAAGAGATGACCAGCCCTCTCATCTACCATCACTCCCGGCGCGTTTTCGTCTTCGGCGCCATTCACGCGCGCAGGCTCGGCGTGGAGCCCGACCCGGAGCTCCTCTACCTGTCCGCCATGTTTCATGACACTGGCCTCCTGACACCGTTTTCCGACGCAGAGCAGCGCTTCGAGGTCGATGGAGCCGACCACGCACGTAAGTTCATGCTCGGCCGCGGTTTCCCGGCCCAGGCCGCCGATGTGGTGTGGACGGCGATCGCGCTGCACACGACCCCGGGAATTCCCGGCCGGATGGGTCCGGAGATCGCCCTCACGAATCTCGGGGTTCTGACGGACGTGCTCGGCTTGGCTCTGGACGAGCTGGATCGCGACCAGGTGGATGAGGTCACCGCCGTCCATCCGCGTGGCAACTTCAAGAACGAGTTCCTGCAGACGTACTTCGACGGGCAAAAGCACCGCCCGGAGACCACGAACGGAACCGTGAATTCGGACGTGCTGGAGCACTTCATGCCCGGCTTCAAGCGCGTTACCACGGTCGAGCTCATGCTCGGCGCTCCCTGGCCGAGCTGATCCAAACGCCACATGAGACAACGAGATGAAACGTGTGAGTCACCCTCGCGACAGGCGTCGGCTCGGGCGGGGTGCGGCCTTCACCGTCCTGGCCTGCGCCAATGTGGTGATGTTGGCCACCGCAAGCGCACCGTCGCCGATCTATCCGCTGTACCAGGCGCGCTGGGGCCTGTCGGTCACGATGCTGACCGTGATCTTCGCCGTGTACGTTGTGGGCCTGCTCGGTTCCTTGCTGACGGTCGGATCGTTGAGCGATCACCTGGGCCGCCGCCCGGTGCTGGTCGCCGCCCTTGCGGTGGCGGCGGCCAGCACAGCGATCTTCTGGACGGCCGACGGCGTCGTCTCCCTCCTGATCGCCCGGGTGGTGCAGGGCATAGCCACGGGCACGGCCTCGGGCGCTCTCGCCGCGGGACTGGCCGAACTCTCGCCCGCCAGACGTCCGCATCTGGGGCCTACGATGACAGCAGTCGGCGCCAGCATCGGCATGGCCACCGGTGCCGGAGTGGTGGGGGTGCTGGTTCAGTCGACCTCGCGCCCCGATGCCTATGTCTTTCCCGTCCTGACGCTGATCTTCGTCGTTCTGGCTGCGATCACCCTCGCGATCCCTGAGACGCGCGCCCCGGCAGCGGCTGGACTGGCATCGTTGCGACCGACCGTCCGGGTTCCCCGGGAAGCCAGGGCGGAATTCCTCGCCTCTGTTCCCGCCCTCGTCGCAGGGTGGTCCGTCACGGGCCTGTTCCTCGCACTCACTCCCTCCCTGGTGAGCAATGTGCTCCATGTGCGGTTCGGCGCCGCGGGCGGACTCAGCATCGCGGCGCTGTTTGTGGCCAACAGTGTGGGCGGGTTGTGGTCCGTTCGGCAGACGCCACGGCTCGCCACCCTGCTGGGGGCGGTTCTGCTGACTGCCGGTGCCTCCGGACTGGCGGTGGCTATCGCTGTCGCATCACTGGCCATATTCGTGGGCGGATCGGTCATCGCAGGACTGGGCGTCGGCCTGACGTTCAACGGCAACCTCCGCGCCATCACCGCGGTCACCACCCCGCAGTCACGGGCGGAGGTCTTCTCGGCCGTCTTCGTGATCGGCTACGCGGCGCTGAGCCTTCCGTCCCTCGCGGCCGGACTCGCGGCGCCCTCATGGGGACTGAAGACCACCGGCTACCTGTACGTCGGCTTCGTCGGGGCACTGTCCTTGGGTGCAGCCCTCCACGCCGCACGATCCCGAACCCACCGGCCCACCGCCCATCCGATACGCCCAGGCCGGGAAAGGGGACGTCACCGCCAACAGGCCCGCTCCTGAGCACACCACGGCGAGCGAGATCCGGAGCGGAGCCAACCCGGAAATGGCCGCCTAATACTCCAGTCTGGTTTCGTGATCTTGCGCCAGGGCCAGCTGGGAACGGGTACGGCCACCGCGTGATCATCGGGGGTTGTGTGGACTCCTGAAGATTGTGCGGTGGCCGCAGGCCATAGCGTAGACCCTGCTCGCTGGCGGGTGATGTTTGACCAGGTCATGGACCGGATCTCTGGCCGGTTCCGGCGAGTTGAGCCTCGGGCTGCGGCCGGCGCCTACCTGCTGGGGCTGCTGTCGCCTGTCGAGCGGAAGAATTGCTGGCAGCTGGCCGAGCAGGCCGGTCACACCCGCCCCGGCCCGATGCAGCGACTGCTGCGCTATGCCCGCTAGTGTCCTGCGCCGGAGATCCGTCGGCAGAAGCGTGCAAGGGAGTCGAGGATCTCCTCTACGCCCGGTGCGCCGCTCATGCCGGATCCCTGCGCTTGCGGGACTGGCGCGGAAGGTCCAGGGCCAGGGTGTCGGTGTACTCGCGGACCGCGCTGGTCCGGGAGACGACCCGCCCGCGGTGGATGACCACGCGGCTGTAGGCGAGCGACAACGCGCTGTCGACGCGTATGCCAAGGGTGCCGCGGTGAAGGCACTCGCCCGGCGGTACGACGTCGCGCACAAGACCATCCGCAGGGTGCTCGACGCGGCCGGCGTACGCGATAGAGCGACGTCCTGGAGGAGTCCGTCGGCGTGGCCGCCGGCATCGGCTGGACGACGACCCCGACGACCCGGTCATCGTTACCGGCCGGCGGGCGACCCGCGGCCATCCGCTCACCGCCGCCCAGAAGGAGGCGAACCGGCTGGTCAGCCGCGAGCGAGCGGCGAACGAGCACGGCTTCGCCGACCTGAAGAACTGGCGGGTCCTCACCAAGGTCCGCATGAACGCCCGACATGCGACCACGCTGCTGCGGGCGCTCCTCGTGCTGACGAACGCCGAGGTCCACCGCTGACGGACGATCACCTCCTACCGATCACACACCCGACCAGCACGAGCATCCCAGCCCCGACCCACACCAGCCCTACGACCTGCAACTTCAAGTTGAAACACACTCAATCGCATGGGCGGGCCGCACAGGGGATAGCCGTCAAGCGGTCAGATACGGGCTTCCGCGGTTGTGCGGCGATGATCATCGGCGATCTGCAGTGCCTGAGCTTCCGCCACGATCCCGCTGTCGAGACCGCAGGTGCAGCGCACCACGGCGTGTCCAGTCGGCTCATACTCGACCCATCCTCCGCGGTGCGTCGTGTTCCGGGTAATGCCGTGCACGACCGTCGTGTGTTCCACCATGTACACATGCTCGCCACCGAGGAGCGCAGCCTGCCAGTGCCACGCCCGCCGATTGGGGCCCAACCGCAGCACCGTCGGCTGCGGTTGTACGTGCCGCGCGATGAAGGAGGGCCTGACAAGCGAGCCCCCGCGCGGAGCCTGGCGGAGGTCATGCGGTCCCGTCCGTGGGCAGGCCTCTGCCATCGAACCATGAGCGTGTATCGCCGAATTCTGAGCGGTTGGGGTCACTCTGGTAAGGGCTGTGCCGGTGATGCGTGGGGTCCCGTTCTCCTCAGGGAGGCTGACGTGGCGCGTGATCGAATGGGGCTGGCCGAGGTCTTGGCTGCGGCGGAGGATGCCGCGCCGGTGGCTTCTCTCGGCGTGGTGGCGCGCAACCTGCGGGACCGGTGCGGCGCGCGGTACGTGTCGTTCCTGTTCGTCGATATCGTCGGCCGGCAGGTGGTCCGAGTTAGCGAGGAGGCGGCCACGCAGCAGGGCCGCCGGGCCGAGCAGATCCGCCTTGGCCGGCAGTGTCGACGACCAGGTGCTGCGCACCCAGAAGCTGGCCTTGCTGAAGGCCGGTCCTCGAGGCTCGACCGCGCCGGGTGGGAGGTTTACCTGGCGGCCGGGTTCGCGCACCTGTCCGATCACAAGAAAGGCGGCGACTGTGATCCAGCCCGGCGAACGAATCGACGTCGTCCTCGATGTCTTCGCAGAGGGCGACGCGTACAAGGTTGTGATGTCCGGCGTCATCCGGCCCGGCCAGCCCGTACCGCTCCCCCTGTCGGGGCGACCCGCAACATCGTTCAGACGTAGTTCGGGGTGTCGCAGAGAGTGCACGCCTTCGCTATCGAGCGCACGACGGGCGACCGAACGTGACTGCCGCCCGTCTATGGGTTCGCGCCGCGTCTACTCGGTAGACATGACGAGCCCCCTGCATGGAGTGAAGTCCATGCAGGGGGTGGGAGGGCACATGGTTGCTGTCGGCGTAGGCAGCGAGCCACGCCCGGAAAGCGGAGGCCGTTCCCTGAGCTGAGCGATGACCCTGGAGAGACCAGTCACCTGTGGGTCGACCCCCGCTCAACCAGGATTGCGCGGACAGCTTTCCGCCGCACGTCGATCATGCGAGCACACCCCCCACCCACCCCATTCGAGCCGCGACGGGGGAGGGGGCGGGCCCTGCGTGGATGTGCGGCAGCCTGACGCAGCGTCGTGCCTAGCCTGATCCGGCAGCGCGACGACGGCCACCCGGAGTGGTCATACGGGTGGGCAAGCGCAACGAAACCCTCCTGTGTGGCCCGCACCGAGCCGGGGCATGCGCATTTAGCGCCTCCGCGCGAGGCTGGTGTCATGGCCGGACATCGTGTGATCGTGTCCCCGCCCGACAAGACAGGCGGCCGGCGTATCCAGATCGACGATCAGACCCTCGGCACCGCGCACAGCCTGCACGACTTGCGAGTGTTCCTGAACCGCGTCGGCATGGAGGGCCGGGATGAGGTGTATGTGGCCGAGTCACTCCTGATCGAGTGGCGCGGCGGAGGGCCGGAGGTGTGGTCGCCGAGACCGTGAGAGAAGGCCCAGGCGCCCCGCCGCCTCTGCGGCCCGGGCAGCGCGCACCGCTGGTACGGCGCCACCATCACCCAGGCGCTCGAGCACCGGGGTGCCTACAGGCGCAGTGAGCAAGGATGAGCCCATGACTCCCCGCCTCATCCGCCACCTGGGCAGCGCCACCGGGCACGGTTCGCAGCGGATCCTGTGGGACCTCCACGGCACCGTGCGCGGGCGCTGGTGGCGTACCGCAGCGTTCTATGGACACGCGCCAGGCAGCCACATGGGCTTCTGGAGCACGGACCGCGCAGGTCTGCGCGGATGGAACTGCCGCGTCGGCAGCCTGGCGCACTGCCTCACCGTGCTCGTGTACACCCGGCCTCAACGCCCCAGCGAGTCGCCCACGGCATGACGACGGCCCAGTCACGGTAGCGGCGGGGAGGAGGGAGCCTTCCGTGACCGCCTCCCTGTGCCCGACTCCCTGGCAACGAGCAGCAGAAACACCCGCTTTAGGAAGGCAGGGAACCCCACCACAGATGCCTTCAGATCCGGCTTCGGCCGTTGCAAGACGGCCCTGTGCTTCCCTCCCCGGGGCCACCCGGGGACGCGACGCCTCACGGTGCGGCCTTCGCGACGTCGACGGAGTCGCAGATCGGGAAGAGGGCGTGCAGGCCCGTCATGGTGAAGAGCCGGCGGATGCGCTGGCTGACGATCACCCGTCTCAGTTCGTCGTCGCGCAGGCGGAGCCGCCTGAGGAGGCCGACGAGCACCCCCCGGCGGGTGGAGTCCATGGACCTCACGCCGAGCAGGCCGAGGATGAAGCGCCGGTGGCCCTCTGCGATGCGGTCGACGACGTGGTCCCGTAACTGCCAGACCGTGGACAGGCCCGCCTCGCCGTGGACTTCGACGACGGTCCCGTCGTTCTCTTCGTGGTGGCTGCCGTGGAATTCGGAAGGTGCATGCCCACATAACGGTCAAGCCTTGGGGAGGGGTTGCGGATCAAGCACCCCGTACTTTCGTTCCGCATATGCATGAACGACTGGCCAAGGCATCACCCGGCCGGCGGAGCTACAGCCCTGCCGCATGCGGGTACGGATCTCCACACCTCGGCTCGATCGCCCCCACGCAGGAGCCGAGGCTCCCCACCCCTGCCTCCCGTAGCGCCGAGAGGCAGGGGACGCGCCGACCGTCAGGCCGTGGCGGCTCGACTCGCACGGGAACGAGCGACCAGCGCCTCGCTCGAAAGGCTTGCCGCGCAGGAAGATCGCCCCTCCGCGCTCGCCTCCCGTGCAAAGTGGACCCGGGCGCCACGTGGTCGGCTCCCCCCGGCCCGCCTCGCCTCCCTCACATCAGCGAGGCGGGCCCACCTTCCGGGCCCGCCCAGCCGTCGGGACAGACCAGGCGCGGCCACACTTCCGGCCCGCCGCCGTGCCACTCGATGAGGTCCGATTCGGCCACGTCCAACTCGTCCCAGCCCACCAGGCCGGCGTATCGCAAGAACACCGCCACATCGTGCAGCGAGTACGCCGTGCCCAAGATCTTGTAATCGACGCATACCCGGCGGCCGCCAGACCCGCAGGGCGCCTCCACGATCACGCGACGCACGGCCATGGTCATATTTTCCCCCGGGCAACACCCGACCGCACCCGAGGAGGTGTGATCTTGGAGATGCCGGGTAAGCGGGCCCGGTGCCGCCCGCGCTGCCTGAAGTCGTGTCCGAGGTCAAGCGCGCCCTGACGCAGGCCGGTTTTCACCTCACCGACGATGCCGACGACCGTCACCCGGGCCTGCGGGTGATGCCCGCCCCGCCCGGTGTCTTGATCAAGTGGACAGCTTCGGACGGCTTCACCGCCTTGGCTGCTGACCGGTCGAGTTCCCCTGGCGACGCCATGAAAGCCATCGTGCAGACCGCGATCTCGGGGCTGCTCGTCCAGCTCGGCCACACGGTGACGGAAGCCCCGGACGGTGCCCACCTGCTCGTGATGGCCAACAGTTCCCGGCCCTCCGACCAGTAAGGGTCCGCCTCGCCCCGCCGCGTTGAAGGCCTGGGCGCGTACCGGCCGGCTTGTCTCCTGCGTGCAGGGGCAGACCCGTCACGGAGGCAACCGGGTCTGCCCTTGCACGCTGGCGCCCACAGCCTCCCCGAAGAGCAGGCGCAGTGACCCACGTCCCTGGGTCACTGCGTTCAGCGTGGCGTGACTCCGCGGTGTCACAGATGACAGGGGCCTATCGCGAGGTCAGCACACCCGTGAAGCGCAGGGCTGATTTGTGCCACAACCTGATCACAGTGCGTTCACTGCCACCCCGGGCCGCGTCACTGTGCCTTACCGACGAGACCTCCGCCCGCGAGCTCCGCCGTTATCGTGCCGTCGCAAAGCCGTCGATGGCCGCCGAAGCTTGTCGGCACATGGACGGATGAGCCCCCCGGACGCGCCCCTAGATACGTCAGCGCCCTGGGTGGCCGACGAAACCGCCGATCTTGTATCGGTCCATTGCCTGCGTCAGCTCCTTCAGCTCGGCGCTCGACATAGCGCCACCTTGTGCGAACTGGAGGACGTGTTCGGCGACTGTCCGGAGTTTGATGTTCGTGCGCTGGGAGACGTCACGGAGTACGCGCCAGCCCTCCTCGGGCGGGATCTGCCCCAAGACCACGACGACGCCGATGGCCTGGTCGATGATTGCGTGCGAGGCCACGGCGCGCCGAAGCTGCACGTTCTCCTCTGACAGGAGCTCGTACGCCATCGCCAAATCGGTAGCGGACAGCAATTCCATGGGGTGTCGCTTCGAGATCGCAAAAAAGGCCATATCTCCACCTGGGCGAGGCGCACCGCGGGTGGGGTCTCGCGGTGCTCCTGATCCAGCTTCCCGCGACGGCGGCTGGCACACGACTCGATCGCGCCGTTCGCCGATGCAGTGAGTTATGACCCGACCGTACGGATTCGCGCCCCGGCTCGACCGGTGCCAAACCCAATGCTTGAATCGAACGCATGAGCGAGCTACCGCCGGATCCCACGCGCTTGCGCGTCATCCTCGCGTGGCTCGAGGAACAGGTCACTGACAACGCGACGGTCGGAACCTTCGTACGGCTCCAGCGCGACACCGTCACCCAGGCCTTCGCTCAGACCGAGGGCGAGAGCGAGCAGCAGCGCGCCGAGCCGCCACCGGCGGCGCCGGCGAAGCCGCCCCGCATGACCGGGCTGCCGACCTCCACCGGCCGCGGGCCCGGCTTCAAGGTCGTCGAGCAGGGTGACCTGGTGTCCCTGCACCTGGACGACTGCAACGTCGACGACGGCCCGACCCGCCGGGTCGACGCGCACGAGGCCGTCGCCGCGCTGCGCGAGGGCCTGGCCGCGTGCGTCATGTGCCGACCGGACCTCGAGCTCGGCGGCTGACGGCCGTCAGTCGTCGAAGATGTTGATCGTCACCTTCCCCACCTCGCGGCCAGTGCCCCAGTCAGACAACTCAGCGTCACGTGCCGACCGTGCAGTCCAGGAACCTCCCGCCACCAGTTGATACAGCACGGAACGGGGGATGGTGACGGTCACGTTGGTCGCGTCGTCTAGTCCGGCGGTCAGCTCTACAGCTACAGGCGCGTTCATGCCGGGGGAGCGTACCTCCGCGGCGGCAGTTCTGCTCTCACGCCCACACGGACCGGCAACGGGGCTGCGTACGCTGGCCCGTGAGGCCGTGATGGGCAGGCGTACCGGGCGGCCGTACACCGCCCGCGTTCGGTGGGCCGCACGAACCGCGCGGTGGGGAGGGGAAGTTCATGGCTGTCTACATCACCGCGGCAGGGGAGCGGCACCACGCCCACCCCGAATGCGCGCACATCACCGGTCCTCAGAACACGGCACGCACCATGGGGTGGACCGTTCACCCTGTCGAAGAGGTGACCCTCGCCGAGGCCAAGGCGCGAGGCAAGGAGAGACCTTGTCCGACTTGCGGCGGCACCTCCTGACCGTCCGGGACACCGCCGCCCGCACCGAACACGACGACTAAGTCCTGTCGATACCGCCGGGGAGAGGCCTGGGCGTCACCGCCAAGTGGACATGCCCAGGCCTCCCACGCGAGCAGGGGCAGACCCGGCAGGGGGTGCGAGCCTGTCCCTGCATGTCGGCGCCCGCTGCCTCCCAAGAGGTCAGGCGCCATGACCCCGCCCGGGTCACTCACTCCAGCGGCCCGTGGGGCTGGAGTGTCACAGGTGACGGCAGATGGTTTCAGGATCAACGCACCTGCGGACTGGTCCACTTGCGCACGTCACAGCTACATCGCACCCCCTCCATGCAGCTCCGCACGGCGGCACAATGCACCCCAGCGGCCACCCTGTATCGCTCTCTTGCGATGCGGCGCATACGGCAGTGGCTACGGGAAGCGGTAACCGCGAGGCCCGTGGCGGCGTCCCGTCCTAGGCAACTGGGCGCCATGAGCCGCGCTCAGCCCTCGTCGCCGTAGAGAGGCGGGAACGCCCGGAGCGCCACGCGCCCGCTGTACGCCGCGACGTGGGCCATCTCTCCAGCGGCCAACGGCCGGACATACCGCAGTCCTTCGGCGTAGCCCTCGACATGGCCCTGCCCAAGGACTCCAGCGCGGCACGGTGCTCGGCGGTCGTGGGCCCCATGCCCGGCAGGCTACGGATCAGGCACCCAACGGCCGGCGCGAACTTGTCTGACCGACAAGGCCTAAGGGAAATCCCCACTCCATACGGAATGTCACTCAAGATGCGCAAAGAAGCACGCAGTGTCACCATGGAATGCGGATCCCGGTAGGAGAGGGAAGGCAGCTTCCCGCGAGCCGTCCGCGTGCATCGGAGAGGTATGCATGCGGAGTGATGAGCCAGGTCGAGCGACCGCCACCTGCCGGATGAGACAAGCGCGAGTTGTCGTTCGAGACCGGAGCGCTGAGGCCGCGGCGAACTGCCAGCCATTCAGGGCTCCCATCGTTGTCAGGAACATTCTCAAACGGCGGTCGAGCGCATCAATGAAAGGAAGTACGGGAAGATGGCGAGTATCTCCAAGCGTTGTCGCACCGTCACCTCTGCCGCTGCCGTTCTGGTGGCAGTTGGGGGTGGCATTGTCCTTCCAGGTGCCACGATCGCGGCCGCGACCACGCCACGAGCGGACACCTGCGTGTCGGGGTTCGTGTGGCGTGAGGCGACGGCCGGTGACCGCGTCTGCGTCACCCCCGGTACCCGGGCCCAGGTCCAGGACGACAACGCCCACGCAGCGAGCCGGCGAGTCAGCGCCACCGATGCCACCTGTGTGTCGGGCTTCGTGTGGCGTGAGGCGACGGCCGGTGACCTCGTCTGCGTCGCTCCCGGTACCCGCGCTCAGGCCAAGGACGACAACGCCCACGCAGCAAGCCGCGTAGCCGGAACGACCGCACCCGCAGGCACCTGCGTGTCGGGGTTCGTGTGGCGTGAGGCGACGGCCGGTGACCGCGTCTGCGTCACCCCCGGTACCCGCGCCCAGGTCCAGGACGACAACGCCCACGCAGCGAGCCGGCGAGTCAGCGCCACCAATGCCACCTGTGTGTCGGGCTTCGTGTGGCGTGAGGCGACGCCCGGTGACCTCGTCTGCGTCGCTCCCGGTACCCGCGCTCAGGCCAAGGACGACAACGCCCACGCAGCAAGCCGCGTAGCGAGCTGAACAACAACTGGAAAGCCACGAGGTCCCATTCGATCAATGCTGACGAACGGGACCTCGTCGGCTGACCATCGTGGCGTGTATCCGGGGTGCACACGCTGACGTATCAGACGGCGCACACGACCGTCGCGACATCCCCAGTTGCCCGGGCACACTAGACGTGTGACCACCCGCACCGGACGCGACGGCCGGCCCCTTGTGACGACAACCCAGGCTGGCTACTCGCTGGGGACGAAGACGAACGGTCAGTTCCGCGAGTGGGCCCGTCGGCGCGGCATCAGCCCCGCCGCTTGGCAGCCGAACTCTGCACGCGGCCAAGCCCTGGCGCTCTGGGATCTGTGCGATATCAGTGAGGCCATGCGTAGCGGCATGCCCGCAGCCTGATCCGAGTCGGCGAATGCCCGGGTCGCGCTCTCACTTGATGTGCACCCTCTGCGCCCGCCCCAGTCGCGTGTGGTGAGCTGAGTCCCTACCACGGGCCGGGCTGGGGTGGGCCGGAGCTTCGGGCGGCCTGCAGGATGTCCCCATGGGCATGCGCTACGAGATGGTCTTCACCTGCTTGTCGCGGCTTGCCCGCTGCTCGCACTCACTGACCGGGCCGCCTGTCAGGCGACGGCGAAAGACCGGAGGCCCGCAGCAACTCGGGCGTCACCGTGGATGGGTTCCCGCTGGTCACCCATCGAAAGTGGGCCACCATCATGACGTCATCGACGCTCTCTCGCACGAATCCGTCCACGATGTTCAGACCGCCCGCGCGTTCACGCACCACGACCTCGCCGGGCTCCACCTCGTCGGCAATCTGCTGGAAGCGCCCGGTGCCGGGACACCCCGAGAACTCGTAGACCCAGTGACCCATGCCTGACCTCCTGCTGAGAACAAACAAAGGCTCAACCGATAGGTCAGTCACGAGGGTTACGAAATCACCCAAACGATTCAAACATCAGATTCGCGGCCGACTCGACCAGGTCCGTGCCCCGAGGTCTCCCGTGTCGCCGTGGGCGTCGGCGATAGCCCGGTCGGCCTCCCGTTCGGGTGAGACGAATGCGCCGAGCCACGACTTCGTCTGCCGGGACGGGGATCAGTTCCCGGGGGCGGGATGGACCGGCCCCGACAGGAACGTCCGAGAGGTGGATGCACGATGGGACATGGCGGGAATGTGATCGAGGAATTGATGGCCGACCACCGGGAGGTCGAAGAGATCTTCGCCAGGATCCAGCCCATGACGGGCCAGGGTCAGGAGCTGCGTGATCTCGTGGACGAGGTCACCATTGAGCTGGTGCGGCACTCGGTCGCCGAGGAGCAGTACCTGTACCCGGCGGTGCGCGAGCACGTCGAGGGCGGCGACCGGATCGCGGACAAGGAGCTCCGGGACCACAGCCGTATCGAGAATCTTCTCAAGCAGTTGGAGAAGACGAACGCCGACGACCCGCAGATGAGCCCGCTGCTGGAGCAGCTCATGGAGGAGGTGGCCGCCCACGTCGAGGACGAGGAGAACCACCTCTTCCCGATGCTGCGCCAGGCCTGTTCCTCCGAGACGCTCGGTGATCTCGGGGAGAAGGTCCGACGGGCCAAGGCCATGGCTCCGACGCGCCCGCACCCTGCCGCCCCCGACACTCCGCCTGCGAACAAGCTCCTCGCGCCGGGCGCCGGTCTAGTCGATCGGGCCCGTGACTTCGTCACCGGACGCGGCAAGTCCTGACTGGCCCCTCCTTGTCCCGCCGGGCAGTGGTCGGGTGGGTATCGGGGCCGGACGGCAGCTGTGTCCGCCACCGCGACCGAGCACCACACCGAAGTCGGCGGCCTCGAACGCCTGACCAATCCGAGCGCCCGAGACGCCGAGGCAGCCGCCCTGCTTCGCCACCCCGACCTGCTCGAAGACATCGCTGCACTGCACCGCCCCCAGCTCGTCGAGCTGCTGAACGTGGAGGCGTCTCGCGGCCGTGATGCCGCCGCCTGACCTGGTGGGGATACCTGGGCCCGCTACTCGTTGGGCCGCGCTGCGCTGATGTCGCCGAGCGCCG
>NZ_JBEYXD010000113.1:0-21258 GCF_040644975.1 Streptomyces sp. NPDC046900 | reverse complement strand
CCAACTCCCCGGCCCATTCCCCCTGCATGCCTACAAGACTGGCCCCGACTCCACCGAGCCGGGGCCAGAACCCGAGATTTTCAGCAGTCTTCTAGATGAGTGATTCCCAATGCTGACGGTGCGTCGGGTCGTGGCTGAGTGCTCCACTTGGCAGATGAGCGCCTGAGTTGGCGAGACCGAGCGAGAGGCGGCGGGCAAGGGCGGCGTGCCTGAGCCGCAGGACCGCCCGAATACCGCTCTCGGTCTGCCTGAGGAGGTACCGCCTTTCCGACGCTGGCCACGCGCTCCGGCGGCGATGCGAAAGAAGGCGTGACGTACTGAACCCGCGCAGGGCGGTGCGCCTCGTCCGGGTGCAGAGAGGGTGCCGGCGTTTCCCGACGCCGGCCGTCCGGACGGCACGCACGGCGAAATCACCTTCAGTCGTAGATCGTAGCCATTGTCCGTGCCGATGCGGCGATGCGCTCTCGAAGCCCCGAGGGTGCGAGCACCTCCACCTCCGGGCCCAGTCGCAGCAGCTCTGCCTCCGTGTGGGCGAGGCTCTCGATGGGGATGACAGCCCGGCGCCGGCCGCCGGGCTCGAGCTTTCCCTGGTTCACGCCATCGAGCACCGCCTGCGCCGCGACGTCCTGGAGGCGGGTGATGCCGACCGGCCAGATGCGTATCTCCGCTTCGCCTTGCCATAGCCGCTCCTGCACCGCGCCGTATGGGCCTGCCAGTGACGAGCCAGGTCGAAAGGGACCGGTGGGTCGTACACCCCTTCCAGCGGCTCCAGGTCAAGGATCTGCCCGATCCGGTAGGTGCGGAGGTCATCGCCGGCACGGGCGACGGCGTACCAGCACCGGCTCTTCTCGCACATCACCATGACCAAGTTGGTCAACGAACTCGTCGAAGCCGCCGACGAGAAGCAGCTGACCAAGACATCGCCCGCTACTGCCGAGTCAATCTCCTCTGCAGCGACGAACTCGGCTACATGGAACTCGACCGCCGCGGCGCCGAACTCCTCTTCCAGGTCCTGACCGAACGCGAGGAGAAGAACAGCGTCGCCATCGCCTCGAACGAGTCGCTCTCCGGCTGGACCAGGACGTTCACCGACCCCCGTCTCTGCGCGGCCATCGTCGACCGACTCACGCTCGGCGGCAACATCATCGAGACCGGAACTCACTCCTACCACCTCGCCACCACCCGAGCCCGAGCCGAACAGCAGAGTTCGGGTTGACTCCAACGTGGGCAGCCCGGTCAGCAGCAGTCTGGGACATGGTCAGCGACAGTCGTTGAGCCAGTCGCCCGGGAGCAGGTCACGAACGCGGTCGAGGTCTTCTGCCGTTCGGCCGCGAGCCAGGATGGCCGCGCCGTCGTCATCGCGCAGGAGGACGTCTTGGCCCAGGAACCACCGTGTCTCCTCGCCGACGGGGTATGCCGGGAACGGCAGTCGGAAGGAGTTCGTCTCCAGCAGTTCAAGACTGTCGTCATCCGGGTCGAGGAAGTCGCAGAGCTCTTCATCGGCCTGCAGGGACTCCGACAAGATGATCTCGACGAAGCAAAGGGACAGACGCTCCAGCCAGTCCTCCCACCGCTCGGCGCTCTTGTCGGTGAGGTCAAGCCGGATGAGCACTGCAGGATCGTCATCCTGGAGGCTGTTGAGAAGGACGCCCCAGGAGGCGGCCCCCTGGTTCTCGTGACGGAAGACCAGGGCCTCCTTGGCGTCATCGACATACAGCTCTGCAGGGCCGAGCAGCACATCGTGGTTGCTGGTGAGATCCCGCCGGCGTCCGAACAGCAGATACGCCTCGCGCAACGCCGTCGGCAGTCGAAGACCGAGCCTCTCCTCGGCAGCATCGAGATCGGCTTCCGTCCATCCGTCATCGTGTCCCAGTGCGGCGCCGACCCAGTGGGCGGCAAAGCCCTGGATGAAGTTCCATGCACCACTGCGGTCTTCGACGCCTCTGGCGAGCGACGCGGCAAGATCGAACCCTTGTTTCATGTCAGCACGATATCCGTCCCGCTCATCAGCCCCTTCGCACCCCAACACGCCGACCAGGTGTTCCTGGAATCCGGCAACATCCTGGGCCCGCTTGATCAACCCCTGTTGCCCGAACTCGGCATCATTCGTTCTCATCTCACACCAACGAAGCCAGCGGGGCGGGCGTCCGCCTCGGCTGCCGCGGTGGGCCCGGTTGCGCTTCTGGTCGGCCCGCTCGGGATTGGTGTGGACGATGCCGCGCCGCCGCAGCCAGGTGCGCATCGCGCGGGAGCTGTAGCCCTTGTCGCCCAGCACATGAGCGGGCCGCAGCCGGGGCCGTCCCGGCCCGAGGCGGGGCACCCGGATCGCCTCCATCACGGCGGTGAACTGCGTGCAGTCGTTCGTGTTGCCGGCCGTCAGCACGAAGCCGAGCGGACGCCCCAGGGCATCGCAGGGCCAGGTGGATATTGCTGGTCAGGCCGCCCCGGGAGCGTCCGAGTGTGGGGATGCGGAGCCCCCTTTTTCGGGCTCCGACGGCATGCTGGTGGGCGCGTACGACGGTGGAGTCGACCGACACCAGCCAGTCGATCTCGCCCGCCGCGTCCGCCCGGGCCTGGGCGGCCCGGAGCATCCGCTCGAAGGTGCCGTCCAGGGCCCACCGGCGAAAGCGGGTATGCAGCGTGTGCCAGGAGCCGTACCGCTCCGGCACGTCCCGCCAGGCCGTGCCCGTCCGGAACTTCCACACGATCCCGTTGAGCACGGTTCGGTCGTCCGGCCGCTTCCGTCCGCGCAAGGACCGGGCCAGAAACAGGCGGAGGAACTCCCACTCCACATCGGACGGTTCATGGCGACGTATCACCTGACCATGATCCACCACTCAAGATCAATTGAAGACACGCCCTAGGAGAGGGGGACACCGCGGCAGCCGGTTGACCCGGGCAGTGGGATCGAGCAGTGCGGGACGGCCGGTTCCTGCTTCCTCGATGTGAACCTGTGTGCCGCGTACCGGCTCGGGCGGGCCTGGGGCCTCGGCTGAGCCGGTACGCGATCGACACCGTGCCCGTCAGCGCAGGCTGAACGTCGACAGGCGAAGGCCGCCGCTCAGGACCAGGTACACGTCCCAGCGGCCCTTCGCCACGGCCGCCAGGGGGGTCGTCACCGTCTCGTACGTGTACGGCGACGACGTGCCGTCGAAGTGCGCCGTACCGGCCAACGTGCCGGTGGGAGAGCCGAGGCGCACCTCCAGCGTGCCGGAGGCTCCCGCCAGATGGGTGCTCAGCGTCGACGCGCCCGAGCCGAGCCGCGTGTCCGCGAACTTCAGCCACGCCCCGTCGGCCGTCGCGGCCACCGCCGTTCCGCGCGCCTTCGACTCGTCCACCAGGCTGATCGCGTCGTAGTCGTCGAAGTTCTCGGCGCGGGTCACCTTCGACAGATCACGGGGCGGGATCGTCTCGCCCCCGACCGTCAACGACGTACGCGCGCGGACGTCCGCCGACGACGCGCCCACCATCACGTCGTACGTCGCTTTCTCCACCACCCACTTCGAGCGGGTGACGTCCCAGTGCGCCAGGTCCGAAGTCCGCAGCTTCAGCCGTACCGTCCTCGTCTCGCCCGGCTTCAGCGGCACCCGCGCGTACGCTTTGAGCTGCTTCAGCGGCTGCTTGTCGCGCGACACCCGCTGATGGACGTACAGCTGCACGACCTCATCGCCCGCCCGTGTGCCCGTGTTCGTCACCGACACCTCGTACCCGTCGTCGACCCGCTTTAGCTCGCCGTAGCGGAAGCTTGTGTACGACAGTCCGAACCCGAACGGGTACAGCGGCTGCCCCTTGAAATACTCGTACGTGCGGTCGGCCTTGATGATGTCGTAGTCCAGGATGGACGGGAGGTCGGACTCCGACCTGTACCAGGTCTGCGTCAAGCGGCCCGCCGGGTTGGCGTCGCCGTAGAGCACATCGGCCAGTGCGTTGCCCGTCTCCTGGCCCGCGTGCGTGGTCCACAGCAGAGCCGGGACTTCCTTCTGCAGAGAGCCGAGAGTCGTGGGGTAGCTGTTCTCGACGACCACCACCGTCCGAGGGTTGGCCCGGTGGACCGCCTTGACCAGAGCCTCCTGCGACGGGGCAAGCCCCATGTCCGTGCGGTCGTGTGCCTCGCGCCCGTTGATCGAGGGCATCGATCCCACGACCACCACCGCCGTGTCCTTGCCCTTGACTGCGGCGACCGCCTCGTCGAGGCCATCGCGCACGACGTCCTTCGTGTAGTGCGCGGCCTTGTCCTTGTCGACCAGGCCGAGCGTGCCGTCGTCGCCGGTCGGGCCGAGGTAGACCGGATTAGACCACCAGGACTCGCCGGTCTCGTAGCCCGCGTACCGCAGCAGGTACGTCCCGTCGTCCTGCCGCTCCAGCTTGAACTGCTGCTGCACGAACCAGCCGTTCGGCTGTGTCTGGTCGTTGACGAAGTTCGACCAGTTGTAGCCGACGTACTGTCCGTTGGCGGCCGAGCGAAGTGTGACGACGCCCGATCCCCAGTCGAACACGTCGAACTGAGAACCCGGCCCCGAGTCGGGGGTCTCCTTCAGGGCGGCGCCGGCGTCGCCTGTCCCCGCCGTGACGTACTTCCCGGTCGCCGTGTCCTTCAGCGCGATCCGGTCCACGCCCTCGCTGCTCGCCACGGAGGTGCCGAGCTTCGACGCGATGCCGTCCCTGGGCGTCACCGCGTACGGGAGAGTGCCGGAGTACCAGTCCGTGTACAGGGTGTCGGCCAGCGGGCCGACCACGGCCGCGCTGCCGGACTTCCGCAGCGGCAGCGCGCCGTCGTTCTTCAGCAGTACCGCAGCCTCGGTGGCCGCCTCGCGCGCCAGCTTCCGGTGGGCCGGGCTGTCGATGACGGACGCGTCGATGGATCCGTACGTGCCGCCGCCCGGGTCGAACTCGCCGAGCCGGACGCGGACGCTCAGTACATGCCCCACGGCCTCGTCGACGTCCGACTTCTTCAACAGGCCCGTGGACAATGCCGACTTGATCGCGGCCGTCGTCGGCCCGGAGTCCGTGTCGTTGTCCGTGAAGCTGTCGATGCCCGCTTTCAGGGCGGCGGCGTCCGCCTCGGCCTGCGTGCCGTAGTACTTCTGGCTGCCGACCAGATTGCCCGGCGCAAAGGCGTCGGTGACGTTCAGCAGGTCCTGCGAGGTCCAGGTGCGCACGGTGTCGTCCAGGGCGGGGTTGACCGTGTCCGGGCGGCCGTTGACGAGGTTGTACGACGACATCACCCCGGTGGCCGCGTCCGCCTCGATCGCCGGCTTGAAGGCCTGCTCGTCGTACTCCTTCAGCACGCGTGGGCGCAGTTCGGAGGACGTGGTGTCGCGCTGGATCTCGTTGTTGTTGGCGAGGAAGTGCTTCAGCGTCGGAGCTGTCTTCAGGTGGTTCGGGTCGCCGCCGGTCAGGCCGGTGCCGTATGCCGTGGAGATCGAGCCGGTGAGGTAGGGGTCCTCGGAGTACCCTTCCTCGTTGCGGCCCCAGCGCGGGTCGCGCAGCGGGTTCACCACGGGCGCCCACAGGTTGAGGCCCCAGCCGGCCGGGCGTTGCTGCTGGAAGCCGCGCACCTCGTCGCCGACCGCCGAGCCGACCTGCCGGATCAGCGCCGGGTCCCAGGTGGAGGCGAGCCCGATCGCCTGCGGGAACACGGTCGCTTTGCCGAGCCAGGCCACGCCGTGCAGGGCCTCGGTGCCGGTGCGGAACGCCTGGATGCCGAGGCGCGGGATCGCCGGCTCGTACTGATGCAGGAGGGAAATCTTCTCGTCGAGTGTCAGACGGGAGAGCAGGTCGTCGACGCGCTTGTCGACGGGGAGGTTCGGGTTGCGGAAGGGGTACGTGGGACCGTCCGCGCCGGCCGGGACGGCGGCCGAGAGGCCGGCTACGAGGGCGAGCGCGACGACGAGCGTGGTTCTCCTTCTTCTCTTGCCTTTCTGCATGTCACGGCTCCTTCGGTGAGTGCCTTGCACATGAGGAACTTCAGGGCGCTTTGCGCGGCGCCGTGCTCGCGCGTTCCGTCAGCCGGGGCGGCAGGAGCGTTGCCTCGGGTACGGCCGTGCCGTCCAGCTTCTTCATCAGCAGCTCCACGGCCCGCGCGCCCAGCTCGGCAGACGGCAGGGCGACCGAGGTGACGGGGACGCGGAGGGACTCGGCGAGTTCGTCGGGGCAGATGGCGGTGATGGACAGGTCGCCGGGGACCCGCAGACCGAGCTGCTCGAAGGCGTCGATCAGCGGCTCCAGAACCGCCTCGTTGTGCACGACGACCCCGGTCAACTCCGGCTGTCGGAACAGCAGTTGCTCGGCGACCCGGCGGGCGGCGGCGGGCGAGGCCTCGCACGGGTGGATGGACGAGGTGAGTCCGTTGCGGTCGGCGGCGGCCGTGAACCCCTGCACCACCCGCTGGGCGAACGCCGTCTCCCGCACATAGACCTCGGGCGGCGACCCGACCAGCGCGACGACCCGGTGCCCGAGTCCGGCCAGCCGATCCACGCACCGCTCACCCGCCGCCTTGAAGTCGAGGTCGATACAGGTCAGGCCCGCCGGGTCCTGGGGGAACCCGATCATCACGGAGGGCCGGTCCAGGGTGCGCAGCAGCGGCAGCCTAGGGTCGTGGAGTTGTACGTCCATGACGATCAACGCGTCCACGAGCGCGGTGTCCGCGACCCTGCGCAGCCCTTCCTCGCCCTCCTCCTGGGTGAGCAGCAGCACGTCATGGTCGTGCGTCCGTGCCGTGGTCACCACCGACACCGCGAACTGCATCACCACCGGGACGTGGATCCCGGACCGCAGCGGGATCACCAGCGCCAGCACGTTCGACCTGCTGCTGGCCAGCGCCCGGGCGCCGGCGTGCGGGCGGTAGCCCAGCTCGCGGATGGACACCTCGATGCGCTGCCGGGTCTCCTCGGAGATCGGGCGCTTGCCGCTCAGGGCGTACGAGACGGTGCTGGGGGAGACACCCGCGTGCCGCGCCACGTCCGTGATCTTCACCATGGTCAGTCCAGCTCCAGTGGGGGAGGAAACATCACTCCGACTCCAACTCCAGCGACACGAATCCGGTGCCCGCAGCCGCCCGCGCGATCCGCTCCCCGGCGGCCAGAGCCCAGGGAGTCGCTGGATCACTGCTGGAGGCCCGCAGCGTGTCCCCCTCCCGGACGACGGTGAAGGTCACGTCCCCCACCGGCACCGTCACCCGCGCCCCGCGCTCGAGGCCGTAGGCGCACAGGGTGACCCCGTCGGCGTACGGATAATCGGGCCGGTCGTCCACCGCGCCCACCGGGATCACCGCACCCGGTCTGACCAGCAGCGGAACGCTGGAGAACCCGTGTCGCTCGCGCACCCAGCGCGGCCCGGTCACCCTCTGCCCGCTCAGGTAGTGGGTCCAGGTGCCCTCGGGCACGTAGTACGAGATGTCCCCGTCGTCGCTGAAGACCGGCGCGACCAGCAGATCGGGACCGAGCATGTACTGCCGCTCCAGATGCGCGCAGCCGGGGTCGTCCGGGAACTCCAGCACCATCGCCCGCATCATCGGCACACCCTCCGCGTGAGCGGTGCGGGCGACCTTGTACAGGTACGGCATGAGCCGCAGCTTCAGCCGGGTGAAGAGCCTCAGGACGTCCACGGCCTCCTCGTCGAACAGCCACGGCACCCGGTACGACGACGAGCCGTGCAGCCTGCTGTGCGAGGACAGCAACCCGAAGGCGAGCCACCGCTTGAACAACGCCGCGGACGGGGTGCCCTCGAAGCCCCCGATGTCATGGCTCCAGAACCCGAAACCAGACATACCGAGGCTGAGGCCGCCGCGCAGCGACTCGGCCATCGACTCGTACGTGGCCTCGCAGTCACCGCCCCAGTGCACCGGGAAGCCCTGGCTCCCGGCCGTGGCCGAGCGCGCGAACACGACAGCCTCCTGCTCGCCGCGGTGCTTGCGCAGTACCTCGAAGACGGTGCGGTTGTAGAGGTACGTGTAGTAGTTGTGCATCCGCTCGGGGTCCGAGCCGTCCGCGTACGCCACGTCGACCGGGATCCGCTCGCCGAAGTCGGTCTTGAAGCAGTCGACGCCCTGCGCGAGCAGTGCCTCCAGCTTGGAGGCGTACCAGTCGCGGGCGGCCGGGCTGGTGAAGTCGACGAGCGCCATGCCGGGCTGCCACAGGTCCCACTGCCACACACTCCCGTCGGGCTTTTTGAGCAGATGGCCCAGGGCCTTGCCCTCGGCGAAGAGCGGCGAGCGCTGCGCGATGTACGGATTGATCCAGACGCAGATGTGCAGGCCCTTGTCCTTCAGCCGGGCCAGCATGCCCTCCGGATCGGGGAAGACCCGCGGATCCCACTGGAAGTCGCACCAGTTGAACTCCCGCATCCAGAAGCAGTCGAAGTGGAAGACCGAGAGCGGAAGTTCGCGCTCCTTCATGCCGTCGATGAAGGAGGTGACGGTGGCCTCGTCGTAGGAGGTGGTGAAGGACGTCGACAGCCACAGGCCGAAGGACCAGGCGGGCGGGAGCGCCGGGCGGCCGGTGAGGGCCGTGTACTTGCGCAGGATGTCCTTCGGGGTGGGGCCGTAGATGACGTAGTACGTCAACTGCTGGCTCTCCACGCTGAACTGGACCCGGGACACCGCCTCCGAGCCGACCTCGAACGACACTTTGCCCGGGTGATCGACGAAGACGCCGTAGCCCGCGTCAGTCAGGAAGAAGGGGACGTTCTTGTAGGCCTGTTCGGTCGCCGTGCCGCCGTCCGCGTTCCACATGTCGACGACCTGACCGTTCTTGACAAGCGGCCCGAATCGCTCGCCGAGGCCGTACACCGAGGTACCGACGCGAAGATCCAGTTGCTCGCGCAGGTAGTGGGCACCGGTCGCGTCGCGCATGATGCCCATGCCCTTGCGACCGCTGGTGGTGAGAATGCGGCCGTGGGCGAGGAAGTCGACGTGCCAGGGGCCGGAGCGGGCGACGCGCACGGACAGGGCGCCGGCGGTGACTGTGGCGTGCTCGTCGTCGTACTCCACCTGCGGCGTGAAGTCGTCCTCCCGCCGCACTTCGAACCGCGGCCCCCGGGGCTGCTCGCCCTCGAAGTGCGTGAAGGTGACGCCGATGACGTCCGGCGTCGGTGCGTGTGCGCTGATCGTCACGACCGGTCCCTTCAGCAGGTCGCCGCGGTGGCGGATGGGCTGGGTCGGCGCGTGGATCTCCAGGGCCCCCGGAGAGGCGGTGACGTCCAGGACCTCGACCGGGTGGGCCGCGGTGACGCCTTCGCGGAGCAGCCAGTAGCCGTCGGTGAACTTCAAGCGCGTGCCCCCTACTTGACGGCACCCACGGCGATGCCGCGGGTGAGAGTCCGCTGGAAGACGAGGAAGAAGACGATGGCCGGCAGGACGCCGAGCAGGGCCGCCGCGTTGGTCATCGTGGCGTCCATCAGGCGCTGACCCTGGAGGACGCCGAGCGCCACCGACACCGTCTGGTTGTCGTTGGAGATCAGCATGACCAGGGGGAGCAGGAACTCGTTCCACGTCCAGACGAAGAAGAAGACGAGCAGCACGCCGATGGTCGGGCGGCTGACCGGGACCACGATCCGCCACAACACCTGCCACTTGTTCGCCCCGTCGATCCGGGCCGCCTCGATGATCTCGCGCGGGAACTGTCCGAGGACCGAGGACAGCAGATACGTGCCGAAGGCGGCCTGGACGACGGTGAAGACGATCACGACGCTGAGCCGGGTGTCGTACAGGCCCGCCTGCTTGCACAGGTAGTAGATCGGATAGACGAGCGCCTCCTGCGGCAGCATGTTGGCGAGCACGAAGAAGGCGAGCACCCAGGTGCGGCCCTTGACGCGGCCGATGCCGATCGCGTAGGCGTTGAGCACGGACAGGACCGCGGCCAGGACCGCCACCGAGCCGCTGATCAGGACGGAGTTGAAGAGCTTTTGGCCATAGTCGACACGCGACCAGAAGTCCTTCAGACCATCCAGGTAGAGGCCCTTGGGGAGACTGAGGGGGCCGTGCTGGGAGTACTCGGCGGGGGACTTCACCGCGTTGACCGCGACGATGAGGAACGGCAGGACCATGAAGGCCGCGCCGATGCAGAGCGCGATGAGGACCGGGTAACGGCGTACGGTAATCATGTGCGGACCCCCTCCTCGGCGTCCTCGGCGCGGGCCTGGAGCTTCAGTCCGACCAGGGCCAGGACGAGGATGATCACGGTGAGGACGGTGGAGACGGCGGCGCCGTACCCGACTTGGGTCTTCTCGAAGAACGTGGTGAAGGAGAAGTAGGAGGGGACGTCGGTGGCGCCGCCCGGCCCACCCTTGGTCAGGACGTAGACGGCCCCGAAGACCTTCAGCGCGGCGATCGTGCACCACAGCAGCACGACGTAGATCTCGGGTCTGATCTGCGGCAGCGTGATGTGCCAGAAGCGGCGCCACCAGCCGGCGCCGTCCAGCTCCGCCGCCTCGTACAGCTGCGGGTCGACGCGCTGGAGCCCCGCCATGAAGACGACGAGGGGGAAGCCGATCTGCACCCACACCATCACACCCATGACGGTGTAGAGGGCGATGTCCGGGTCGCCGAGCCAGTCCTGTTGCAGGGAGCCGAGACCGACCGCCTTCAGCAGCGCATTCAGGGCGCCGTTGTCGGGGGCGAGGATCCAGCTCCAGACGATGCCGGCGACCGCGATGGGCAGCACCTGCGGGAGGTAGAAGCAGGCGCGCAGGACGGCCGCCGTCCTGCTGCCGAAGTGCTTGCCTATGTAGTCGAACAGGGCGGCGGCGAGGACGAGTCCGAGCATCGTCGGTACGACGGCCATGGCGACGACCATGAACAGGCTGTGCCGGAACGACACCCAGAACTCCGAGTCGTCCACCAGCTCGCGATAGTTGGCGAGCCCGGTCCACTTCGGCGAGCCGACCCCGCTCCAGTCCGTGAAGCTCACGCCCGTGTTCATCAGGAACGGGACGACGATCACGGCGAGGAAGGCGAGGATGCCAGGGAGCAGGAAGAGGGCGTACGACGTGCGCGGGCGGGGGCGGCGCGGGCCGACGTGCTGGTGCTTGCCGACGGCCCGCGCACCCCGTTCGACGATGATCGTCATTGCTTCGGCGCGCCCTTGTCATACGCCTTCTGCACGTTGCTCAGATAGGCGTCCGGCTTCTCGCTGCCCGTGATCAGCTTCTGTGTCTCAGAGACGAGGACGTCGTAGAAGCCGGCGACCGGCCAGTCCGGATAGAAGGCCAAGCCGTCACGTCCGGAGAGCGTGTTGAAGTCGGCGATGAGATTCTTTGCCTGCGGGTCGGTGACGGCTGCCGCGTCGGCCGCGACGGGCACGCCGCCCTTGTTGCCGAGCAGGTTCTGGATCTTCCTCGACATGGTGATGTCGATGAAGTCGTAGGCCAGGTCCTTGTTCTTGGCGCCCTTGGGGACGACCCAGAGGTTACCGCCCGAGCCGAGGGTCAGGTTGGAACCCGGCCACAGCATGGTGCCCCAGTCGAACTTGTTCTCCGCCTTGAAGCGGCCGTACCACCAGCTGCCGCTGAACAGGATCGGGTTCTTGCCCTGGATGAAGGCGACCCCCGCGTCCTCGGCCTTGGAGCCGCTGGACGTCTTGCTGATGTAGCCCTTCTTCACCCAGTCGGCGAAGGTGGTCGCGCCGTAGGTCCAGGCCGCATCGTGGAAGTCGGTCTTACCCTTGTACAGCTCGTACGAGTCGACCCAGGAGCGGTCGGCCTTCGACAGCGCCAGCTGGTACAGGTACTGCTGGGCCACGTACTCGGCGCCGGCGTTGGCGAGCGGGGTGATGCCCTTGGCGACGAACTTGTCCATGGCCGCGGTGAGGTCGTCGAACGTCTTCGGCTCGGCGATGCCGTACTTCTTGAAGAGGTCCTTGTTGTAGAAGACCATGGTGTATTCGGCGTAATTGGGCACTCCGTACCACTTTCCGGAGCCCATGACCCCGTTGGCGTCGTACTGACTGGTGGTCTTCACCCCCGCGCTGAGCTTCTTGTCCCAGCCGCGCTTGGTGACCTCGGCGGTCAGATCGGTGAGGAGCCCCTGCTTGGACAGCAGTCCAGCCGTCGCGTTGCCCTTGTTGTACTCCATGATGTCGGGCGCGTCCGAGGAGTTGAGGACCATCGGCGCGGTCTTCTGGATCTGCTCGAAGCCCTTCTCCTCGAACTTCACCTTCACGCCCGGGTGTTTCGCCTCGAACTCCTTGATGGCCTCGTTCCAGGCGACACCCATCGCGCTGTTCGGGGCTTCGTAGTGCCACAGCTTGAGTGTCTTGCCGTCAGAGGCACCGCTGTCCGAGCCACCGCAGGAGGCCAGGAGCAGGGAGCCGGTGAGGACCGTCGCCGTCGCCACCACACGCCTTCGTGCCGTCAACATCCACTGCCTCCAAGGGAGTCGGATGGGTAACTGAGGTGTCACGCAGCGTTCATCGAATCGTTTCGATGCGTGACGTCGAAGCGCTTCGACGGTGGAAGGTAGGTGGGGGCTGTGAGCGCGTCAATGGGTGCGCGAAAACCAGCGGAGATTCGTGGCGTTCGCCCAACCCGAGCATCGTCGACGACGGGCGTGGACGGCGTGGCCGGTCGCGATCAGCAGGGGCCAGGGCCGCGGCGGTCGTTGGCCCGGTGAAGCCGACGGTCGGTGAAGGGTGTTCCGCTGCCCAGCCGCCGGTGGCGGAGCCGCAGGCGATGCAGCCCATCAGGCCAGTGGCGGCGACGGTCATGCCCTCGTTCAGCCGGCCCTCCGGGGTGCGCTGCCGGACAGGGTCATCGCGGTGATCATCGTGGGGGCCGTCGCCATGCCCGCGAGGAGCTGTACGGCTCGAAGATCCACTTGGTCACCGAGCGGACCGGTCTGCCCCTGTCCGTCGGCATCTCCGGCGCGAACCTGCGCGACGGCCAGGCCCTCATCCCGCTGGTGAAGGGCATACCGCCGATCCGCTCCTGATGTGGACGCCGACGACGCAGACCGGGAGAGTTCCACGCCGACAAGGGATACGACTACGACCACCTGCGGCGGTGGTTACGCAAGCGGGGCATCACACATCGCATTGCCCGCAAGGGCATCGAGTCCTCGACCCGCCTGGGCCGGCACCGTTGGACCGTAGAACGCGCGATGTCCTGGCTTGCCGGATGCCGACGCCTGCACCGCCGCCACCGCCGTCGGCGCCCGGGTGGTGCCCATCCTGCCGGGCGCACCGCGGATGACGCGATCGCCGAGCGCTGGGTGGGATCCTGCAGGCGCGAGGCCACCGACCGCATCCTGATCACCGGAGAGCGGCACCTGCACCTCGTCGTCGACGAGTACGTCGACCACCACAACGAACATCGGCCTCACCGATCACTCGGACAGCGATGCCCCGACGGAGTCGGCGCGCCCGAACCGCCCGCCGTCGATGCCTCACCGCGTGTCATCCGGCGCCACCGCCTTGGCGGCCTCATCCACCAGTACGCGCAGGTCGCATAGGGTGACGGGATTGTCGGCACGCACAGGGAGCATGGCCCACGATGTACAGGACTTCGGCCCTATGGGCACCCCGGAGCTGCCCGCGGCCGTCGCTGCGCTCGTCGCGTCCAACACCCTCGGCGAGGACGAGAGTGGCACTCGGTGGGTATCCCGGGCATTCACCGCCGCCCCGGCCGATCTGTTGGGCACCGGCTGGGCTGGTACCGCGATCCGCGGGTCCGTGATGATTCTTCGGGCCGCGCTTGCCGAGCTGGACGAGTCCCCCGCCGCGGTGGGCGAGCCCAGCCCGACCGAGCCCGGCGGAACCTTCTCCGCCTGACTTCAGCGAATGCCGAGGGCGGCGCGGGCGATCAGGAGGGCGCTGCGCGCCGCGGAGGGGAACACGCCGGGGTTTTCGCGGGTGTCGTCGCAGCGGCTCAGGGTCTCCGCACGCTGCGCCGTGCCGCCGTGGCGTTCGAGGAGCGTCGCTTGGACGGTGAGGAAGTTCGCGACTGCCGCATTCAAGGGGCTGCCGCCGGCGAGCCGTTCGACGGCCGTGCGGATCTCGGCGACCTCGCGGCGGATGCGGGCCGCGGTAGCTTCGGCCCGAGCCACCTCGGCGGCGGAAGCCGCACGTTCGTTGCCCGCCCAGTCGACATGCGGGGCCAAAGCCGCCGCGGCGGGCTCGTCCGCGACGAGCGGCCCGCCCCCGGCGACGGTCTCGCCCGTGCCCTGATTGACTACGAGGCCGCGCGGACTCATCGTGGGCAGCACGTCGGCGAGTCGGGCCGGAATCTCGGCCGTCGTCAGCGGCGGCAGGTCAGCGTCCGTGGGGCGCTGTGGAGTCGGCTGATCGCTCATGCCGCCGACCTTACTGCGCGCAGCGGTACACAACCGGCATATCCTCAGTCGTGTAGCCATAAGACGTCGCTTCTTATGGCGGGATTGACGCTTGGCTGATGGTCTGCGGGGGAGTGTCAGTTGGGCATCGTCATCTGAGTGTCAGTGGCGCAGGCTCAGTGACCTGGTGGTTGGCACTGACGGATGGTGCTCACCTGTTGCTGACATGAGTGACGAAAGGCCATGTCATTCTGACGCCGACCGCTACCGGCGGAGTGTGCGCTGGTCAGAGCCGCGAGTTCCATGCTGTGGAGGTGGGCTCCGTCCGGTCGGCGGCGTGCAACGCCGCGGTACTCGTACGTTTCGGAGCGGGGGCGGCTGTGTCCCCACGAAGGCGGTGCGTGAGTGGGTTGGTCGTGCGGCCCCCTCGTGGGTCTTTCTTCAGCACAGGCGGCCGCACGTGAGTATGGCGTCGAACCCTGCGCGACAAGCACGGCCTCGAGGACGAGTGACGGCATGGCCGCCGCCCTTTCGACCAGGGCGTCAGTGCTGGTCAGCGCCCTGGAGGGGGTACAGCGATCCGTCGCCCGTGACGTCTTCGCGTACCCGCACGAGGTCGCCGGCAGCCTGTTTCCTGTCGACCGTCGCCCTCTTTGCCGACACAGACCGTCACGTTCATTGGCCCCGGCTTCCTGGGTTCGTCGGCCGCGTCGACTTCGCCCGGCTCGGCCTGCACCTTCCCTGCGATGGCACCGCCGTCGCCCTCGCGTGGAAGCCGACCGGTGGTCAGGAGGGTCGGCAGGGGTCGTTGGGGTGGAGTTCGAGCGCGGTCACGGTGACGGTCATCCGCGGGGCGCAGCGGAAGGGTGCCGAGGACCTTGTCGTGGAGTTCGTGCTCGTCGGTGGCGCGCCAGATGCCGACTGCGGAGTTCTCCGACGGGGCGCCACAGGCCAGTCAGGTGGCCGGTGGCGGCCAGTTTGTGGGCGCGGGCGGCTTCGGCGGCGCGGCGGCAGCTGGCGCTCTGCAACGGCCCAGGATATGCCCTACGGCCTGACGCCTGCCTCGGGCTTCTCCCTCCGCCCGCTGCGCAGCAGCCAGGTGGCGCCGCCGACGGCGAGGGCGACCGGCCAATCCAGAGCTCCCGCCACCGCCAGCGCTCCAAGTCCTCCGTAAAACGCCAGGTCTTCGGCGGGCGGGGTACCGGGCAGCCGTGCCGTCGCCGCTCGGGCCGCGCTCGTCATCTCCTCCTTGCTGAGATAAGGAATCGGCACCGAAGGATGCAGGGTGCGCATGTGCAGGTGCATACCGTGGCCGTTGACCGCATGCGTCTCCTGTTGCGGGTACTCAGATGCCTTGCCCATCACACTCCTCCTTCCGTCGAATGCGATGTGCCCTTTCATTGTCGCGCGCCTCTTGGGGCATATGAGGTGGAAACGATTGCGCTGGAAACTCGGAAGGAAGCGGGAAGTCCGCGCATTCGCAGTGTGTGTGCCGGGCACAGGACCCGACGCGAAGTGACGCTGCGGGATCCGGACCTGCTGGTTGAGAAGGATCAGAGCCGAGTCTTCCGAGATCCGTCTCGGATCGGGTGGGGGCCGGCCAGGGCGATACGGGCCAGGAAAGGTACTGCATGCGGTGACGCGGAATATCGGGTGCCCTGATGAAAGATGTTGCCGAACAAGGACGTCAAGGCACCCTCGCGAGCGGCTCGTCATGACCACACAACGTGGTGAGGTGTCCGGGGACGTCTTGCGCCCTTCCGTACGCGTGGCCCAGCTCGGCCCAATCCACCTCATCCAGGCCTTCCAGGAGGCTGCGTCCAATGTTGATCACCGACCGACTGTCGCACACTTCACTGACAGCGAGCCGGGCGGAAGTCCATGGCTGGCCGGCCCCTGCGAACATTTTCCGCCCCTCTCCTCCCCAAACCCGGAAAAGTTCGCGACGTCACCCTCACGGACAGGGGGTCCACCCTACGCATCCTTTGATCCATCTACGCTCGCCCCCGGGCCGGTATCCCGCCGGTGCGCGAATCCGGTCGCGATGGATCACTCTCCGTCGGCGCCGGGCTGGATCTCCACCATGAAGGCCGCGTCCCTGGGGCCGGCGCCTTCTTCGTCCGCCCACACGATCACGCGCACGTGCTGCTGGACGATGCCGTTCACCTTCCACTCGGTGAGCAGGTCCGTGACGACGAGGGCGGCGACGTACCTGGCGTCCTGCCCGGAGGCGTCGGTGGTGACCACTCCCCGCGACCGGTGGGAGTGGGAGCCGTAGGGGTGCCAGCCCTGCGAGCCGTGCGGCTCCTCCACGCGGTACACCCAGACTCTCTCGGTGCCCATGGCACTGATCCTGCCACCGGGGCTGCTGACCGCCACGCGGCGCCCGGGTGTGGGTCAGCGCCCCCCGCCCTTTCTTGGGGATATCTCGTCCAGGTCATGGTGCCGCAGCTCGCCGTGGTGCTCGGATTCGTCGCCTTTCTCGTCGCGCTTGCGGTCCGGTTCCGCCAGGGTCGCTACCGGGCGTGGTCGTACTGGCTCGCCGTCGCCATGGTCGGCATAGCGGCGCCGATGGCCACGGGCAGGATGTTCTCCACGTTCAGCTCCCCCCGACGTACAGCGATGCCAGGCTACAAAGGCCGTCGGAGGCGCCGCACTTGATGAGCGCACTCGTATGCCAAGGGTTCGGTGATCCGAGATCGCTCAGAGCCAGGGCCTCGACGAAATCTGGCAACGAGCCTCCGACCGCGACGAGGTGGATCTGAGCATGCTCACGCCCCGCCTCCGATCGCTAGCCTTCGATCTCGTCAGCGCCGAACTCGCCCGCGCACACCAGACCCTTCCCCGCGCCGCGATCGAGGAGATCCTCGACACCATCGTCCTGCCCCTCGTCGTCGACCGAAGGCATCGATCGTGACCATCGCGCGTGGCGGCAGGCCGATCCTGCAGAACCGTGACCTGATTGCGGCCGCCCACCAGCAGCTCGACGTCGCCTCCTCACAGCACCTGGGCCGACACCGGGGGAGCGGCGGGCTGAGCTCGCGATCCAGCGGAAGCTGGATGGGATCGCGACGGCGCTCCTGGAGCAGGACGAGGGAAAGGAGCGCAAGGCGCAGCAGGCCCTTCGGCGGGCCATCCGCGTGGAAGACGAAGGCTGGCCCGAGGAGCGGACCGCGAAAGCGGGTGCATCATCCGCCTAGCCCGCGGTGACGTGAGAGCGAGTGGCCGAGCCCATGACCTGCTCGAGGACTGGCAGGGGCGGGCCTGACCGGTCCGGTCGGGCGCAGGGTGTTTGAACAGGCCACCGACCAGCATGAACAGACCTTGATACTGCCAGCGGCCACGACTTGATCAAGACCAGGGCGGTGTCGGCATCACCCGCCGGGCGCGTGACGATCACCGGCATCATCGGCCAGGTGAGCGTGCCTGTCTCAGACCACGCCCCGGAATGCGGTCGGGCTTCCGCTGGGAGAGGCTGAGCTCATGGTCGAGCGTCCCGTGATCGTGGAGGCGCCCTGCGGATCTGGCGGCCGCCGCGTACGCATCGATGACGAGATCCTGGCCACGGCGTATTCCCTGCGCGACTTGACGGTGTTCCTCCAAGACGCCGAGCTGGTGGGCGGGGATGAGGTGGACGTGGCCGAATCGGACCTCATCGAGTGGTTCGGCGGTGGTCCGGAAGTCTGGCCGCGCCAGGGCGGTGGGCCGGACTGCTGGGCGGCGCCGGGCTAGCCCACCCCCCTGTGAGGCTGTGCGAGGCGACGGCCCGCACAGCAGGGAGATCAAGGTTGCGGCTTGCCGGTATATCCGTTGCTCGCACTCACTGCCCGTGCCGCCCGTCAAGCGACGGTGAGGCCGGAGGCCCGCAGCAACTCGGGTGTCACCGTGGATGGGTTTCCGCTTGTCACCCATCGAAAGTGGGCCACCATCATGACGTCATCGACGCTCTCTCGCACGAATCCGTTTACGATGCTCAGGCCGCCCGCGCGTTCGCGCACCACGACCTCGCCTGGTTCCACCTCGTCGGCAATCTGCTGGAAGTGCCACGTGTCGGGACACCCCGAGAACTTGTAGACCCAATGACCCATGCCTGACCTCCTGCCGAGAACAAATGAAGGCCCAGCCGGTAGGTGAGTCACGAGGGTTACGAAGTCACCCAAACGATTCAAAAGTCTCGCGTATCGAAAATAGCTATCTTACGTGCTGTACAAGGGTCGAATTCGGGTCGACGGTAAAGATTGCCTAGGGGGAAGGTAGATCCATGCAGGTCGGGTAGCTGTACCGAGACCCCCGCCCCCTTCGACCGGGTGCCCTCATGGCGTTCTTCGCGATCTCCAGGCTCCACCCCCTAGAACCGCTGTCCGCCACCGACCTCGCGATGGAATATGAGCGGCTGGGGGAGGAGAATGAGCAGCTCCAGCGGGCCGTAACCTCGCATGCCATCGTCGATCAGGCCATAGGCGCCCTCGTCGTTCTCGGGCGAATACCACCTGAAGAGGCCTGGCGAGCCCTGCGAGACGTCTCCCAGCGCACCAACACGAAACTGCGCGTCGTTGCCGAAGACGTGCTCAAGTTCGCTCAAGGCGGCACCCTGCCAAACGTCGAACTGGACGAACTGCCTCCAGTGACCTTTAGCGTGAGGGTGAAAGAAGAGAGTGCGGGCGGAAACGAGACTGGACAGACGTACCAGGAACGAATGCGTGCTCCCATGTCTCGGAGACAACGTGGACAACTCGCACAAGCTCCCTGGTGCGGTTCAGGAGCCGGAGAGCCACCCCGCCGAGGAGATCGAGCAGCTACAGGCCAAGGTTGCCCAGCTGGAGCGTGCGGTGTATTCCCACGCCGTCATCGACCAGGCGATCGGCGTCGTTGTCGCCGTTGGACGTCTGACGCCGGCTGATGCGTGGGACTTGCTCCGCGAAACGTCCATGTGTACCAACACCAAACTGCGGCATGTGGCCGAGCTGGTCGTCACTTTGGGTGTGACCGGCAACCTTGTAGCAGACATTCGCGAGGATCTGGCCCGTAGACTGAGCGGCTCGGACTGATCTCCCCCTCCGGCTCAGTGCGGGATCCCAGCTCGGTTTCCGGGCGGCAGAATGCGCACGGTCCGAAGTTCGGATCCGTGAGTACGACGCGCGCCTCGTGGTCGCCGATCGGGCGCGTAGTGGCCACGCCTACCCAGTCCGGCACGGGACCCTCCTCAGGGGAAGTGCGCGATGCCGAGGACACCAGCACAACGATCACGACGACGATCGCCGCCATGAACCAGGGGCCCGCGGTCTTCGCCGGTGCCTTGGGCTTCGCTCCGCGGGGCCGGTCCTCCTCCAGCGTTGGGTGGGCCGGACGGTCGCCCTGGTAGAACTCATCGTCGCCCCGGTGATCGGCCATCACAGCTTCGAGATCTGCTTCCCCGCTGTTCCAGGCCGGGTTCCCCGTCCGGGCCCGGGAATCGGGGTCATTGCCGTCCAGTGCCGCCGTGGGCGTCTGCGATAGCCCGGTCGGCCTCCCGTTCGGGTGAGACGAATGCGCCGAGCCACCACTGCGTCTGCCGGGGCGGGGATCAGTTTCTTCCGGGGCGGGATGGACCGGCCCCGACACGAACGTCAGAGAGGTGGATGCACGATGGGGCATGGCGGGAATGTGATCGAGGAATTGATGGCCGACCACCGGGAGGTCGAAGAGATCTTCGGCCGAATCCAGTCCATGACGGGCCAAGGCCAGGAGCTGCGTGATCTCGTGGACGAGGTCACCATTGAGCTGGTGCGGCACTCGGTCGCCGAGGAGCAGTACCTGTACCCGGCGGTGCGCGAGCACGTCGAGGGCGGTGACCGAATCGCGGACAAGGAGATCCGGGACCACAGCCGTATCGAGAACCTTCTCAAGCAGTTGGAGAAGACGAACGCCGACGATGCCGAGATGAGGCCACTGCTGCAACAGCTCATGGAAGAGGTATCCACTCACGTCGAGGACGAGGAGAACAACCTCTTCCCGATGCTGCGCCAGGCCTGTTCCTCCGAGATGCTTGGTGATCTCGGGGAGAAGGTCCGACGGGCCAAGGCCATGGCTCCGACGCGCCCGCACCCTGCCGCCCCCGACACGCCGCCTGCGAACAAGCTCCTTGCGCCGGGCGCGGGCCTGGTCGACCGGGCCCGTGACTTCGTTACCGGCCGCGGCAAGTCCTGACTGGCCTTTCCTTATCCCGCCGGGCAGTGGTCGGGTGGGCATCGGGGCCGGGCGGCAGCTGTGTCCGGCCCCGGTCCCACCGGAAACGAGCCGTGACGCGGGTCATGCAGCCTGTCCGGGGCAGCCGCCTACACTGGGCCGGCAACAGCGGGGCAGCGCGGCTCCGTGAAACAGCTCGCGGGACCGTTCAGTCGGGTAGGGCGAGCACGCTCCAAAGGGATCGATCGCCGTGTCCACCGATCTGGCATCCGTCATAGCCGCCTCCACCCGCTGGCTCCTGGCGGCCTTCCCGGCATCCGCAGGCGCGCTCAGCCGGGCGCTGGCCGAGGCTCAGGCCCGGCAGGCCGTCACGCTCGCCGCGGTCCTGCGCTACCCCACCGACATGGACGTGCAGCTGCTCCACCTCCTCGGCCCCAGTGGGACCACCCGGCTTGACTGGGCCAGCGGGTGCGACCGGCGCCCGGAGGACGTCACCTGGCAGACCTGGGTCGACGAGGCCGTCGTCAGCTGGGCAGCGTGCCTTCTGGCCGACCCCGCCCTGGCTCGAACAGCGCTCACCGCGACCGAGCACCACACCGAAGTCGGCGGCCTCGAACGCCTGACCAATCCGAGCGGCCGAGACGCCGAGGCAGCCGCCCTGCTTCGCCACCCCGACCTGCTCGAAGACATCGCTGCACTGCACCGCCCCAGCTCGTCGAGCTGCTGAACGTGGGGGGCGTCTCGCGGCCGTGATGCCGCCGCCTGACCTGGTGGGGATACCTGGGCCCGCTACTCGTTGGGCCGCGCTGCGCTGATGTCGCCGAGCGCCG
>NZ_JBEYXD010000112.1:0-21798 GCF_040644975.1 Streptomyces sp. NPDC046900 | reverse complement strand
ACGGCCGCGGCGGTGTCGACCCAGAGCCAGGTGGACTCCTGGCGGGTGAGCATACCTTGAGGTGCTGCGAGACCGCCCCGAAGGTGACGTCGAACCGCTCGGCGATCTCGCCCGCGGACAGCTCGGCGTCCCAGACCAGGCGAAGGATCTCGCGCCGTCTGGGTTCAGCGACCGCCCGTACCGCATCCACGGACATCATTTTAGCCACCACTACAGCTTGCAATCGAGTGCCGTGTCATTTTAGTGTCAGCTAAAGCAAACGCATCGACGGGAGTAAGGAGCGCGTGCCATGGCCGACATCGCCATGCAGTTGCACATCGAGGCCGACCCGGAGGCCGTGTATACGGCGATCTCCACGACCGAGGGGATCCGCGGCTGGTTCACCACGACCGCCACCGCCGACGAGGCCGTGGGCGGTGTGCACGAACTGCGCTTCCCGGGCGTGCCGGAGCCGTGGCGGCTGCGGGTGACGCAGGCGGAACCCGCCAAGCAGCTCGTCCTGACCGGTGAGAACGGCCCCTGGACCGGCACCGTCCAGACGTACGAGGTCCTGCCGCGCACCGAGGGCGGTGTCACCCTGCGCTTCACGCACAGCGGATTCCCCGCGGTCGACGACGCCTACCGGGACTTCACATACGGCTGGGCGACGAAGTTCGTCCAGCTCAAGGCCTACGCCGAGACGGGCGAGCCCGCGCCCTTCTTCGCCGGCTGACCCGACTGCGCGTCACCTGCCCGGCCCCGCACCGACCCCCGCCGGAACCACCGGCACACCCGAGGAGGAACACCATGTCCCAGCACAGCACGCTGTACCCCGCCATCAAGGAATGCGCCGACGCCGTCGCGGCCATGGCCGCCGGCATCGGCACCGAGCAGCTCGACGACCCCACCCCGTGCGAGAAGTTCACCGTCGCCGAACTTCTCGACCACCTCGGCGGGACACTCA
The DNA here is from genome assembly GCF_040644975.1 of Streptomyces sp. NPDC046900. Lineage (NCBI taxonomy): Bacteria > Bacillati > Actinomycetota > Actinomycetes > Kitasatosporales > Streptomycetaceae > Streptomyces > Streptomyces sp. NPDC046900. Next base: position 20,855 of record NZ_JBEYXD010000112.1, on the reverse strand, counting down.
TGTCGTCCGCGCGGGCCGCCCGCAAGGAGCCGCTGGTCCCGGACGAGGACGTCTCCACGGCGATGCCGGCGCTCGTCGCCGAGTCGGCCGTACTGGCGGCGGCGGCATGGGCCGACCCCGCGGCGTACGAGGGAGTCTGCGAGTTCGGTCCGGGAGAGATGCCCGCAGGCTTCGCGGCCGCCATCACCCTGCAGGAACTCGCCCTGCACGGCTGGGACCTGGCCCGCGCCACCGGCCGGCCGTTCACGCTCGGCGAGGACACCGCACGGGCCACCCTCGGTGTCGTCGAGCAGATCGCCGAACAGGCCCGCTCCACCGGCGGCTACGCACCGCCCGTGCCGGAGTCCGCCGGCGCCCGCGCCTTCCAGCGTGCGCTCGCCGCCAGCGGGAGGAACCCTGAGTGGCACAACTGATCACGGAGAGGACCCCCGACGACAAGGCATCGGAACCGGTATGACGATCGACGAGACGGCGGAACGCGTGATCCGGCTGCCACCCGGGGAAGTGGCCGCGTACGCCATGGACTGGCGCAACGATCCCGAGTGGACCCAGGGCATCCGCACGGCGGAGCTCACCCACGAGGCGGACGCAGGCGGCTTCGGCGTCGGCGCCGAGGTCACCCGCACCGCGTACTTCCTCGGCAAGCGCATCGACTACGTGCTCCGCGTCGCGGCGTACGACCCACCGGAACTGCTCGACATGGTGTCCGTGGCGGGCCCGATGCCCATGCACGTCACGTACACCTTCGCCGCCCACCCGCAGGGCACACTGGCTCGTATCCGGGTCCGGGGCAAGGCCGGTCGCCACTACCGTCTGGCCGCGCCCATCATGGCGAGGCAGGTCCGCTCCTCCATCGGCAAGGACCTGCGGGACCTCGAGCGCAGACTGCCGGCGCCGCCGGGAGGCATGCACTCCTGAGCCCGGCCGGCCCCCGCCCTGAGGGAAGGCTCACCGTGGAGTCTCCTGCCCGTGGCGGTCCACTCATCCGTACGACAACAAACTCCGCTACCACGGAGGTACACGTCGTACGACCCTGGAGGGACGTCATGTGCACGCACCTGCCTCCGTGCCCATCGGCCGACCGGTCCGACCACGACACCGCCGTGGTCGTCTCCGCCCACCCCGAGCAGAGAAGGAACCTGCTGTGCAACGGCACCATCGTCTTCGACGACACCGGCGAACTGCTGCCCGACGGCCAGACCGTGGCCCCGTTTCGCACGACGGCGAGGACGGGAGTCTGACCCAGGGTCATGACCCCGTCGCAGTGAGGCCGAGCCGCCCCAGCCGCTCGGGGTCCGACAGGATATAGATGCCCGTGATCCTGCCGTTCACGACGGTGACGCCCATGACCGACACCGGCCGGCCCTCGGGCGCCGTGACGACGCCGACGGCGCCGTTGACCAGGGCGAGCCGCGCGTACCGGGAGTACCGCCGGAACATGAGCGCCCCCTTGGCGACGGTGGCCGCGCCGCGCACCACCTTGGAGGCGGCCGCACCGCGCACCAGCGGGCCGGAGTCCGCCCGCAGCACCACCTCGGGGTCGAGGACGGCGACCAGGGCGTCGAAGTCGCCGGCGCGCGAGGCCGCGAGGAACGCCTCCACCGCCTCGCGCTGCCGACCGAGGTCAGGATCGGACACGGGCTCCGCGCCCTGCACCCGTCGGCGGGCGCGGCTGGCGAGCTGCCGGGTAGCAACCGATGTGCGCCCCACGATCGGAGCGATGTCGTCGAAGGGCACGGCGAACATGTCGTGCAGCACGAAGGCGAGGCGCTCGGCAGGCTCCAGTGTCTCCAGCACCACGAGGAGGGCCAGCCCGACCGAGTCGGCGAGCAGCATCTCCCCTTCGGGATCCACACGCTCCAGCGGGGTGACGACGGGGTCGGGGACGAAGGCGTCCGCCATGGGTTCCTCACGGCGCGCGGTGCGGGAGCGCAGCATGTCGAGGCAGATCCGGCCCACGACCGTGGTGAGCCAGCCGGCGAGGTTGGTCACCTGGCTCACATCGGAGCGGCTCAGCCTCAGCCACGTCTCCTGTACGGCGTCGTCGGCCTCGCTCAGCGAGCCGAGCATCCGGTAGGCCACGGCCCTGAGATGCCCGCGATGTGTCTGGAAGCGCTCGGCCAGCAGTTCCTTGTCGTCCATCGATCCCCGTTTCGAAATGCCGTCGGCATGGGCGCAGAAGACGATCGAAGCACGGCTCCGGCACTCCCTCGGAACCTGACCGGCTAGCGGCCGAAAAGCTCGAACGCAACGGCCGGTTCGCCGCCGAACCGCTCGCCCGCGGCCTCGGCATGGGAGGTCAGGAACGACCGTGGGTATGTCTCCGGGTCCTCCTGTGTCAACGCCTCCAGGTACGTGCTGTGTTCCAGCAGCGAGCGCACCGCTCGCTCCAGGCCCGGCGCCGCCCGCACGGCGTGGGTCGGCGTCGCGGAACTGGCGACGGCGACCCAGCGGACGCCGTTCCAGGGCTCGAGGCCCCGCTCCGCGAGCTCCGGGAAGATCCACCGGTTGCCGGCGTCGGCCGCCGCGTCGAGCGTGGCCCGTCCGACGGCCACATGGTCCGGCGTGTTCCAGGCCGTCCCGAACCAGGTGTCACGGTGGTTCAGGGTGAGGACCAGCTCGGGGCGGTGCCGCCGGATCGCGGCCGCGATGTCCCGGCGCAGCGCGACGCCGTACTCGACGACCCCGTCACGGTGGTCGAGGAACTCCACGGTCGACACCCCGACCGCCGCGGCGCTCGCCCGCTGCTCCCGCTCACGCAACGGTCCGCACACGGCGGGCTCGAGCGAGTCGATGCCCGCCTCGCCGCGGGTCGCGAGGAGGTACGCGATCTCCCGGCCGCCGTCAGCCCATCCGGCGATCGCCGCCGCGCAGCCGTACTCGAGGTCGTCCGGATGGGCGACGACGGCGAGGGCTCGCCGCCAGTCCTCGGGCATGGGTGCGAGTCGGTCCTTCCGCGGCCCCGTCATGGCCGCAGACTAGTGCCGCCGCCCGTCGGCCGGAGTGGAGGGGCGGCGCTGCCAGGGATCAGTGCGGTGACCAGGGCACCGCCCCGGATCAACCGGCCCGGTCCTCCGTCAGACCTCGTCCCGCGCCAGCGCCAGCAGACGGTCCAGGACGCGGGGGCCGCTCACGCGGACGCCGTCGTGTTCGAACTCGTTTGTGACCCAGGTGCGCAGACCACGGACCGTACGGGCCGTCTGCAAGGAGTGCGCTGCGTCGACGTACATGTCGTCGTGGTAGATCGCCGCGGCCACCGGCACCTCGTTGGCGGCGAGGCGGGCGGCGTCGTACAGGGGCGTCCAGTCGGTGCGCTCGGCCAGCAGGTCGGCGGTCTCGCGCAGCGGGCGCAGCGCCGGGTCGGTCTCGAACGTCCACGGGTGCACGGACTCGCCCGTGAACAGGACCGGGCCGTCGCCCGCCAGCGCCTTCGCGGCGTCGAACTGCGGGAAATGACCGCGCATCCGCTCCGCGGACCAGCCGGTGGGCCGCTCGTCCTGGCCGTAGGTCGCCTCGTGGACCAGTGCGTACAGCGGGTGCCCCGCGTACGAGAGCAGGCCCTGCACCTGCTCCTGGAAGGCGTCCGAGAGTTCGAAGCCCTGAGCGGTCCTGACGAAGGCGCCCTCCAGAAGAAAGTGCAGGCGGTGGGTGCCCTCGCCGCCGCCGAGGAGGATGCCGAGGGACTGGAAGGCCTCCACGGTGAGCTTGTAGCCACCGTTGAGGACGGGCTCGTGCTGGAGCACGTACTCCGCGATGCGGCGGGCGCGTTCCACGTCCTGTGGGTAGCGGGCGTAGTGCGCCGCGACCTTGCTTTCGATACGCGGGTACGCGGCCCGGTAGACGTCGTCGGCGTGCGCGTCGAGGGAGGGCAGTCCGCCGGTGATCAAGGCCGCGCGCAGTCCCTCCGGGGCGGTCGAGAGGTAGTTCACGGCGCAGAAACCGCCGAAGCTCTGGCCGAGGACCGTCCACGGGTCGCCACCGGTGACCTGCGGGCGGATCGCCTCGCAGTCGCGGACGATGGAGTCCGCGCGGAAGTGAGCAAGGTAGTCGGCCTGTTCGCGGGGGCCGCCGCGCAGCGGGAGCGTCTGGCGGTTGGCGGGCGTGGAAGCGCCGGTGCCGCGCTGGTCGAGCAGGAGGACGCGGTACTCCTCGAGGGCCCGGCCGAGCCATGCCTGCTGTCCGATGAAACGATTCGCCCCGAAGCCGGGGCCCCCTTCGAGGTAGACGAGCCAGGGCATACCGGCGTCCGCCTTGTCCGCGGCGACGACCTCTCGCGCGTACAGCTCGATCGTCTCGCCTCCGGGATCGTCATGATCGAGGGGCACGGTGAAACGGCGATCGGTCAGGACGACGCCGGGCTGGCGGTAACTGAGGCTCAACAGTGCTCCCGGGGACGGACGGATTTCCAGGCCGCGTCCCAGTTCAGCACACGATCCTGTGGTGCCGTGAGCCGGGGATCAAGAAACCTCTACTGACCGGCTGCTCAGCCGGTTTTGCCCACCCGAGCGTGCGGGAGCCGCCCTCGGGCCCTGCGGGCCGCGTTCACGCCCCGCGGGGCCCGAGGCGCGCGGTCCCTCACCGCCCGCGGCGCCCCGGCCGAGGCACAGCGGTCCGGGAGCACCCTCGACGCGGACGCCGTACTCATGAAGGTCTGCGGTACCGACGCGCGACCGCCCCTCATCGGCGTCCGCGACGAACGGGAACTCGCCGCCGATCCGCTCGCCGCGTACCGTCGTTTCGACGGACGGAAAAGATCGACGCTGAGCGGGTCGGCGGACGACAGGCCGGCCGGAGCGCCCGCGCTTCGCCGACTCGGAACGACGCACAGGCCGGGTCCGTCCCCCACGGACCCCGGCCGGAAGGCGGGGCACCATGGCATGCCGCTTCCGGAGTAATCGGCGGTCCGGGGTGTCAAAGCGTGTCACGCGATGGTGTTGGTGATCACGGTCGGGTCAGGAGGCCGGGATGTACGGCTCGCGTGAGTGGCTGTACGAGCGGATCCGTCGCGGCCGGCGGGCAGACAGGCGCTCGTGATGGCAGGGGACAAAGGGGCGAGGGAACCGAAGCAGCCGAGCCTTCCCGCGCTGCGGATGCGTCTGCGTGACGAGCTGGGCCGGATCGACGAGCAGTTGCGCGCCCTGCTCGCCGCCGTGGACCGGCTGGAGGGCCTGCTCAACGCGGTGGTGTCCATCAGCCGCGAGGTGGAGCTGCCCGCGGTGCTGCACCGCATCGTGAGCACCGCCATGGACCTGGTGGGCGCCCGCTACGGGGCGTTGGCAGTGCTCGACGAGTCCGGCGAGCACGTGGATCAGTTCATCGCCGTCGGTCTGTCCGAGCGCGAACGCGCGGACCTGGACGCGGTCGGCCTCCCTCTCGGGCGAGGTGTCCTCGGGTATCTGATCCGCCACCCCGAACCCCTGCGGGTCGACGACATCTCGGCCCACCCGGCCTCGGCCGGATTCCCCCCGGGACACCCGCCACTGCGCACCCTGCTCGGGGTCGCCGTCCGCACCCGCGGTCATATCTACGGCGATCTCCTCCTCTCCGAGCGGCACGACGGGCGGTCCTTCGACGTCCACGACGAGCACGTCCTGGTGGCCCTGGCCAGCGCCGCCGGCATCGCGATCGACAACGTCCGCCTGTTCGAACGGATACGCAACGCATCCGAACAGTTCCAGCGCCTTCTGCTGCCGACCCTGCCCGATCTGCGGCCTTTCACCGCCGCCGCCATCTACCGGCCCGCCGCGGAGCCCAGCCGTCTCGGTGGCGACTGGTACGACGCCGTGCTGCTGCCGGACAACGTGGTGGCGATCGTCATCGGCGACGTGGTCGGCCATGATCTGCACGCCGCCGCGGCCATGGCCTGCACCCGCAACATGCTGCGCGCCCTGCTGTTCGAGCGCGGCAATCCGCCCGGCTCGGTCCTCGCCCAGCTCGACCGCACCATGCAGGCGATCACCGACAATCCGGTCACCACCACGAGTCTGGCCCGTATCGAACCCGAGGGCCCGGCCTGGCGGCTGCACTGGAGCACGGCGGGCCACGTCCCGCCGCTGCTGATGAGCCCGGACCAGCGGGTGGAATACCTGTTCGCGGAGCCCGGACTGCCACTCGGGGTCGACCTCGAGCAGTCCCGCCCCAACCACACCCGTCTGCTCCCTCCGGACACCACGGTCGTCTTCTTCACCGACGGGCTCATCGAACACCCCGGCCACCCCATCGACGAGAGCCTGGACGAGCTCGCCGCGCTCGCCGCCGACCACGCCGCCCTGTCCCTGGAGGACTTCGTCATGGCCCTCGCGGACAACCACCCCAGCGACGGCCACGACGACATGGCCATCCTCGCCCTGCGTACACCGCGGGCCTGAGGCACGCTCTGAGCGGGTCCGGGGACCGGAAAGTCCCCGGGGACGGGCCCACCGCCCACCCGGATCGCGGCGGTTCCCCGCAGACCCGCCGAGCCGCGGACCGGCGCTGGCGTGGTGGATCCGGCCGGACCGAAGGACCATGGACTACGGGGCGATGCCGATGGAGAGACCTCCCGATGCTGTCGCACGGCGTGAACGGCTGCGGCGGGCCGGTGTGGCCACGTTGGAGATCTGCGCCGTCGCCGCGCTGTACTACGCCTCCGGCAAGTTGGGGCTCCTCCAGCAGCTCGTGCGCGGCCAGGTCACACCGCTGTGGCCGCCGACCGGGATCGCCCTGGCCGGCCTGCTCATCCTGGGCCTGCGGGTCTGGCCGGGCATCGCACTCGGCGCGTTCCTGATCAACATCTCGCTCGGTCCGTCGCTCCCCGCCGTCCTCGCGATCGTGTCGGGGAACACGCTCGCACCCATCTGCTCGTACCTGCTCCTTCGCCGTGCGGGGTTCCATACGGCGATGGACCGTCTGCGGGATGCGCTCGCCCTGGTCTTCCTCGGTGCCTTCGTCGGGATGCTCATCAGCCCGACGGTGGGCGCCGGCGCCCTGCTCCTCGCCGGGGTGCTGTCTTCCGGTGAGTTCTGGCCCACGTGGTCGGTCTGGTGGACCGGTGACGCGATGGGCGTCCTGGTCGTCGCCCCGGTGCTGCTCGTGCTCCGCTCGGCACACCTGCCGAAGAACGTGCCGGCCTCCCGCTCCCTGGAAGGGTCACTGCTCGTGGTGGCGACCGTCTGCACCGGAATCCTCCAGGCCTCCCACACTCCGCTGCTGTTCCTCGGTTTCCCGGTGCTGATCTGGGCGGCCTTCCGTTTCCAGCGGGCCGGAGCCGCACCCTGTGCCCTTGCCGTGTCGGCCTTCGCGATCGTGGCCGCTGCCCGGGCCACAGGACCGTTCGCAAACCATGACCTGCTCACCAACATGATCACTCTGCAGGCGTTCAACGGCTCTGCCGCGCTGACCGCGCTGCTGATCGGGGCGGCCGTGACGGAACGCAACCAGACGCAGAGGGAGATCGAGCAGGCCTGCAGACAGCTCGCCGACATGGTCGAGAGGATCGACCCCGGGGGCGGCCATCGCCCGGAGCCGCCGGAGCACGAAGGCGACGACGAGGAGGAGGGCGGCTGAGGAACCTCGAAGGCGCACGCGCGCCGGGCCTCACCTCAAGCGGGCACGGTCACCCGACGAGCTCCTGGGTGCCGAGCACCGTGAGAAGGGCGAGGCGTTCGGCGTCCTCGGTGCCGGGATCGGCCGTGTAGATCATGATGTGCAGGTCGGAGCCCGCCACTGTGAGCACGTCGCAGTCCAGTGTCAGGGTGCCCACCTGGGGATGATCGATGGTCTTGCGCGCGGCCTCGTGGCGGCCGACGGTGCCGGAGTCCCACAGCTCGGCGAACCGGTCGCTGCCGGCCCGAAGTTCGGCAACCAGCCGCCGCAGCCGCCGATCGGCCGGATAGCGGTGGGCGGCCGACCGCAGGTCGGCGACCAGTGCGGCCTCGAACGCGCGCCGGGACTCGGGGGTGTGCCGGACACGGGTGTTGCCCTGGCCCACCAGGTGACGCCACACGGCGTTTCGTTCGTTGCCGCGCCACCGGGACGGATCGCCCATCAGGGCCGCGTACGGTGGGTTGGCCATGAGCAGCGTCCAGGAGGCGTCGGAGACCGCCACGGGCGTCCCGGTCAGTCTGTCCAGCAACCGCTGCACGCTCGGCGTGATGTGTGTGGGTACCGTGTCCGGACCCGGCGGTGCCAGACCGGCCAGCCGGAACAGGTGTGCGCTCTCGGTTCCCGACAGCCGCAGGGCCCTGGCCAGCGCCTCGACGACCTGCGCCGACGGATGGGAGGCGCGACCCTGTTCGAGTCGGGTGACGTAGTCGACGGAGATCCCGGCCAGTTGGGCCAGCTCCTCACGGCGCAGTCCGGGCGCGCGGCGGCGCTCTCCCGCGGGCAGCCCGGCCGCCTCCGGCGGGACCCGGTCACGCCAGCGGCGCACCGCCCTGCCGAACTCCGCCGTCGTCATGCCCACCAGTGTGCACCGCCGGCCGCGAAGCATCCTGGTACCGGCAGTCCCAGGAAGGCAGGGTCCCTGGCTGACCGCACTCCGCGGTCGGACTCTTGAGACATGACGACAACACTGATCACCGGAGCGAACAAGGGTCTCGGATTCGAGACCGCCCGCCGACTGCTCGAGGCGGGCCACTCGGTCTACATAGGCAGCCGGGACGCCGAACGCGGGCGCCTGGCCGCCGAACGACTCGGCGCGCGCCTGGTCGTCCTCGACATCACCGACGACGCGTCCGTCGCGGCCGCGGCGAAGTCGATCGAGGCCGAAGGCGGGCTGGACGTGCTGGTCAACAACGCCGGTATCGAAGCGCGGACACCGGACGGTGGCGTGCCAGGAGCCGCGGACCTGACCGCCGACGCGATGCGGACGCTGTTCGACACGAACGTCTTCGGCCTGGTGCGCGTCACCCAGGCGTTCCTGCCGCTGCTCCAGCGCTCCGCGGCCCCGGTCGTGGTCAACGTGAGCAGCGGGCTGGCCTCGCTGACCCGGGTCAGCGCCGAGGGCACGCCGACGTACGCCTACCCGGGTGTCGCCTATCCGGCGTCGAAGGCCGCGGTCAACATGATCACGGTGCAGTACGCGAAGGCGTTCCCTGGCATGCGGATCAACGCGGTGGAGCCCGGTTACACCGCCACGGACCTGAACCACCACACCGGCATCCAGACCGTCGAGCAGGGCGCCGAGATCATCGTCCGAATGGCACAGGTGGGTCCGGACGGCCCCACGGGGGGCTATTTCGACGTCGAGGGCCCACTCCCCTGGTAATGATCGTGGTGGACGGCGAGGTCCGGCTCACCCTGTCGTGAGCCGGGGACTCCCCGAGGCCGCCTCCGCGGATTACGCTGCACTGATCCGATGACCGATCACTAGGAGCCGCGATGCGTGTCGCTCTGTTCCTGACCTGTGTCAACGACACGCTCTATCCGGACACCGGTCGTGCCGTGGTGAAGCTCCTGACCAGGCTGGGCGTCGACGTCGATTTCCCGATGGCGCAGACGTGCTGCGGTCAGGCCCACTACAACACGGGCTACCGGCATGAGGCCGAGCCGCTCGCGGTGAAGTTCTCCGATGTCTTCCGGGAGTATGAAGCCATCGTGACCCCGTCCGGGTCGTGCGGGGCGATGGTGCGGGAGTTGTATCCGCGTCTCGGTGAGCGGGCGCGGGCGGAGGGGCGGGGCGACAGGCTGGCGGCCACGCTGGCGCCGGTGGTCCCGAAGACGTACGAGCTGACGGAGTTCCTGGTGGACGTGCTGGGCGTGACGGACGTCGGCGCGTTCTACCCGCATCGGGTGACGTACCACCCGACCTGTCACGGGCTGCGGAGCCTGGGGCTGGGCGAGCGGCCGCGTCGGCTGCTCCAGGCCGTCAAGGGACTGGAGTTGGTGGAGTTGCCGGGGGCCGAGGAGTGCTGCGGGTTCGGTGGCACCTTCGCGGTGAAGAACTCCGATGTCTCGGCGGCGATGGGTGTCGACAAGGTGCGCAACGCGGAGTCGACGGGTGCCGAGGTGCTGTGCGCCGCCGACAACTCCTGTCTGATGCACATCGGCGGGACCATGACCCGGCTCGGCACGGAGATGCGGCCGGTGCACATCGCGGAGATCCTGGCCAGCACGGAAGAGGAGCCGGCCCTGTGAGCGGGACGTATCTGGGGATGCCGGCCTTCCCGAAGGCCGCGCACGAGGCGGTGGGCAACAAGACGCTGCGCGGGAATCTGCGGCACGCCACGCACACCATCCGGGCCAAACGGGCCAAGGCGGTCGCGGAGGTGTCCGACTGGGCGGCGCTGCGGGAGGCGGGCCGGCAGATCAAGGACCACACCCTGCGGCATCTGGACCGCTACCTGGTGCAGTTGGAGGAGGCGGTGACCGCCGCGGGCGGCACCGTCCACTGGGCCGCGGACGCGGACGAGGCCAACCGGATCGTCACCGAACTGGTCAAGGCCACGGGGCAGTCGGAGGTCGTCAAGGTCAAGTCGATGGCCACCCAGGAGATCGGGCTGAACGAGGCGCTGGAGGCGGAGGGCATCCGCGCCTACGAGACCGATCTCGCCGAGCTCATCGTGCAGTTGGGCAAGGACCGGCCCTCGCACATCCTCGTCCCCGCCATCCACCGCAACCGCGGCGAGATCCGCGACATCTTCCGCAGCCAGATGGGCCAGTGGGGCCGCCCGGCCCCCGAAGCACTGACCGACACCCCGGCCGAACTCGCCGAAGCGGCCCGCCTCCACCTGCGCGAGAAGTTCCTGCGCGCCAAGGTCGGCGTCTCCGGCGCGAACTTCATGGTCGCCGAGACCGGCACGCTGGTGGTGGTCGAGTCCGAGGGCAACGGCCGGATGTGCCTCACCCTGCCGGAGACACTGATCTCGGTGGTCGGCATCGAGAAGCTCGTGCCGACCTGGCGGGACCTGGAGGTGTTCCTGCAGACCCTGCCCCGCTCCTCCACGGCCGAGCGCATGAACCCCTACACCAGCACGTGGACCGGCACCACAGGAGGCGACGGCCCGCACACCTTCCACCTCGTCCTGCTCGACAACGGCCGCACCGACACCCTCGCCGACGAGGTCGGCCGCCAGGCACTGCGCTGCATCCGCTGCTCGGCCTGCCTGAACGTCTGCCCGGTCTACGAGCGGGCCGGCGGACATGCCTACGGCTCGGTCTACCCCGGCCCGATCGGCGCCATCCTCAGCCCCCAACTCCGCGGAGTGCACAGCGACATCGACGCCTCACTACCGTACGCGTCCTCACTGTGCGGAGCCTGCTACGAGGTATGCCCCGTCGCCATCGACATCCCCGAAGTGCTGGTCCATCTACGGGAGCGGGTCGTGGAAGGCGGCAGCGTGACGCAGGCCGGCAACAAGGTGGTCCTGAAACCGGCCAAGGGACACGCCGCCGAGCGGGCCGCGATGCGCGCAGCCCGCTGGGCCTTCACCCACCCCGGCGCCCTGCGCACCGGCCAGCGCCTCGCGTCGCGCTCGCGCCGCTTCCATCCGCGGACGCTGCCGGGCCCGGGCAGGGCGTGGACCGCGAGCCGGGACCTGCCGGCCGTGCCCACGGAACCCTTCCGCGACTGGTGGCAGCGCACACACGGCGGAAAGGACACGAAGTGAGCAGCAGGGATCTGATCCTGGGCCGGGTACGGCGCGCGCTCGCCGACGTCACCCCGGACGACACGCCGTACGAGCAGACCGTTTCCCGCAGTTATCTGTCGCGGCACGGCGAGCGTTCCGTGGCGCGGACAGTGGATCTGCTCGCCGAGAACCTCGCGGACTACCGGGCGCTCGTGCACCGGGCCGACGCTCCCGGGCTGCCGTCGGTCCTGGAAGGACTGCTCTCCGCACACGGCGCCCGGACCGTGCTGGTCCCGCCGGGGCTGCCGTCGAACTGGCTGAGCCTGAGCGGCGTCGAGCAGGTCCCCGACCGCGCGGACGACACGCCGCGCGACCTGGACCGCGTCGACAGCGTGGTGACCGGCTGCACGGTGGCGATCGCCGAGACCGGCACCATCGTGCTGGACGGCGGCCCGGATCAGGGCCGCCGCCGGATCACGCTCGTCCCCGACCATCACATCTGTGTCGTCCGCGTTCCCGGGCAGGTGGTGTCGTCCGTGCCCGAGGCTCTGCGGCGGCTCGACCCGACACGCCCGCTGACCTGGATCTCCGGGCCGTCCGCGACGAGCGACATCGAACTGGACCGGGTCGAGGGGGTGCACGGTCCACGCACCCTTGAGGTGGTGCTGGTGAGCGAGGAGTGACCGGCGCCCTTAGCGTGAGGGAATGATCCGGTTCGAGGAGGTCGCCAAGCGCTATCCGGACGGTACGACGGCCGTGGAGAAGCTGTCCTTCGAGGTCGCGGAGGGCGAGCTCGTCACGCTGGTGGGACCGTCCGGCTGCGGCAAGACGACCACGATCATGATGGTCAACCGGCTCGTCGAGCCCACGTCCGGCCGGATCTTCCTGGGCGGCGAGGACATCGCGGCCGTCGACCCGGTGCGCCTGCGCCGCCGGATCGGCTATGTGATCCAGCAGGTGGGCCTGTTCCCGCACCGGACCGTGCTGGACAACGCGGCCACCGTGCCGTCCCTGATCGGCTGGAAGAAGGGGCGGGCCCGGGCGCGCGCCGAGGAACTGCTGGACCTCGTGGGCCTGGACCCCAAGACGTACGGGCCGCGCTACCCCGACCAGTTGTCGGGCGGCCAGCGTCAACGGGTGGGCGTGGCACGGGCGCTGGCCGCCGATCCGCCGGTCCTGCTGATGGACGAGCCGTTCGGTGCGGTCGACCCGGTGGTGCGGGAGCAACTGCAGGACGAGTTCCTGCGGATGCAGGCGGCCGTGCGCAAGACGGTGCTGCTGGTGACACACGACATCGAGGAGGCGGTGCGGCTCGGCGACCGGATCGCGGTGTACGGGCAGGGGCGGATCGAGCAGTTCGACACGCCGGGGGCGGTGCTGGGCAGGCCCGCGACACCGTACGTCGCCGGATTCGTGGGCGCCGACCGGGGACTGAAGCGGCTTTCGGTGACGGAGATCGAGCCGGGCGATCTGGAGCAGCCGCCGGTCGCCCGGCTGGACGAGCACGCCGAGCGGGCTGCGGCGAGGCTGCACGCGCAGGGCGCGCGCTGGGCGGTCGTCCTCGACGCGGACGGCGATCTGCACGGCTGGGCCGGGGCCGGCGAACTCGGCACGGGCGGCCTGGTGCGTGACCACGCCCACCGGATGAACTCCTGGGTCCCCGTGGGTACTTCACTGAAGCAGGCCCTCGGGGTCATGCTCCAGCACGACGCCGGATGGGTGGCGGTGCTGGACGGAGCACACTTCCTGGGCGTCCTGACCCCGGCCAAGCTCCACGAGGCACTGCGGCGCTCCGTGGACGCGGAGGCGCGGGGCGTGCCAAGGGGGCAGGTGCCGTTCGACTCGGTGGCGGACGCGTAGCCGGCGCGAGGCGGCCGGTTGCGGCTCGGGGGCGTCAGTCGGGCACGTGCCCGCCACTCCACACTCCCTGTGACGCATGACACACACGAGCGTGCAATTTTTTGCACAGGGCAATGATGGATCCGCCCGGCCCGTCCGTACCTCCTGGCGTACGAGCCGTTCGCCTCTGGAGAGAGCATGCCCATTTCCCGCAACTTGGCAGGAACCGTCTTCGTGGCCGGCGCACTGGGCCTGACCCTCACAGCCCTCGCCTACCCCGCGATGATCGGCGTCCAGACCACGTCCAGTTCCCCGGACCGCGTCATCGCCAACACCCGCTACGGGCCGCTCACCGAGGCGGACCGCGACTTCGTGGTCAAGGTGCGTTCCGCCGGGCTGTGGGAGTACCCGCTGGGCGAGATCGCGCTGAAGAAGGGCTCCACTCCCGAGATGCGGGAAGCCGGCAAGCACCTGATCGTCGGGCACGCCGGACTCGACGCGATGTGCCGCAAGATCGCCCCCGAGCTGGGCATCACCCTGCCCAACCAGGCCACTCCGCAGCAGCAGCAGTTCGTGGCGACCTCGGACGCCGAGTCCGGCAAGCAGTTCGACATCACCGCCGCCAACATCATGCGCGTCACCCATGGGCAGATCTTCCCGGCCATCGCCAAGATCCGCGCCACCACCAAGAACACGCTCGTGCGCCAGCTCGCCGACCTGGCCAACGACACCGTGCTCGACCACATCACCGTGCTGGAGAAGACCGGCACGATCAACTTCGACCAGGTCCTCTTCCAGGAGACCACCCCGCCGAAGCTGCCCAAGGACCAGCTCACTCCGCCGCCGCCGCAGCCGGGCGCCCCGATGGTCGTGCTCACTCCCCGCCCCGACCTGAACATCAACACCGCCTCCCCCGCGCCCAGTCCGACGGTCGGCTGATCCGCGGCTGCCGGAGCCGGTACCGGTGAGCCGGAGGCGGTACCGCGGCTACCCGGCGGCCACCACCCAGCCGAGCGGATACGGCTCCGGATCCTCCGCCTCGAGGGCCGGCGGTTCTCCCCCCGCCTCGTTGAAGGCGGCCAGGGCCTCGACGAGCGCCTCCCGCTGGCTGGGGGTGAGCCGTTCGACGATCGCGGCGACCTCGGCACGGCGGCGGGCGGTGACGTCGACGACGGTGTTCCGCCCCTCCTCGGTGAGCCGCAGCAGCGTCTCGCGGCGGTTGTCCGGATTGGTCTGACGGTCGGCCAGCCCGGCCGCGATGAGCCGGTCGACCATGCGCATCGCCGTGGAGGGCGCCACCTGAAGCAGGTCGGCCAACCCGACCAGCTTGGTGGCACCCCGGGTGGCCAGCACGACCAGCATGCGGAACTGCGGCAGGGTGACCCGCTCCTCGACCTCGGCGAGGGAACGTGCCGAGACCGCGACCAGAAGCCGGGACGCGGCCAGGACCGCCCGGGTGACCGCGTCGACGTCGTCCATGGCCCCCGACCGGGTCTCGCGCTGCGGCATAGGCCTTTTCTACCGCGCCGCGGCGGCCGCCCTGCCGCCCGATGGGAACACCTTTCCGTTCTCATGACCGCTTCACTGCCTGCGCTTTCGCCGCCCGCACCGTCACTTCAGCAGGCCCCGGTCCTCGAGGTACCTGCGCGCCACGTCCTCGGGCAGTCGCCGCCGGCTGTCCACCTGCCGGTTCAACGTCGCCAGGTCCTGCGTGGTGAGGACGGAGTTGAGAGCGCCGAGGGCCTTGGCGACGCGTTCGCCTCCCGCGCGGGAGCGGTTGACGACCGGGACGACGTAGTCCGCGTTCTGCAGGTGCTTGTCGTCGGCGAGCAGGACGAGCCCGAACTCGTCGAGGGTCGCGTCCGTCGTCGTGGTCAGCACCATCTGGTCCTGCCCGCTCTGCACGGCACGTTTGGCCTGGGTGGTGCCGACGCCCTTGGGATCGACGCCGGTGATGTCGATGCCGTACACCGTCTTCAGGCCGGGTTCGCAGTACGGCCGGCGCACGCATTCGTCGCCGGCCGCGAGCCGGACCGGGAAGCCCGACCGGCCGAGGTCGCTCAGTGTCCTCAGGTTGTGTTCGCGGGCGTAGGCCCGCGTCACCGCGAAGGCGTTCTGGTCGACCGCCCGGCCTGGATCGAGCACCACGAGCCCGCGGGGAGCGGTCAGTTTCCGCAGGGCGGCCATCGTGGCGGCGAGGTCGGGTGAGCCGGCGGGGGCCGCCCCGGCGCCGTTGGTCCTGGCGCCCAGCCAGTCGGCGAAGGTGGCCGCGTACTCCGGGACGACATCGATCTGCCCCGACTCCAGGGCCGGTTCGTACAGTTCGCGGTTGGCGACGGTCAGCATGGACGTCTTGTATCCGGCCTGGTTCAGCAGCAGTGCGTACATATGGGCGAGCAGATCGCTCTCGGTGAATCCGGCCGAGCCGACGCTCAGATGCCTGCTGTCACCGGGCGGCGCGGTGACCCGGCCGCGGGTCTCCAGCGAGGGGCCCGTGCTACAGGCGGCGACCAGCAGCACGCTCGCCAGCGCCGCGTACCGTCTCACGGCGAGCCTCGGGTCCAGCGCGGTGCCAGCCGCTCGACGGCCTCGAAGACTCCTTCGATGATCAGCGCGAAACCGGCCACCAGGAAGGCCCCGGCGACGACCTGCGGCGTACTGGCCAGATTGAAACCGGCGGTGATGATCCGGCCGAGCCCGCCACCGCCCGCCAGCGCGGCGATCGTGGCCGTGGCGACGAGCTGCACCGCGGCGATCCGCACCCCGTTCAGGAGCATCGGCAGGGAAAGCGGCAGCTCCACCCGGAGCAGCGTCTGCGGGCCGGTCATTCCCATCCCGCGCGCCGCCCGCACCACGTCGCGGTCGACTTCGCGCACTCCGACATAGGCGTTGGTGAGCAGCGGCGGCACGGCGAACAGGACCAGGGCGACGACGGTCGGACCCTCGCTCCAGGTGCCGACCGGGGTGAGCAGCAGCAGCACCAGCACGGCGAAGGTGGGCACCGCGCGACCGATGTTGGAGAGGTTGACGGCGAGCGCGCCGCCCTTGCCGAGATGTCCCAGGACGAGCGCCGCCGGCAGCGCGATCACACAGCTGGCGGCCAGACAGACGGCGGTCAGGACGAGGTGCTGCACCAGCCGGTGCCAGATGCCCTCGTCGCCGGTCCAGTGGGCCGGATCGGTGAGCCAGCCCCAGGTGTCGCCGAGAGTCCTCATCCAGGTCTCGCCCTGGCCCAGGGCGTGATCAGCCACTGCACGGCGAGCAGCAGCAGATCGGCCACCACCGCGATCACCACGCAGAGCACGGACGCGGTCAGCACCTGCGCCCTGAAGTACGTGTTCATCCCCGCGTAGATCAGGTTCCCGAGCCCGCCGAAGCCGACGATGGCCCCGACCGTGACCAGCGAGACCGCCGAGACGGTGGCGATGCGGAGCCCGGCCATGGCGGCGGGCAGGGCGAGCGGCAGCTCGACGGTGAGAAGCAGCCGGATCGGTCCGTACCCCATGCCGAGCGCGGCCTGCCGGGTGTCCTCGGGGACGGCGCGCAGACCGGCGAGGAGGTTGCGGATCAGCACGGTGAGCGAGTAGAGGACGAGGCCGGCGACGACCAGCCCCGCCGACAGCCCGTACAGCGGCAGCAGCAGCGAGAACATCGCCAGTGACGGGATCGTGTAGAGGATCGTGGTGGCGGCGAGGACCGGACCCGCCGCCCAGCCCCAGCGCCGCGCCAGCACGGCCAGCGGTACGGCCACAAGCAGGCCGATGGACACGGACAGGGCGGTCAGCTGCAGATGCTGGAGCACCGCGTCCAGCAGGATGTGACGGCGCGTGCGCAGATACTCCCCGCAGATCCATTCGTTGCGGGCGAGGCAGTCGTCCGGGGGCGCGGTCACCCGTCCATTGCACCGGCCCTTGGAGCGGGGACGCTCGTTGTGCTGACCCGTCCGAGGTGCCGCCTGCCGGACCGCCGCTCCGGCCCCCTACGCGTTGCCGTTCAGCGCTCGTGCCACCACCTTGAGGTCGGACACCAGACCCGCGTAGGCGGCCTCCCGGTCGTCGGCGCGCAGGATCGCCGAGGGGTGCACGGTCGCGACGACGTACTGCTCCTCGTCGGTGCCGGGCATCGGCAGCAGACTCCCCCGGTCCTTGGTCACCCGGAAGGAGCCGCCCAGCAGCGCCTTGCCCGCGGTCGCGCCGAGGACCACCACCACCTCGGGGCGGACCAGGTCCAGTTCGGCGCGCAGCCAGGGCCGGCAGGCGGAGATCTCGCGCAGACCGGGCGCCTTGTGGATGCGGCGCTTGCCGCGTGCGGCGACGGTGAACTTGAAGTGCTTGACCGCGTTGGTGACGTACGCCGTGTCCCGGTCGACACCGGCCTCCGCCAGCGCCTTGTCGAGGAGGCGGCCGGCCGGGCCCACGAAGGGTTCCCCGGCGCGGTCCTCCTGGTCTCCGGGCTGCTCTCCGACCAGCACGACCCGGGCGGAGACCTCTCCCTTGCCGAAGACGGTCTGGGTGGCGTTCTCGTACAAGGGGCAGCCATGGCAGCCGGCCGCGGCGCGCCGGTACGCCTCCAGGCCGCCGTCACGCGGCAGGAACGGAGTGGCGTCAAAGGCGCTCGGCCAGTCGTCGGAACGGCTCATACCTTCACCTCCGGGGCTCCGGTGCCGGGTCCCGCAGTACCCCTTCCCGGCTCGCACACACATCGCCGTATGGTGACCATGGGAAGGAAGCCCGACATCGCCGCACGCCACCCGACCCGGAGGGGACGATGACCTCGAAAGCCCGTCCGGAGCATGAGGGGCCCGACGCCACCGGCCCGGACTCGGAGCGGATCTTCCAGCTGGAGGAGGAGGTCGGCCAGCTCAAGGAGGCCGTGAGCTCCCACGCGGTCGTGGATCAGGCGATCGGCATGCTCGTCGCCCTGGGGCATGTCACCCCGGACGAGGGGTGGCAGGTGCTGCGGGAGGTCTCCCAGCACGCGAACATCAAGCTGCGCAACATCGCGGAGATGATAGTCATCTGGGGACGCGACGGGGATCTGCCGGATCATGTGCGCGTCCTCCTGGAGGAGACACTCGACCGCTACGGTCCCACCCGGCTTCCCGAGGACCCGCCGCCGCAGTGACGCCTTCTCACACCACGCAGGTCCCTTCGTTCATGGCTCTGGGGTGCTCCTCCCGTCGCCCATAGTGAGTCAGCCGGCCTGAAGTGTGTTTCGAATACCCTCTCGCGGATAGTCCGGAAAGGGTCGGCGCACTGGCCAAACCGTTCCCGGGAGGGTTCGGCAGTGAGCCCACCGCAAACGGCCGTCCGGTCGATGAGCGGCCGGGCGGCCGGATGCCGGCCGACCCCGCGGACGAGGGGGGCCGGCAGGACGGACCGGGACATCAGGCGGTGTCGGCCAGTGCCTCCTCGCGCACCCGTGCGCAGCAGCCGCTGAGCAGACGTGAGACGTGCATCTGGGAGATGCCGAGCTGGTCCGCTATGCGGCTCTGGGTCATACCGCGGAAGTAGCGCAGGTACAGGATGGTGCGCTCGCGCTCGGGCAGCGACTCCAGACACGGTTTGACCGCCTCGCGGTCGACGATCAGGTCGTAGCCGGAGTCGGACTCGCCGAGTGCGTCGCCCAGCGCGTACCCGTCGTCGCTGCCGGCCACCTCGGCGTCCAGGGACAGCGCGGTGAAGCTGTCCATGGCCTCCAGGCCGATCCGCACGTCATCCTCGCTGAGGTGTGCGTGCTCGGCGATCTCGGCGATGGTCGGGCCGCGCCCCGGAGTCTCCTGCGAGAGCTCCTTGGCCGCGACCCGTACCCGGTTGCGCAGATCCTGGACGCGGCGGGGTACGTGCAGGACCCACATGTGGTCGCGGAAGTGCCGCTTGATCTCACCGGTGATGGTCGGGATCGCATAGCTTTCGAAGGCGTACCCGCGTGCCGGGTCGTAGCGGTCGACCGCCTTGACCAGGCCCAGTGCCGCGACCTGGCAGAGATCCTCGACGGATTCGCCCCGGCCGCGGTAGCGGCGGGCTATGCGTTCGGCCATGGGGAGCCATGACTCGACGATCTCGTCACGAAGCTCGTGCCATTCGGGGCCGCCGGACAGACCGCGAAGCCGTACGAAGGCCTCGGTGGTATCGGGGGCGTCGTCGTGCGGGTGCTGCTTCGCTTTGACCGTGATGCGCATGGTGCTCTTCAACTCCCTCAAGGGGCTGATTGGACAGTCACCGTTGGGAGGGCGCACTCACAGGCACACGGGAAACACACCCGGGGTCTGGTGGGCCAGCTCCCACGGACGTGCCTCCTGTCCGAAGCACTAGTAAGAGCCATTCCCGAATTCCACTACGCCAAACAATTCACCCGGCGAGTCACTCAGGGCGTTCTCTCGATTCCCGCTGGTGACACCGGGCGACTGTCGCGGGAATTGCGTTCCGGGAATTCTCCGGGAAATTGGCGAATCGGCATAGCCAGGGATGATCCGTGGCGGATCAACGTCCCGGAGGCCGCCGCACGGAACGCTCGGCGCCCGGCCCGGGGACGGGGCGCAGCCACACGGTGGCCAGCGGGGGGAGAGTGAGACGGATCCGGCCGCCGGACCCGGGCTCGGACAGGACCGGGTCGGGGTTGTGGACGTCGCTGCCGCCGTACCTGGCCAGGTCGGTGTTGAGCACCTCGTACCAGGCCGGGACCTCACCGGGGACATCCAGGCGGTAGTCGTGGCGCACGACCGGGGAGAAGTGGGAGACGGCCAGCAGTGGTGTGCCCTCGGCGTCGTAGCGCAGGAACGCGAACACGTTGTCGTCGGCGGCGTCGCCCACCACCCACTGGAAGCCGGACGGCTCGGTGTCGCGCTGCCACAGCGCCGGCGTGTGGCGATAGCCCGAGTTGAGGTCACGGACCAGGTCACGCACGCCCCGGTGGTCGGCCTCCGCCCCGTACGCCGGGTCCAGCAGCCACCAGTCAGGTCCGTGTTCGTGCGACCATTCCCCGCCCTGGGCGAACTCCTGCCCCATGAACAGAAGCTTTTTGCCGGGGTGGGCCCACATGAAGCCCAGATAGGCACGGTGGTTGGCGCACCGCTGCCACCAGTCGCCCGGCATCTTCGACACCAAGGACTGCTTTCCGTGGACCACCTCGTCATGGGAGATCGGCAGGATGTAGTTCTCGCTGTAGGCGTACACCATCGAGAACGTCATCTCATTGTGGTGGTACTTGCGGTGCACCGGGTCCTTGGAGGCATAGACCAGGGAATCGTGCATCCAGCCCATGTTCCATTTCAGGCCGAACCCCAGACCGCCGAGGCCGCTGGGCCCCCTGTGGTCGGTGGCGCGGGTGACGCCGTCCCAGGCGGTGGATTCCTCGGCGATGGTGACGACGGCGGGGCAGCGGCGGTAGACGGTGGCGTTCATCTCCTGCAGGAAGGCCACGGCGTCCAGGTTCTCGCGGCCGCCGTGCTCGTTGGGCCTCCACTGG
>NZ_JBEYXD010000111.1:0-21959 GCF_040644975.1 Streptomyces sp. NPDC046900 | reverse complement strand
TACCCTGTTCCCGACCGCTCCCCTCGTCTTTTGGTGTGTGGGGGGTGTGGGTCTGGGGCCGGGCGCGGCCTCCCCCCGGCGGTGAGGATGGCCGCCGCCCAGGCGAACCGGGTGGCCTCGCGACGGATACGGCTCTCGGCGGCGAGAGGCGGACCGCGGCTGGGCCGCGGTGCCCGGCGCCACGGTCAGGAGGCGCGGTCAGGAGGCGCGGCGCTCCGGGTCGTGGTGGATCTCGACGCCGCCGGTGGCGCCGAAGGTCAGACGGCATGTGTCGGCGCGGTAGGTGGCCACGGACACCGCCGCGGTCCGGCCCTCGGCGTAGTAGCGGGTGGTGACGACGAGCACGGGCGCGCCGGGCAGCCGGTCGAGCTCCCTTGCGTCCTCGGCGCTGACCGAGCCGAGCTCCACGGCCTGGTCCTGACCCTCCAGCTCCAGGTGCTGCAGCTCGCGCAGCACGGCTCGTGCGCGCGCCGCGCCCGAGGGCGCGTCGATCGCGGACAGGTCGGGCACCGAGGAGTCCGGGATGTAGAGCAGCTCGGCGGCTACGGGCTGGCCGTGGGTGACGCGGGAGCGGCGCACTGTGCGCACCCGCTCGGAACGGCCGGTCTCCAGGAGATCGGCCACCGAGGCCGGCGGGACCGCGGCGGTGCAGTCCGCGGCCTGCCAGGCATCGCCGTCCGCACCCGGCCACATGTGCTGCTCGGAGTCGACGGCCACGCCCATGCGGGGCGGGGCGACGGTGGTGCCGACGCCGCGGCGCCGCTGCAGCCGGCCTTCCAGTTCCAGCTGCTCGAGGGCCTGGCGGAGCGTGGCACGGGCGACGCCGAAGCGGGCCGCGAGGTCCCGTTCGTTGGGCAGGATCTCGCCCACGGAGAACTCGGAGTCGAGTGCTTCGGTGAGTACGTTCTTGAGGTGCCAGTACTTAGGCTCCGGCACCGTTTCCAGCTGCGTGGTCCCCACCCTGTCCTCCGCAATCGCCGTGGCACGGCGGCGTTTTAGCGCCCTTGTTTATTAAAGGTTGTTGCACTTCTCTGCGACCATAGGGCGGCCCCCACCCTTGGTCAAGACCAATCCTCGATCCCTTACGCAGTGCACAGGCGCCGCGCCGCACAGCGTTCACACGGCGTTCGTGGTGGGTGACACGGATGAGACGCAGGCGAAGCCTTCGTCCACGGATGTCCATCGATGTCTCTGGATGTTCATCAACGGCGGTTCGGACGGCCGCCCAGCCCGGTGGCCGGAGGGCCGGCAGAGTGCTCGGGCCGGCCCGGCGAGGAACCCCTCGGCCGGAGCACGGCGTGCCGACACGCTCGGCGGATTCAATCCGGCAGTCTGCTGCGCGGGTTGAGGCACCGGGGCCGCGGTTTCACCGCTTCGGGGGCTACCGGCGGGTAGCCGTTGCTGACAAGCTGTCTACGACAGTGTCCGTCAGCCTGTCCCAGACGAGGAGCAGCACCATGACCGCCACGGTCTCCTTCACCGTCCCCTCTTCGCACGGCCCGCGGACCGTGACCGTCTCCTACGCGCGCGTGGGCACCGGTGAACCGCTTCTGCTGCTCCACGGCATCGGCCACCACCGTCAGGCCTGGGACCCGGTGGTGGACATCCTGGCGACCGAGCGCGACGTGATCGCGGTCGACCTTCCCGGCTTCGGCGCGTCCCCCGCCCTGCCCGACGGCCTCGCGTACGGCCTGTCCTCGGTGGTGCCGGCGCTCGGTTCGCTGTGCGAGGCGCTGGAGATCGACCGTCCGCACGTGGCGGGCAACTCCCTCGGCGGGCTGCTGGCCCTGGAGTTGGGCCGCGAGAAACGCGTACGGTCCGTCACCGCGCTCTCGCCCGCCGGTTTCTGGACCGAGGCCGAGCGGCGGTACGCGTTCGCGGTGCTCGCGGCGATGCGGCAGGCCGCACGGAGCATGCCGCCGCCGCTCGTGGAGCGGCTGTCGCGTTCGGCGGCCGGGCGCACGGTGCTGACGAGCACCATCTACGCACGTCCCGCCCGCCGTTCGCCCGAGGCCGTCGTCGCCGAGACGCTCGCGCTGGCCCGTGCCGAGGGGTTCGCCGACACGCTCCGCGCCGGAATTTCCGTCCAGTTCACGGACGACGTGCCCGGGCTCCCGGTCACCGTGGCGTGGGGCACCAAGGACCGGCTTCTGGTGCGCCGACAGGGCATCCGGGCCAAGCAGATCATTCCCAAGGCCCGGCTGGTGCGGCTGCCGGGTTGCGGGCACGTACCGATGAACGACGACCCGGCGCTGGTCGCGCGGGTCATCCTGGACGGGAGCCGCTGAGGGTCCCGGGCGCGCGCCCGTCGAGCGCCTGACGGTCAACGCGTTCTGGCCCACTGCCGGCTCCGGCGCCCACCAGCGCGTTTCCGGCGGCCCGCGCCGCCCCGTACGCCCCGGTGCCGGCGAACGGGACCCGCTGGCGCCGACGACGGGTCCGGGCCGGAGAAGAGAAGTGGTGCTCTTCGTTCCGCCGCGGCCCGGCGCACTCCCGTCGCCGGTATTCGCCTCGGCTCCGCGAACTGCGGTTCCACGGCGGTCAGTTGTTCACTTCTGGTTTCCGTTGCGCTGCGGCGCACCAGTAGTTGTGGCAGTGCCTATTGGCCGGAACCGTCCATTGGAGGCACCTTCATGTCACACCGTCCCTTCTCCGGCCGCCGCAGCGTCCTGCGCGGCTCCCTGGCCGCATCGGCGGCCCTCTCCCTTCCCACCGCGCTGGGCTCGGCACCGGCCTTCGCCCTGTCCGGGCGTCCGAAGGCGGGCTGGGGCGTCCAGGCAGGTGACGTGACCGCCCACTCCGGTCTCGTCTGGGTGCGCTCCGACCGCCCGGCCCGGATGATCGTCGAGACCTCCGCGACCGAGTCCTTCCGCAACCCGCACAGATGGCACGGCCCGCTGCTCGGCTCGGACACGGACTTCACGGGCACCACGCGGCTGCACGGGCTGCCTGCGGGCGAGCAGATCCACTACCGCGTGGTCCTGGCCGACCCGGACGACCCGCGTCGTACCGGAGAGCCTGTGACCGGCACCTTCCGCACGACGCCGCTCGGACGCCGTCACGGGGTGCGCTTCCTGTGGTCGGGCGACCTGGCGGGCCAGGGCTGGGGCATCAACCCGGACTTCGGCGGCTACACGATCTACAACGCCATGGCGAAGCTCGACCCCGACTTCTTCCTCTGCAGCGGCGACAACATCTACGCCGACGGTCCGATCACCGCCACCCAGGCGCTGCCCGACGGCAGCACCTGGCGGAACATCACCACCGAGGAGAAGTCGAAGGTCGCCGAGACCCTGGCCGAGTACCGCGGCAACTTCCGCTACAACCTGCTGGACGACAACCTCAGGCGGTTCAACGCCCAGGTGCCGTCGGTCATCCAGTGGGACGACCACGAGGTCCGCAACAACTGGTATCCGGGCGAGGTGATCACCTCCCTGGACCCCCGCTACGCCGAGAAGAGCATCGACGTCCTCGCGACCAGGGCCCGGCGCGCGTTCAGCGAGTACTTCCCCGTCTCCACCCTGCAGCCGGGCGACCGGCAGGGCCGGGTGTACCGGGTCATGCGGCACGGTCCCCTGCTGGACGTCTTCGTCCTCGACATGCGCACCTACCGCAACGCCAACTCGCCCGACAACCAGACCGTCGACCCGCAGGGCATCCTCGGGGCGGAGCAGCTGGAGTGGCTCAAGCGGGAGCTGGCCCGCTCGCGCGCGGTGTGGAAGGTGATCGCCGCGGACATGCCCCTCGGCCTGGTCGTACCGGACCCGACGGAGAACCAGCCCAACATCGAGGCGGTCGCCCAGGGCGACCCGGGTGCGCCGCTCGGCCGGGAGCTGCAGATCGCGGAGCTGCTGCGGTTCATCAAGCACCGGAAGATCACGGGCACCCTGTGGCTGACGGCGGACGTGCACCACACGTCGGCGCAGCACTACCAGCCCTCCCGTGCCGCGTTCACCGACTTCGAGCCGTTCTGGGAGTTCGTCTCGGGTCCGCTCAACGCCGGCGCCTTCCCGGCGAGCGCGCTCGACAACACGTTCGGCCCCGAGCGCGTGTTCGTGAAGGCGCCGACCGCCTCGAACGTCTCCCCCGCCGGCGGCTACCAGTTCTTCGGTGAGGTCGACATCGACGGGCACAGCGGGGAACTGATCGTCCGGCTGCGCGAGCAGGACGGGACCGTGCTGTTCACGCAGGTGCTCCAGCCGGGGCGCGTGGGGCAGTAACTCCCCCTTGTCCACAGGTGGTTCGGAACCGCCGGGCCGGCCCCGGCCGCGGCGGTTCCCGGTTCCGCGACCGGCCTCCGGCTCGCGTACCCTCGGTCACCACGCCGCGCACCGGAGTCATCCCCCGGTGCGCGGCGTGGGCCTGCCCCGGCACGTTGCGCGAGAGGCATCCCGGGCGGATTCGTTTGTCAAAAGAACAACAAAAAGGACAGAAGCATACTTTACTCATCAGACACAAAGCGTTCGTGATCACGCAACACCCTTCCTTCACAGTGGTTGCATGACTCCGGATATGTCTGATGTGACACGAGCGAAGCACGGCCGGCCGGTGCACCACTGGCGACGGGACGTCATCGAACTGGCGGCCCTGTTCACGGCGGTCGCCGTGGCGGACGTGACCGCCAACCTCGTCGGGCACGGACCCGACGGCCCCGCCCTGCTGGCGCTGTCGGCGGCGGGACTGGCCGTCACGGCCGGGTTCCACACATGGTGGGCACGCCGCCACGGGCATGCCCCGCCCACACGTGATACCGGTGCCCGGACGCTCCCCGAAGGGCAGCGAACCGGGCCGTCCGGGACCGGCACCGACGGCGGCACGACCACGCTGTGGCGGATGCGCACCACGGTGCGGGACGAGCCGGGCGCGCTGGCCTCGCTGTGCACGGCGCTGGCCGGGCTGCGGATCGACATCCTCAGTCTGCAGACGCACCCGCTGGCGCAGGGCACGGTCGACGAGTTCTTGCTGCGGGCCCCCGCGGAGCGGGAGGCGACCGAGATCACCCGCGCCGTCTCCTCGGCCGGGGGCACCGAGAGCTGGATCGAGCGGGCCGACGCGCACGACCTGGTGGACGCCCCCACCCGGATCCTGGGCCTGGCCACGCGCACCGCGCTGGACGCGGCCGAGCTCCCGCTGGCACTGAGGCAGTTGCTCGGCCGCTGCACCATCCGCTCGCTGCCCGCCGTCTCCCCCGGCTCGGGACGGGCGGAGCACGACGCTCCGGTCGAGGGCGCCCTCGAGGACACGGTGATGCGGCTACGGGCACCGGAAGGCGGAGTGATCACTGTGGAGCGGCCGTATCTGCCCTTCACCCCGACGGAGTTCGCCCGGGCACGGGCCCTGGTCGAGCTCGACGCACGGCTCGGCCCGCGCATCCCGCGCAGCCGGGACGTGCTGACGCTGCCCGAGGGCGACGCCATCACCGTGCGGCGGGCCGACACCTCCGACCTGCAGGCGGCGAAGGAGATGCACGCCCGCTGCTCGGCGCGCACCCTCGGCATGCGCTACCACGGGCCGGTCGGCGACGCGGACCGCTACCTCAGGCATCTGCTCAGCCCGCGGTTCGGCCGCACCCTCGCGGTGCAGACGGCCTCGGGCCGCGTCGTCGGGCTCGGACACCTTCTGTGGGACGGGGACGAGACGGAGGTCGCGCTGCTCGTCGAGGACGAGTGGCAGCGGCGCGGTATCGGCACCGAGCTCCTCGGGCGTCTGGTGGCGATGGCGGTCGAGGCGGGCTGCGAGAACGTCTACGCGGTCACCCAGGCGTCCAACACGGGCATGGTCGCCGCGATGCGCGGCCTCGGCCTGCCCCTCGACTACCAGATCGAGGAGGGCACCCTCGTCATCACCGCCCGGCTGGACGCGACTCCGGTGGTCTCGCGTCTGCCGTACGGCCTCACACATGAGCCCCACGGCATGCGGGACGTACGGGACTGACGGCCCGCCCGTGGAACACACGACGGTGACGGCCCGGCGCACTCCGCCGGGCCGTCCGGCGTAACGGGACCCGGACGACCGGCTCCGCACCTCCGCGGCCGACCGTCCCACCTCGGCCGGACCACCGCTGCCGAGGGAGCGTTCACCCAACGGAGGCCGGACCACCGGCCCGCACCACCCCAGTCACTCGACCGCCCACCGCACCGCGGCCCGACCACCGATCGCCCCACCGCAGCAGAACAACCGGTGACCCCCAGCCGGCCGGCTCCCCGGCCTACCGCGCCGCGACCTCCTCCTGCCGCCAACGGTCCAGGGCGCGCTCCGCTCCCAGAGCCATGTCGAGATCGGTCCACAGGTCCTCGGCGTCCTCCAGGCCCACCGACAGCCGCAGCAGCCGGTCGCTCACCCCGGCGTCCCAGCGGTCCGTCTCCTCGACGATGCGGTGGCTGATGGACGCCGGGTGCTGGATCAGGGTGTCGACACTGCCGAGGCTGACGGCGGGAGTGATCAGACGGACCCCGGCGATCACCGCGTGGGGATCGCCGTGCACTTCGAAAGCGATCATCGCGCCGCCGATCCGCGGGTAGTGGACGCGGGCCACCCGCGGGTCCGCGGCGAGCCGGCGGGCCAGTTCGGCGGCGGTGGACGACGCGGCCTGCACCCGCACCGGCAGTGTGGACAGACCGCGCAGCAGCAGATAGCCGGCGAGCGGGTGGAGCACGGCGCCCGTCGCGAAGCGCACCTGGCGCAGCCGACGCGCCAGTTCCTCGTCGCAGGCCACCACCCCGCCCATCACATCGCCGTGCCCGCCCAGGTACTTCGTGGCACTGTGCAGGACCAGGCGCGCTCCCTGCTCGGCGGGGCGCTGGAGCACGGGTGTCGCGAAGGTGTTGTCCACCAGGAGCGGTACGGACCCGCAGGCGTGGGCGACCGCGCGCAGGTCGACTTCCGCGAGCGTCGGGTTGGCCGGGGACTCGACCATGACCAGACCGGTGTCGGGGCGCAGGGCGTCCTCGATGCCGGCCGGATCCGTCCAGGTCACCTCCGAGCCGAGCAGCCCGGCGGTCAGCAGATGGTCGCTGCAGCCGTAGAGCGGGCGCACCGCGACGACATGGCGCAGACCCAGCGCGTTCCGGGCGAGCAGGACGGCGCTGAGCGCCGCCATGCCGCTCGCGAACGCGACCGCGCTCTCGGTGTTCTCGAGCCGGGCGAGCGCGGACTCGAACCGGGTCACGGTGGGGTTGCCGAGCCGCCCGTAGACGGGCGGGCCCGCGAGCTCCGCGCCGTCGGCGGCGAAGGCGTCGATACGGGCGGCCTCGCCGCGGCTGTCGCGGGAGGGATAGGTCGTGGAGAGGTCGAGGGGCGGCGCGTGCAACCCCAGCTCGGCGAGGTCCTCACGTCCGGCGTGCACGGCCTCGGTGGCGAGTGCCCGGCGAGCGGGCGAGTCGCCGGTGGGACATCCGTCCTGAGCGTCATGAGTCCGGGAATCCATGGACGGCAGACTGAACAAAGCCCGTGGTCGCGGCCGAGAAGCCCGTGTTACGTTCGGCGAATGGCCGATTCCGTCGTACTGGACCCGGTGGATCTCCACCTTCTGAGGTTGTTGCAGAACGACGCCCGGACGACCTACCGCGACCTCGCGGCCCAGGTGGGGGTCGCGCCGTCGACCTGTCTGGACCGGGTGACGAGGCTGCGCCGCTCGGGGGTGATCCTCGGCCACCAACTGCGGCTCGACCCGGCGAAGCTGGGGCGCGGCCTGGAAGCTCTGCTGTCGGTGCAGGTCAGACCCCACCGGCGGGAGCTGGTGGGTCCCTTCGTGGAGCGGATCCGGGTGCTGCCCGAGTCCCGCACGGTCTTCCACCTCACCGGGCCCGACGACTACCTCGTGCATGTCGCGGTCGCGGACATGTCCGACCTGCAGCGGCTGGTTCTCGACGAGTTCACGGCGCGGCGGGAGGTGGCGCGGGTCGAGACCCGGCTGATCTTCCAGCAGTGGGACTGCGGCCCCCTGCTGCCTCCCGGCCATGCCGTGCCGAAACCTTCCGGCACGACGTAAGCCGAGCGCGGAAACCCCGTGACGCGGACCACGTCGCCGTATCAGGATTGTCCGCATGTCAGACACCACCAGCAGCCCCCTGCCCCGGGAGGTCGCCGACGCCTACGTCGACGCCCTCGTCGCCCTCGACCCCGTCACCGGCACCTATCTCGGGGTGAAGGAGAGTTCGAGCAGATTGCCCGACACCTCGCCCGCGGGCCAGGAGGCACTCGCCGAGCTGGCGCGGGAGACCCTCGCGCGACTCGACGAGGCCGAGCGCCGCCCCGGCGCCGACAGCGACATCGAGCGCCGCTGCGCGCGCCTGCTGCGCGAGCGGCTCATCGCCCAACTCGCCGTCCACGAGGCCGACGAGGCCCTCAGGACGGTGAGCAACCTGCACAGCCCGGTGCACTCCGTGCGTGACGTCTTCACGATCACTCCCACCGCGACGGACGAGGACTGGGCGGCGATCGCCGAGCGACTGCGCGCCGTCCCCGCCGCGCTGCGCGGCTACCGCGAGTGCCTCGCCCTCGGCCTGGAGCGCAAGCTGTACGGGGGCCCGGGCCCGGCCGCGACGTTCATCGAACAGCTCACCGAGTGGTCGGACACGGACGGCAAGGGCCGGGGCTGGTTCGAGGACTTCGCGTCCCAGGGCCCGGAGGCGCTGCGCGCGGAGCTGGACGAGGCGGCGCGTACGGCGACCGCGGCCGTCGTGGAACTGCGAGACTGGATGCGGGACGTGTACGCGCCGGCGATCGAGGGCGCGCCGGACACGGTCGGCCGCGAGCGCTACGCCCGCTGGGCTCGCTACTTCAACGGTACGGACCTGGACCTCGACGAGGCGTACGCGTACGGCTGGTCCGAGTACCACCGCCTCCTCGGCGAGATGAAGAAGGAGGCGGAAAAGGTTCTGCCCGGCGCCGAGACCCCGTGGGTCGCGCTGGCGCACCTCGACGAGAACGGCACCCGCATCGAGGGCGTCGACGAGGTCCGCGAGTGGCTCCAGGGCCTGATGGACGAGGCGATCGAGGCGCTGGACGGCACCCACTTCGAACTGGCCGAGCGGGTGCGCAGGGTGGAGGCCCGCATCGCCCCGCCCGGCGGCGCCGCGGCCCCGTACTACACGGCTCCCTCCCAGGACTTCTCGCGTCCCGGCAGGACCTGGCTGCCCACCATGGGCCAGACCGGCTTCCCGGTGTACGACCTGGTCTCGACCTGGTACCACGAAGGTGTCCCCGGCCACCATCTTCAGCTGGCCCAGTGGGTGCACGTGGCCGAGAACCTCTCCCGCTACCAGGCGACGGTGGGCATCGTCAGTGCCAACGCGGAGGGGTGGGCCCTGTACGCGGAGCGCCTCATGGACGAGCTGGGCTTCCTCACCGACCCGGAGCGCCGGCTCGGCTATCTGGACGCCCAGATGATGCGCGCGGTCCGCGTCATCATCGACATCGGCATGCATCTCGAGCTGGAGATCCCGGCCGAGTCGCCGTTCCACCCGGGAGAGCGCTGGACGCCGGAGCTGGCCCAGGAGTTCTTCGGCTCGCACAGCAGCCGTCCGGCGGACTTCGTGGAGAGCGAGCTGATCCGCTACCTCTCGATGCCGGGCCAGGCGATCGGCTACAAGCTGGGCGAACGCGCCTGGCTTCTGGGCCGCGAGAACGCACGGCGACGCCACGGCGACGGGTTCGACGCGAAGGCCTGGCACATGGCCGCGCTCTCGCAGGGCTCGCTGGGTCTGGACGACCTGGTGGAGGAACTGTCCGGGCTGTGACAACGGAAGACGGCGGGGCCCGGATCGTCGCTCCGGGCCCCGCCGTCAGCGCCGGAAGCCGCCCTCCGAGTCGATGACCTGTCCGGTGATCCAGGCCGCCTCGTCCGTGGCGAGCCAGGCGATGAGGCGTGCGGGGTCGTCCGGCATCCCCCAGCGCCCGGCCGGGAAGCGCTCGGCGACGGCCTGGTACGCCGCACCGGTCAGGTAGTTCGTGTCCACGGGACCGGGGTTGACCGTGTTGACGGTGATGGCGTGCTCCGCCAGTGCGCTCGACAGAGAAGGCGTGATCGAGGCTAGGGCGCCCTTCTGCAGGGCGTACGCGATCTCGCCCGGCATGCCGCCCGCGATGTCCTGCCCCGAGGTCATCATCACCCCCCGCCCACCGGCACCGCCGCCGGGCAGTCCGGCGCGCAGCCGGGCGTACGCCTGGATCAGGAGCAGTACCGAGCGGGTGTCCACGGCCCAATGGGCGTCCAGCATGGCGGCGTCGAGGGTGTCGAGCGTGCCGTCGCTGCCGCTGAGGGCGTGGTTGGCGACGAGGATGTCGATCCGTCCGCCGAGCGCTTCGGCGGCCCTCGCGATCAGTTCGGCGGGGGCGGCCGGGTCGGACAGATCGGCCGGTCCGTGGGCCACGGGCGCCTCGGGGTCGCCGAGCGCGGCACGCACCTGGGCGACGACGTCCTCGGGACGGTCGGCGCCCCAGGGCATCTCCGCGTCGTGCGGCACGTGGTGGTGCAGATAGACGCCGGCCCCGTACGCGGCGAGCCGGCGGGCGACCGCGAGGCCGATGCCCGCGCGGCGGCTGGCCCCGGTGACGAGGGCGGTCCGGCCGCGCAGGGGCAGGGGGTCGCGGCGGAGGCCTTCGGGAATGGAGTACGCGGCAGGCGGCATGACCGCATGATGCGCATGGGAAGAGGGGGTACGCACTCGATTTGCGGCGTACCCGGCCTCCGTCAGTCGCCCGTCCTGCGCACCTGCACGAGCCCCATCCACACCTCCGGACCCGGTTCCACGTACGCCGCCCGCACCGCGTACCGCCCCGGGGCGAGCGTCACACGAAGGTGCTCGGTGTGCTCGGACTCGCCCCCGGGCCAGGCCGCGTCGAACAGCCGGACGTCACCCGGCACGTCCCACTGCACCTCGGGCTGCCACTCGGCCGTCCGCAGCGCCTCGGGCACCCGGTCGAGCAGCGCGGACTCGGAGTCCGCGGCGCACCACCGCACGAACGTGCCATGCTCCGGCAGGAAGGCGGTGGAGGCGGGCTCGTCGCCGAGGACCAGGGCACGGGTGTCACCGACCGGCAGCAGACCGATGTAGCCCTCGACCTCACATGCCCGGTCGTAGTCGGAGGACGTCTCGTCGCCGTCGGCGCCCGCCCAGAACGGCAGCACCGCCTCCGGTACCAGGATGAGCGGTCCCCCGCCCGACTCCACCCACTCGACCGTTCCTTGATCCGCGTATCTGGCCATGCCCAGAAGCTACACGCACGAGGCGTACCGGAGGGACAGCTTCCGGCCGATCAGCAGCCGCAGTTCGCCGCTTCCGCGGGTGCCGTCAGCGGGTCGGCGGCGCGGCGTTCCGGGCCTTCACCGGTCTGGAACCCGAAGCCCTCCCGCACCCAGTACTCGAAACCGCCGAGCATCTCCTTGACCTGGAAACCGAGTTCGGCCAGGGCGAGTGCCGCACGGGTCGCTCCGTTGCAGCCGGGGCCCCAGCAGTACGTGACGACCGGCACGGACTTGTCGAGGAGCTGCTCGGCCTGCTCCGGGACGAGCGCGGTCGGCAGATGGACGGCGCCGGGGATGTGGCCCTGGTCCCAGGCCGCGGTGGAGCGTGAGTCGAGGAGGACGAAGCCCGGGTCGGCGCCGGCGGACAGTGCGGCGGCGACGTCGGACACATCGGTGTGGAAGGCGAGGCGCGCCCGGAAGTGGGCGGCGGCCGTGGCCGGGGCGGCCGGGGGCACACGCAGGACGGGGTTGACGGACGTCGTGTCCATGGTCATCGTCGGGCCTTTCCCTGGATGTTCTCGACGTCCCGAAATCTACGGTCGCCGATCGCCTCCCTGAAGGTGCGATCGACGGCAGCCCTCTTGAGCCGCCGGGGATTCCCCTGCTATCACTCGGGAATGACCGCGTATTCCCCGGACGCCACCGACTGGCGCATCCTCGACGTCCTCCAGCGCGAAGGCCGCGCCAGCTATGCCGAGCTGGCGCGTGCCGTCTCCATGTCCCCGAGCGCGGTCACCGAACGGGTCAGGCGGCTGGAGGAGGCAGGTGTCATCCAGGGGTACGCGGCGGTCGTCGACCCGGAGCGCCTGGGTCTGCCCATCCTGGCGTTCGTCCGGCTGAGATACCCGAACGGCAACTACAAGCCGTTCCACGACCTGGTGGCCGCGACCCCCGAGATCCTGGAGGCGCACCACGTCACCGGCGACGACTGCTTCGTCATCAAGGTGACGGCACGTTCGATGCGGCATCTGGAGGAGGTGTCGGGCAGGATCGGTGCGCTCGGCTCGGTGACGACGAGCGTGGTGTACTCCTCGCCCCTCCCCCGCCGCCCCCTCGGCCGCTGAGCCGCGTCAGCCGGCTCCCCGCTGCCGCAGCACCGATCCCGTCCTGCCCTTCACGACCTCCAGGCGGGCGTGGATGCGCCGTCTCAGGTCCGCGACATGGCTGACGATGCCCACGCTGCGGTCCCGTTCACGCAGCGAGTCCAGGACGTCGAGGACCTCGTCCAGGGTCTGGTCGTCGAGACTGCCGAACCCCTCGTCGATGAAGAGCGTGTCGAGGCGGATCCCGCCGGCCTCGTCGGTGACGACGTCGGCGAGGCCGAGGGCAAGCGCCAGAGAGGCGAAGAACGTCTCTCCGCCGGAGAGGGTCGCCGTGTCGCGCTCGCGCCCGGTCCACGCGTCGACGACATGCAGTCCGAGGCCGCTCCGGCCGCGACCGGAGCGATCGTCGGAGTGGACCAGGGTGTAGCGGCCCGAGGACATGCGCCGCAGTCGTACGGTCGCTGCGGCGGCCACCTGTTCGAGGCGGGCGGCGAGCACATACGACTCCAGGCGCATCTTGCGCTCGTTGTCGGCGGAGGTGCCGCCCGCCAGGGACGCCAGCCGGGCCACCCGGTCGTACTGCCGGCGCAGAGGCGCGAGACGCCGGACGGACGCGGTGGCCCGTACCGACAACCGGTCGAGTTCCGCGCAGCGGCGGGCCGCCGCGTCCTGGGCGGAGGCGGCGTCCTGGAGCCGGCGGGCCGCGGCCTCGGCGGCACGCTCGGCACCGTGCAGGTCGGCGGGCGGCTGCTGGGCGGCGGCCACCGTCTCGAGCTCGGCGAGTACCGCCCGCACGGCCGCCTCCTCCTGCTGCCAGACGTCGAGCCGCCGTTGCAGTTCGCGGTGGGCCGCGTCGTCGAGGAGGGCGTCGGCCGCGGCCTGCGGGGTCTCGAACCCGGCGCGGAAAGCGGCGTCGGCGAGCCGTCCCTCGGCGTCCTTGAGCCGGTGGGCGCTGTCCTCGGCGGCGCGCGCGGCGTCGGCGGCCTCGGTGAGCAGTGCGGCGGTGCGTTCCAGCTGCGCCGAACGCGCCACGACGCTTCCCGCGTCACCCCGGGCCCGGGTCAACTCATCTTCCAGCGCTGCCCGTTCACGATCCAGTGCGTCGCGGCGGGAGAGCCGGGCCGCCCCGCGCAGGGCCGCCTGCTGCCGGTCCGCGATGCGCCGTTCCCGCTCCTGCTCCGCCCGCCTCAGCTCCTCCTGTGCGGCGTGCAGCTGCGCCGCGCCGGCCCGCGCGGCGCGCAGGAGCCGCTCGAGGTCGTCGGCCTCCTCGGCCAGCCGGGCTGTCGGAGCGTCGCCCGCCTCGGCGGTCGCGGCGGCCAGTGCCTCCCGTACGACGCCGAGCCGCCGTTCGTCCTCGGCGCGCTCCTCGTCGGCCTGCCGGTGGGCGGCAAGGGCCCGCTCCTCCGCCTCCCGGCCGACGTGCCCGGCGACCTTCCGCGCGGGCGCGGGGTGTTCCACGGCGCCGCAGACGGCGCAGGGCTCGCCGTCCACGAGGCCGGCGGCGAGCTCCGCCGCTATGCCCTTCAGGCGCCGTTCCTTGAGGTCGAGCCAGTGCTCGTGCGCCTTCAGCGCGCGTTCGCGGGAGGACAGGGCGCGGGCCTGTGCCGCTTCGGTGTCCCGGGCCAGCTCGTCGCGCATCCGGGCGGCGTTCAGCCGCCTCTGCGCGGGCTCGCGCTGCACTGCGAGCTGCTCGGCCCGGGTGGCATCCTGCTGTGCGGCGTCGATCCGGCTCTGCAGGTCCGTCCGGATCTCCTCCCAGCCGCCCAGCCAGTCCTCGGCCTCCTGAAGCACGGCCTCATCGGCGTGCTCCTCACGGTCCAGTTCCGTCCGCTCCGCGGCGAGCCCGGCCACCCGCTCTTCGGCACGGCGGGCCGACTCCAGACCGCCGAGCTCCTCGGCGGCCCGGCGCGCGGCGGCGGCGAGTCCGGCCACGCCGGACTCCGCGAACGTCGCCGGGAGCTGGGCACGCAGGCGCGCCTCCGCTGCGGCAGCGCCCCGGTGCTCGCTCTCCGCGCGCTCGCACAGGTCCAGCGCGGGAGCCACTGCCTCCGCCTTGCGGCTGCGCTCCATGCGGGTCTGCGCCGCGCGGTGGGCCTCGGCCCGCTCCTCGAGCAGCGCCGCACGCTCCCGGGCCTCGGCGAACCTGCGCTGGAGTCGCGCCCGTTCGCGGACATCGTCGAGGAGGCGCTCAGCCGTGGCGCGCGCGGATTCAGCGGCCGTACGCGCGCAGTGTGCGACGGTGAGCCGTTCACGCGCCGTGCTCCGGGCGACGGCGGCCCAGCTCAGCAGGGCGTCGGCGAGCCCGGGGTCGCCGGGGGCGAGGTCCGGCAGGGGGAGTGCGTCACCGGCCGCCTGCTGCATCCGGTGCGCGTCGGCGAGCAGCGCGGTGTCCCCGTCCCGTACTTCGGCCTCCGCCGCCCGGCGCCGCTCGGCCAGGCGTTTTTCGACCTCGGCGAAGCGGTGGGTGTCGAACAGCCGGCCGAGCAATTTCGCCCTGGCCTCGGCGTCGGCGCGCAGGAACCGGGCGAAGTCGCCCTGGGGCAGCAGGACGACCTGGCAGAACTGCTCGCGGCTCATCCCCAGCAGCTGGGTGATCTCCTCGCCGATCTCCTGGTGGGAGCGGCTGAGGCTCTTCCAGGCGCCGGCCGCGGAGTCGTACTCGCGCAGCCAGGTCTGGGCCTTGTCGGTCGTCGTGCCGGTGCCGCGCTTCTTGGGGCGCTCCCACGGCGGCTGCCGGGTGATCTCCAAGCGGCGTCCGGCGACGGTGAGTTCGAGCCGGACCTCGGTGCGCGTCTGCGCGGCGGCGTGGTCGCTGCGCAGGTTCAGGCCCTGGCTGCTCTGCCGGGCGCCGGGTACGGCCCCGTACAGGGCGTAGCACACGGCGTCCAGGACGGAGGTCTTGCCGGCGCCCGTCGGTCCGTGCAGCAGGAACAGCCCGGCGGCGGACAGTTCGTCGAAGTCGACCTGTTGGGTGCCTCCGAAGGGGCCGAAGGCGGTGATGTCGAGCCGGTGCAGCCTCACAGGGCTCCCTCCGTGTCCCGTGAACGCATGGTCACCGGGCGGCCTCCAGGACCGCCTCGTCGGCGCGCACCGCGTCGAACGCGTCCCGCAGGACGGACCGTTCGTGCTCGTCGGGCCCCGCCCCGCGCACATGCAG
This sequence comes from Streptomyces sp. NPDC046900, assembly GCF_040644975.1. NCBI lineage: Bacteria > Bacillati > Actinomycetota > Actinomycetes > Kitasatosporales > Streptomycetaceae > Streptomyces > Streptomyces sp. NPDC046900. The sequence goes on along the minus strand of NZ_JBEYXD010000111.1, from coordinate 6,511 downwards.
CACGAAGTCCTCCGCGACCTCCTGGTCGGAGCGGTCGGCCAGCCGCCGGGCATACGAGACGCCGGACGCCTCGGACACGCGCTCGGGTTCGAAGACGAGGCTGAGCGTGTGCGGGAAGCGCTCGGTCAGCCGGGCCATGGGCTCGGTGGGCCGCACCGGATCGGTGAGGGTGGCCTCCACCCATGCCTGCTCGTGGCCCGCCAGTCCGGGGTCCGCGAGCAGGTCCTCCAGGCGTCCCCGGATCCGTGCCAGGCGGCGCGGTACCGGGCAGGCCACGCGCTCCGCCGTGACCGAGCCGTCCGCGCCCAGGTCGACGAGCCACATGCTCTTGTGGTGGCCGGCCTCGGAGAAGGAATACGCCAGCGGGGAACCGGAATAGCGGACCCGCTCGGTGATGGTCTGACTGCCGTGGAGATGGCCGAGGGCCGCGTAGTCCACTCCGTGGAAGACGCCGGCGGGTACCGCGGCGACCCCGCCGACCGTGATGTCCCGCTCGCTGTCGCTGGGTTCGCCGCCGGTGACGAAGGCGTGGGCAAGGACGACGGAACGGGTGCCGCGTGCGCGCCTGGCGAGATCGGCGCGGACCCGGTCCATGGCGGCGGCGAGCACCGCCTCGTGTGCCGCCTTCTCGACCCCGAACTCGTCCTTCACCAGCGCGGGTTCGAGGTACGGAAGGCCGTAGAAGGCCACATCGCCGTGGGCGTCGGCGAGTACGACCGGTGTGCCGCAGGCTGCCGGGTCCGTCCGCAGATGGATGCCCGCGCGGCCGATGAGCCCCGCGCCGACGCCCAGACGACGGCCCGAGTCGTGGTTGCCGGAGATCATCACCGTGGGCACGCCGAGCTCCGCGAGGCGGTGCAGGGCGTCGTCGAACAGTTCGACGGCGGCCAGCGGCGGCACCGCGCGGTCGTACACGTCCCCCGACACGACCACCGCGTCCACGCCGCGCTCACGCACGGTCGCGACGAGATGCCCGATGAACTCGGCCTGGGCGTCGAGCAGGTTCACCCGGTGGAACGCCCGGCCCAGATGCCAGTCGGAAGTGTGCAGCAGCCTCATGATCCCCGAGACTAACGGCCGGGTCTGACATCACGGGCGGTTACTCCCGTATCGGCCCGCATCAGGGCCGACCGTGCGTCGGACGCCGGGCCCGTCACCCGTCCCCGTACGCCTCTCCGCCGAGTTCGAATCCGGCCGTACCCGCGGTGACGTCCGCGAGCCAGGCCCGGAAGGCCTCCACGTCCGAGTCCGGCAGCCCGATCTCGATCGTGACCACCTCCCCGTAGCGCACGTCCCGCACATCACGGCCGGTCGCCCGCAGGTCGTTCTCCACCTTGCCCGCGCGCTGGTGGTCGACCGTCACCGTGGCGAGCCGGAACCGGCGGCGGGTGACCGTGCCGAGCGCGTCGAGGGCCTCGCCCACGGCTCCCCCGTACGCCCTGATGAGCCCGCCCGCGCCGAGTTTCACCCCGCCGTAGTAGCGGGTCACGACGGCCACCACGTACCGCATGTCGCGGCGCAGCAGCATCTGGAGCATGGGGACGCCCGCGGTGCCGCCCGGTTCGCCGTCGTCACTCGCCTTCTGCACAGCGGCGTCGGCTCCGACGACGTACGCGTAGCAGTTGTGCGTGGCGTCGGCATGCTCCTTGCGGACACCCGCGATGAAGTCCTGGGCCTCCTGCTCGGAGGCGGCCGGTGCGAGGGCGCACAGGAAGCGGGAGCGGTTGACCTCTGTCTCGTGCACGCCCGCGCGGGCGACTGTGCGGTACTCCTCCTGCATCGGCCCAGCGTATGCGGCCGCCCACCCGCTTGCCGCACGGGGGCCCGGGCCCGGTCGAGGGACCGGGCCGGTACGCCGCGCTCCGCCTTATGGTCCCGGCTCCCCTTCGGGCGTTCGCCGCCGTTTCCGGGGCAGATGATCACATAGTGGATACGCGCTCGTCGTTGTCCGCACGCCCCGGGTACTGGCGGGCCCGGGTCCATGCCGCGGCCCGTGGGGCCGCCCCGAACGATCCAGGGAGAGCGAAGCATGCCCGGCACCCAGGTGGAGAGCCCGGACGCCGCCGGACCCGCCCATCCGCGGCCCTCCGCCGCCAAGGCCCACTGGCGGGCCTGGCTCCTGGACGGTCTGAGCGAGCGTACGGCCCGGCACCCGGGTCCGCACGCCGCCTCGGACGACGGGCACAAGGGCCACCACTGGTGGCGGGTCATGTGCCTGACCGGTGTGGACTACTTCTCCACCCTGGGCTACCAGCCCGGTATCGCCGCGCTGGCGGCCGGGCTCCTGTCACCGCTGGCGACGCTGGTCCTGATCGCGCTGACCCTCTTCGGCGCCCTCCCCGTCTACCGCCGGGTGGCGCATGAGAGTCCGCACGGCGAGGGGTCCATCGCCATGCTGGAGCGGCTGCTGCCGTGGTGGGCGGGGAAGCTCCTCGTCCTCGTCCTCCTCGGCTGCGCGGCCACCGACTTCATGATCACGATCACCCTGTCGGCCGCGGACGCCGCAGCGCACGTCGTCGAGAATCCCTTCGCACCGCACTGGACGGAGGGTGGGAACACCTGGATCACCCTCCTTCTGCTCGCCGCGCTCGGCGGTGTCTTCCTGAAGGGGTTCAAGGAGGCCATCGGCATCGCCGTGGCACTGGTGGCCACCTATCTCGCCCTCAACGTCGTCGTGCTCGCGGTCTCCGCCTGGGAGGTGCTGAGCCATCCGGTGCGGATCGGTGACTGGGCGCACGCGATGACCGCCGAGCACCCTTCGCCGCTCGCGACGGCCGCAGTGGCGCTGCTCGTCTTCCCGAAACTTGCGCTCGGCATGTCCGGCTTCGAGACGGGCGTGGCAGTGATGCCACAGGTCAAGGGCGATCCCACGGACACCTACGCGGACCCCGCCGGTCCGGGGCCATGCCGTAGCGCGGCGGATAGCGCGGCACCACTGGACCGAGGGCGATCCGTTCAGCCACCTGCTGCGCTTCCTTGTCTTCGGGGACGGCGAAGTCGCCCCGGTCACGCGCGAGGTGCTGTGCCGCGCCGAGCCCGACCCGGAGCGCAGGCCCCGGATCCATGTCGGTCAGCCCCTGCTACCCGCCCTGCTTCCCGCCCCTCGGCACGGTCACGTCCGTCAGGAGTGCCGCGCCCGGGGCGAGGGCGTCCCAGCTGACGCCGTGCCAGGCGAGTACGGCGATGGCGGAGGTGGGGAACTTGGCGCGGACCCGGTCCAGGGTGTCGTCGAGGCCGTCCCCGGCGAGTGCCAGAACCAGCTCCGCCAGTCCCGGATTGTGACCGATCACCAGCAGGGTCTCTACGGATGCGGGTACGTCGCGTACGGCCTGAAGCAGGTCGGGCACATCGGCGGCGTACAGCTGCGGGTCCAGTCGCACCGGTGGTGGAGTGCCCCACTGGGCCGAGGCGAACTCCCAGGTCTGCCGGGCCCGGACGGCGGTCGAGCACAGTGCGAGGTCGGGCAGCCAGTCCCCTTCGGCGAGCGCCCGTCCGGCGGCCGGGGCGTCCCGGCGGCCGCGCGGCGCGAGTGGCCGCTCGTGGTCGTCGACCCCGGCGGGCCAATCGGACTTGGCGTGCCGCAGCACGACGAGTCTGCGCAGCGGGCGGTCATCGGAGTGGCCGTTCACGCCTGGGCCCCGATCTCACGGGCGAGGCCCAGACCCAGCAACCGGTCGGCGTAGGCGTATGTCTCGAAGCGCGCACCGTCCGGCACGTCGTCGGCGCTCTCCACCCGGCGCAGCACATCGAGGACGGCCGGCATGTCGAGATCGTCCTCCCAGGCTGCGCGCAACGCGTCCCGTACCTGCGGGGGGATGGGTTTCGAGGGGCGGGTCGACCAGCCCGCGACGGCCTTCCGCCAGTGCGCGAGCGTGTCGCGCGCCTCGCCGAGGACGGCCGCATCGAGCTGCACGGGCTCCCGGCGCGCACGGGCGAGCAGGGCGAGGCGAACCGCCGACGGCTCGCCGGCCTCGTAGGACCCGGTCGCCGGAGCCACCTCGACGTGTACTCCGTCGGGAGCCGTGCCCCGCGCGCCGAGGACGTGCAGGACCCGTCCGACGCCGGGCGCGTCGGGCTCCGCGGGCCGGATGGCGAAGTCCTCGACGCGTGCGCGGAGTCCGGCGGGCAGCGCGGCGACCGTGACCACGGGTGTTCCGCTCAGTTCCAGGGCCCGGGCCAGCGTGTCGGCCACCAGCAGCACCCGCAGGGCGGAGGTGTCGGCGCCGGCCGTGTGCGCCTGGACGCGGACCAGGCCCGGACGGATCTCGGTGGGCTCGCCGCTGCGGGCGTCGATGATTCGGAGCACGGAGCGAGCGTAGGCGGCCGACGGCCCCGGCGCAGCGAAGCGGGGGCCGTTCCGGACACACGTGCCCCGTCGCGGCACCGCATCGGTGCGCTGTCCTGCTCGGCGTTTCCGCCGACTGGCGCCGACGGTATGGCCCTGCAGGAGGAACCGGCGAAACCGCCGCCCGGCGGAGCGGGTGTGCCGCCGAGTGGCTGTTTACCATCGGCCGCGGAAGGCAAGACATGCTCGGAATCACCCCGGCAATCACTCGGCCCGGCCACTCCGGAGGATCACTCTTCAGGCTGGCACAAGGTGCCGAAAGGTAAAGGCCATGAACGGTGCGCAGGAGACAGGAGCGGCCGTCGAAAAGACGACGGCAAAAGTGGAGTTCCGCGGCCCGCGGCCGACTCCCCACTCCCGCCGTTGTCCTGCGTCCGGGTGGGGCGAGCCCAGGAGTGTCAGCCGGTTCATGGTCCGCTGGAATCCCCCGGTGAACGGGTCTCGCGCCATCCCGCGGATGAATGAGGCGAACGGGGATTCGACTGTCCGGCCGACGCCTGGCCGGGCCATATAGAAGGCCTGCGCCTGGACGGCACGTCAGCATCCGGATGTGTTCGCCCCCTGGCGGGAGCGCCCCGGCCGCTGGGTGCCGGCGCCGGCAGCCCGTTTTCGCCACGCCAAACGAATCGTCCGCCACCGTCCGAGCCGAAAAGAGGAATTATGGTGTTGTCTGCCCTCCTGGGAGCCGCCGACCCGCCACAACTCCTCCCCGCGCGCGAGCAGATGGCGTTCACCCTGGGCTTCCACATCATTCTGGTGCCCTTCGGTGTCGCCTTCACTTTCATGATGCTGTTCTGTCAGTACTGGGCGCTCCGCCGCGACGATCAGCAGGCGCTGCTCCTGGCGCAGCGGTGGTCCAAAGTGGCCGCCGTACTGTTCGCCGTGGGGGCCGTGACCGGCACGGTGCTGACTTTCGAGATGGGGCTGCTCTGGCCCGGACTCATGAACAGATACGGGTCGGCGTTCGGGTTTCCCTTTGCCATCGAAGGGCTCTTTTTCTTCCTCGAAGCCATCTTCATGGCCATCTACATCTACGGCTGGAAGAGGCTTCCACCGTGGCCGCACTTCTTCACCGGTGTGGTGGTCACCCTGGCGGGCGTCGGCGGGACGGCCTCCGTCATCGCGGCCAACAGCTGGATGAACCAGCCTGCGGGGGTCGTGGTGAAGAACGGGCGTGTGGTGGACGTGATCCCGTCCAGGGTCTTCTTCAACGGCGCGTTCTGGTGGGAAATGGTGCACATGCTCCTCGCGGCGTACATCGTCGCGGGGTTCACGGTGGCGGGGGTGTACGCCTGGGGCCTGCTCAAGGGACGTCGGGACCGCTATCACCGGCTCGGGTTCCTCGTCCCCTTCACGGTCGCCGCGATCGCCATGCCGCTGCAGTTCATCGTCGGGGACACCATCGCCCGCCAGGTGTTCGACAGGGAACCAGCGAAGTTCGCCGCCATCGAGATGGTGCCGACCACCGGCGATCACGTTGCGGAGACCGTCGGCGGCGTCTATATCGACGGCAAGGTGCGCTACGGCATCCCGCTGCCCGACGTGGCCTCGATCCTCGCCGGTTTCCGCCCCTCCACCACGATCAAGGGGTTCGACGCGATCCCGGCCGCCGTACGCCCCACGGACGCCGTGGTCAGCGTCGTACATCTCGCCTTCGACGTCATGGTCGGCACCGCCTCACTCCTGCTCCTGCTGTCCCTTTGGTTCGGCTGGCTGTGGTGGCGGCGGCGCGAGGTGCCGATGAACCGCTGGTTCCTGCGCAGTTCGGCCATCGCCGGTCTGGTCGCGCTGGTGTCCCTGGAGAGCGGCTGGGTGGTGACCGAGGTCGGGCGCCAGCCCTGGACCGTCGTGGGGCTCTTGCTGACGAGGGACGCGGTCGCCACGCAAGGCAATCTGTGGCCCCTCTTCGCGACGGTCCTCGCGATCTATGCCTGCGTCGGCGCCGGCGCCTTGTACGTCCTGCGCACCATGGGCCGCCGGTGGTCCCGGGAAGGTACCGACGCCGTCGCGGTCCCGTACGGCCCCGAACCGACGCCGGCGATGAACGGGCGCACCACCGGAGCTGATGACACATGAGTTCCCTGAGTCGACCTCTATGCCGCGAGAGGCTCGTCGGTGGGCGTGTTGATCTTGTTGTTGGCCTGGTGGATCACGGGGTCGTAGCAG
>NZ_JBEYXD010000110.1:0-22064 GCF_040644975.1 Streptomyces sp. NPDC046900 | reverse complement strand
CCAGTGGAGGCCCAACGAGCACGGCGGCCGCGAGAACCTGGACGCCGTGGCCTTCCTGCAGGAGATGAACGCCACCGTCTACCGCCGCTGCCCCGGCGTGGTCACCATCGCCGAGGAATCCACCGCCTGGGACGGCGTCACCCGCGCCACCGACCACAGGGGGCCCAGCGGCTTCGGCGGTCTGGGGTTCGGCCTGAAATGGAACATGGGCTGGATGCACGACTCGCTCCAGTACATGAGCCACGAGCCGATCCACCGCAAGTACCACCACCACGAGATGACGTTCTCGATGGTGTACGCCTACAGCGAGAACTACGTGCTGCCGATCTCCCATGACGAGGTCGTGCACGGCAAGCGGTCGCTGGTGTCGAAGATGCCGGGCGACTGGTGGCAGCAGCGCGCCAACCACCGTGCCTATCTGGGCTTCATGTGGGCCCACCCCGGCAAGCAGCTCCTGTTCATGGGGCAGGAGTTCGCCCAGGGAGCCGAGTGGTCCGAGGCCCATGGACCTGACTGGTGGCTGCTGGACCCGGCGTACGGGGCGGAGGCCGACCACCGGGGCGTGCGTGACCTGGTCCGTGATCTCAACTCGGGCTATCGCCACACGCCGGCGCTGTGGCAGCGCGACACCGAGCCGTCCGGCTTCCAGTGGGTGGTGGGCGACGCCGCCGACGACAACGTGTTCGCGTTCCTGCGCTACGACGCCGAGGGCACACCACTGCTGGCCGTCTCCCACTTCTCCCCGGTCGTGCGCCACGACTACCGCCTGGGCGTCCCCGACGACGTCCCGGCCTGGTACGAGGTGCTCAACACCGACCTGGCCAGGTACGGCGGCAGCGACGTCCACAACCCCGACCCGCTGAAGCCGGAACCCACTCCCTGGCACAGCCGTGCGGCGAGCATCCGTCTGACCCTGCCCCCGCTGTCGACGATCTGGCTCCGTCCGGCCTGAGGTCTTCCCTCGTCGAGGGCCGGGGCCGGCTTCCCCGGCCTCCGGCCCTGGACGAGAAGGCCGTTCAGGCGGTGGCGGCGATGTCCAGCGCCGTCTCCAGCGCCTTCGGCAGCTCCCCGGTGTGCAGCACGCCCAGCCGCTGTGTGGCCCGCGTCAGGGCCACATAGAGATCGCTCGTGCCGTAGCGTGCGGGCTCGACCACCAGTACCGAGTCGAACTCCAGGCCCTTGGACTGGCGCGGGTCGAGCAGCACGACGGCCCGGGTCAGGTCCGGTTCCGCGCCCGCCGTGACCCCGTCGAGCCGTGCGGCGAGCGACCGGTGCAGTTCGCGCGGCGCGATCACCGCGAGCCGGCCCTCGGCGGCGTTCAGCTCCCCGACTGCCTCGGCCACGGCGGCGGGCAGATCGCCGGTGGCCCGCACCCAGGGCCGTACGCCCGTGGACCGTACCGAACTCGGCGGTTCGAACCCGGGGTTCTCCGCGCGGACCACATCCGCCGCCACGTCCATGATCTCGGACGGGGTGCGGTAGTTCACGCCGAGCCGGGTGTGCTCCCAGCGGTCCTCGACATACGGCGCGAGGATCTCGGACCACGAGCCGACCCCACCGGCCTCGGCCGTCTGCGCCGGGTCCCCGACCAGCGTCATCGAACGGGTCGGGCTGCGCCGCATCAGCAGCCGCCATGCCATCGGCGACAGCTCCTGCGCCTCGTCGACGATGATGTGCCCGAACGCCCAGGTGCGGTCGGCCGCAGCGCGTTCGGCCGCGCTGCGGTGGTCCGCCTCCTCCTGCCGCTCGGCGAACCGCTCCGCGTCGATGATGTCGTGCGCGGACAGCACCTCGGACCCGTCGGGGTCGCTGTCCTCCTTGTCCTCGAACTCGTACGTCCGGGACGCGAACGACACGTCCAGCACGCCCTGCGCGTACGCGACCTGGCTCTCCCGCTCGCGCTCGGCGCGCGCCCTCGCCACCCGGTCGTCCTCGCCGAGCAGTTCGGCGGCCTCGTCGAGCAGCGGTACGTCGGCCGTGGTCCAGGCACGCGTGACCCGGCGGCGGATGGCGGCCGCGTCCTCGTCGGACACATACCCCTCCGGGTCCGCGAGGAAGTCCGCGACCAGCCGCTGCGACGTCAGTCGCGGCCACAACTGGTCGATGGCGGACCAGACTTCGCGGTTCTCGGCCAGTTCGTCGCGGATCTGGGTGATGTCGCTGGCGTCGAGGAGGTTGCTGCCGTCGTACGGGTCCGTGCCGATGCGCTCGGCGACCATGTCGGTGAGCGTGTTGAGGATGTGCCCCTCGAAGTGCTCGCGGGCCACGTTGTGCGGCAGTTGCGCCGCACGGGTGCGCTCGCGGGCGACGTTCACCAGGCCGTCGTCGAGCATCAGGACCTCGCGGTCGTGCTTGATGGCGATCACGGGGTCGGGCAGCGCCTGCCGGTCGCGTACCACAGCGGCGAGGACGTCGGCCATCTCGGCGCGCCCCTTCACGGCGGCCGCCGCGGGCGTGTCGGTGGCGGTCGCCCGCACGCCGGGGAAGAGTTCGCCGACGGTCGCCAGCAGGACGCCGGTCTCGCCCAGCGAGGGCAGCACCTCGCCGATGTAGCCGAGGAACGCCGGGTTCGGGCCGACGATGAGGACGGCGCGGCGGGCGAGCAGTTCCCGGTGCTCGTAGAGCAGGTACGCCGCCCGGTGCAGGGCGACGGCCGTCTTGCCGGTGCCGGGACCGCCCTCCACCACCAGCACGCCGCGGTACGGCGCGCGGATGATGCGGTCCTGGTCGGCCTGGATGGTCTGCACGATGTCGCTCATCCGGCCGGTGCGGGCGGCGTTGAGCGCGGCGAGCAGCACGGCGTCCCCGGACGGGTCCTCGTGGCCGGTGCGCTCGCGGTCGCTCAGGTCCAGGATCTCGTCGTGCAGGGAGGTCACCCGGCGCCCCTCGGTGCCGATGTGCCGGCGCCGGCGCAGGCCCATCGGAGTGTGACCGGTGGCCAGATAGAAGGGCCGGGCGACGTCGGCGCGCCAGTCGATGAGGACCGGGGTGCGCTCCGCGTCGTCGCTGCGCAGCCCGATGCGCCCGATGTGGTGGCTCCGGCCGGAGGTGAGGTCGATACGGCCGAAGCAGAGCGACCCGTCCACCGCGTTCAGCGCCGCCAGCAGCCCCGAGCGTTCGGCGACCAGGATGTCCCGCTCCAGCCGGGCCTGCATGGGCTTGTCGCCCTGTGCCAGCGCGTCCGCCACGGAGTCCTCGGTGTCACCGCGCAGGGCGTCCACGCGCGCGTACAGCCCGTCGATGAATTCCTGCTCCCGACGCAATTCATCGTCCGGAAATTCGGTGTTTGACAATTCCGCTCCCGCTCGGATATACTGAGCCCACTGAACTTCTTCGCGGCCCAACCCTTTTGAAGTCGCGAACCATTGAATATACGCAAGGAAATCCCCCGAGCGCAATTGCTCGGGGGATTTCTTTGTGACCGCGACGGTCAGAGCAGGTCGGACAGTTCCTCCAGCAGCCGCCGCTTGGGCCGCGCCCCGACCATCGCCTTCACCGGCTCGCCGTCGCGGAAGACCATGAACGTCGGCATCGACAGCACCTTGTACGCGTTCGTGGTCGCCGGATTGGTGTCCACATCCAGCTGCACCACCTTGAGCCGGTCCCTCTCCTCGGCGGCGAGGGCGCTGAGCACCGGGCCCATCTGCCGGCACGGCGGGCACCAGTCGGCGGTGAACTCCACCAGCACGGGCAGCCGCGCCCCGATCACCTCCGTCTCGAAGTCCGCGTCCGTCACCTCGGTCACGCCTTCAGCCTTGATCACCGCTCCTGCCCTCCCAGCTCGCACACCGGCTCCGGACCGCCCGGAACCGCAGCCTCGGCCGCCAGCGCCGCCTGCGCCCGCTCCGCCCTCGAAAGCTGATCGCCGACCGTCACCCGCACCGCCCGCAACTCGTCGATCAGCGCGTCGAGCTCGTCCAGCTTGCGCCGGTAGACCGCGAGTGACGCCGGGCAGGAGTCGCCCTCCGGATGCCCCGCGCGCAGGCACTCCACGAAGGGCCGCGTCTCCTCCAGGTCGAACCCGAAGTCCTGCAGCGTGCGGATCTGCCGCAGCAGTTTCAGATCGTGCTCGTCGTAGGTGCGGTATCCGTTGCCCGTGCGCCGCGCGGGCAGCAGTCCCCGCGACTCGTAGTACCGCAAGGTGCGTGTGGTGGTCCCGGCCCGCGCCGCCAGCTCGCCGATTCGCATGCGCACGACCGTAATCCTTGACCTCGGCGTCAGGGCAACGCGCCGACCAGGCGGCGGCAGCCGCGCGGGGCGGTCCGATCAGCCGGGCGGGGCGGTCCGATCAGCCGGACGGCACCCGCGCGGGGCGGTCTGGTCAGCCGGGTGGCAGCAGCGCCCGCCGAGCCGCGCGCCGTCGTCCGGCGCCGCACGGCCCGGACGTCATGAGGGCGCCGGCCATCCAGGTGGCCCCAGCAGCCCGCCGCCGTACCGAACGCGGCCCCGGCGCCCCGGGCGAAGAACACACTGCCGAGCAGGGCGACCCGAGCGTCGAGCCGAGTTGCCGCACGGCGTTGAGCAGCCCGGCCGCGGAGCCTGTCTCGTGCGGGCGTACCCGCTGCAGCGCCGTGGTGAAGAACGGCACCGCGAACAGCCCCTGCCCCAGTCCGCACACGGCGAGCACGGGCAGCAGCGCCCACGGGTGGCGGCCGGCCGGGACGACGGCGTACACGGCGACGGCGGCCAGGACCCCGGCGAGCAGCACTCCGAGCCCGGCGTGCGGGACCCGCGTCCCGTACGCCGGCACCAGCCGCACTCAGGGCCGCGGGCCCGCTGTGTCCGGCGTCGGCGCGGGTCGGACGGTGACCGGGAAGCCCGCCGACTCCTCCACCTCGAGCAGCGACGCGCTCCGCCGCTCCTCGTCGAACGCCTTGCGGCCGCCACGCAGGCCGAACAGCCGTTTGGCGAGGGCGATATAGAGGACCGCGAGGATGTTGAGGACCAAGGTGGCGATCTTCAGAGCGCTGATGTGCTCGGTCAGTTCGTAGACCTCCAGTGGGAGGAAGGCCGCGGTGGCGACGACCGTCAGGTACTCCGCCCAGCGCCTGGCGTTCCAGAGTCCGACCGCCTCGATCAGCTCGATCAGCGCATAGGCCAGCAGCAGCCCGGCGACCAGGAGCAGCGTGGAGTGCTTGTAGCCGAAGGACTTCTGGATGGTGCCGACCACGGGTGAGTGGTCGAGGTCGTAGTGGAAGTGCCGGAAGACGGGCCGGAACACGTCCAGGTTCTCGTTGAAGAGGCGCCGCACCGCGTCCTGGCTGTTGCTGAACCGCCAGACGGCCACCGCGACCAGCGCGATGAACACACCGCGCACCGCCCGTTCGATCGCCAGGAAGCGCAGGATGAACAGATCGCGCAGCACCTTGCCGCGCGGTACCAGCGGCGCCTCGCCGGCGGGACCCGAGCCGTGCGGCTCGCCCAGCACGAAGTCGCCGCAGCGCAGGCACCGCCAGGCATCCCCGACGCCCGTCCGGGCGTGCAGCCGCGTCCGCAGCCGGGGGTCGTCGGGTGCGTAGGTCACATGCCCGCGACGCGCGCAGTGGCGCCGGTCCCAGTCGATCTTCATGCCCCCGTGCCTCCCGCCGAAGTGCCGTGCCGGTCGGTCCGGCACGGCACCATGGTGCATGTACTACGAGACGTGGGTGCGCGGGGCGGGGTTCCGGGAGGCCGTCAGCGGGTTCCGGCGGTCGCGGACTCCCGCTCCTCGCTGTGCTGCTCGGCCGGGGCCGGGCGCCCCCTGCGCGGCAGCAGCATCGCGACCAGTACGGTGCCGGCTCCGAGGATCACCGCGCCGACCAGACTGGTGTGGGCGACGGCGTCCGCGAAGGACGAGCCGACCGCGTCGGCCATCTGGCGTGCGCCGTGCGCGAGCTGGTCGGCCTGCGCCTTCAGCCGGCCGGCCTGCTGGGCGCTCTGGGCGTGCGCCGCCTGCTCGGCAAGGTGCCTGGCCCGGTCGCCGATGCCCTGCGCCACCGCGTACCCCGCGCCGACCGAGTCCTGCGCGGTGGACAGCGCGCTCGCCGGCAGCCCACTGCCCCCCGTGGCGTCCGCCAGATGCGAGGAGTACGAGCCCGCCAGCACCGAACCGAGGATGGCGATGCCGAGCGAGCCCCCCAGTTCCAGGGAGGTGTCGTTCACCGCGCCGCCGACGCCCAGCTCGGACTCCGGGAACGCGCCCATGATCGCGTCGGTGCAGGGCGAGAGCGCGAGGCCGATCGCGAGGCCCAGGATCACCAGCGGAAGCACGAAGTCGCCGTAGGTGGATCCCGAGTCGACCCGGGTGAGCAGCGCCAGCGCCGCGGTGCCACCGGCCATGCCCGCGGTCACCGTGATCCGCATACCGATCCGCGGGGTGAGGTAGCCGGTCAGCGCCGAGCCCACGAACACCGCTCCGGCCAGCGGCAGCATCCGGACACCGGTCTGCAGGGCGTCGTATCCGAGGACGAACTGGAGGTGCTGGGTGAGGTAGTAGAAGGCGCCGAAGACGGCCAGGAAGAACAGGGCCACGGCGAGGTTGGACCCCGCGAAGCGACGGTGCGCGAAGCGGCGTACGTCGAGGACGGGGCGTGGGTGGCGCAGCTCCCAGACGACGAACAGGACGAGACCGGCGCCCGCGATCGTGGCGGCCGTGACCGCCTTGACGCCCCAGCCGAAGTGCGGGCCCTCGATGATCATGTAGACGAGCGAGCCGACCCAGACCACCGACAGCAGCCCGCCGACGTAGTCGATCCGCTCGTGGTGGGCGGCCCTGGACGGCGGTACGAGGACGAGGGCGGCGACCAGGGCGACGGCGGCGATCGGCACGTTGATCAGGAACGTGGACGACCAGCCGTGGTCCTGCAGGAGCGCACCGGCGACCAGCGGACCGGCGGCGATGGCCAGACCGGCGGTGGCGGTCCACAGGGTGATCGCCTTGGCGCGCTCGGCGCGGGGGAAGGTGGCGGCGAGGAGCGAGAGCGTGGCGGGCATGATGAGCGCGGCTCCCGTGCCCATGACGGCGCGGGCCGCGATGACCGTGGCGGCGCTGCCCGCGAGGTAGCCGTAGACGGCCCCGCCGCCGAAGACCACCAGTCCGAGGACGAGCGCGCCGCGCCGGCTGTACTTGTCGCCGATCGCGCCGAGCAGGAGCATCAGCGCCGCGTAGGGCACGGTGTAGCCGTCGATGACCCACTGCAGGTCGGCGCTGGACAGTCCGAGGTCCTGGGTCATGTCCGGGGCGGCGACGGTGAGGGCGGTGTTCGCCATCACGATGATCAGCAGGCTCAGGCAGAGCACGAGCAGCGCCCACCAGCGCCGGGCGTAGGGCCGGTCCATCCTCTCGACCGGTTCGTTCATGACGAATCGCATGGGTTGGGGCCTTCCTCTGTCTCAGCGCCCTCGACTTGCACAGCGATGTGCATTTGCACAACGGTGCGCAATGTACGGCGTTGCACAGCACTGTGCAAATCAAGAAGGTGAAGGCACCCGGAGGCACCCGGAGGCACTGGGCGGCGGTGCAGAATGGCAGCCATGACCACGGGTAACGCCAGCCGCGCCGACGCCAACCGCCGCCGCATCCTGGAGGTCGCGCTCGCCGAACTGCTGCGCGACCCCGACGCGTCCATGGACCAGATCGCGCGGGCCGCGGGCGTCGTACGGCGCACGGTGTACGGGCACTTCCCGAGCCGGGAGGCGCTGATCGGCACACTCGTCGACGGAGCGGTGGACGCGGTCGCGGCGGCGCACGCGGCCGGCCGCGAGGGCGTGGCGGACCCGGCGGAGGCGGTGGCCCGTTCGACGCTGGCGGTGTGGGAGGTCGCCGACCGCTACCGGATCCTGGTCGCGCTGGCCCAGCGCAGCGTCAGCGTGCAGGGCATCCGCGACCGTCTGGCGCCGGTGCGCGAGGCGTGCGCCAAGGTCCTGGCGCAGGGCTTGGAGCAAGGTGTGTTCACCTCACCGCTGCCGCCGCGGGCGCTCGCGTACGTGCACGAGCAGATGGTGTTCGCGCTGATGGAGGCGGTGAACGAGGGCGTGCTGTCGGCCCGGGATGCGGGCCGCTCCGCCGCGGTCACCGTGCTGACGGCGGCGGGCGTGCCCGCCTCCCGGGCCGCCGAGCTGGTGGCCAAGCTGAGCGACTGACAGACCGCCCGGGAACACGACCGAGCGGCCGGGCCCGAGAGGTACGGGCCCGGCCGCTCGACGGCTGGGGAGGTCCGGTCCAGGCGGCAGAGAGACGCGGGGAGCGTCCCGCCGCCCGGATGGCGAGGTGCGCGGGGCTCAGGCCTTGGCCAGTTCCTTGTCGCCGCCCTGCTCGGGCGCCTCGGCCGGGACAGTCGTCCGGCCCTCGTCGAGCAGCGTCGTCTCGTCGAAGGGCAGCCGGCCCGTGAGCACCTGCTGTACGCGCTCGTTGTCGATCTCCTTCGTCCAGGTGCCGATCAAAACGGTGGCCACGGCGTTGCCCGCGAAGTTGGTCAGGGCGCGGGCCTCGCTCATGAAGCGGTCGATGCCGACGATCAGGCCGACGCCGTCGACCAGCGCGGGCTTGTGCGACTGCAGACCGCCGGCCAGCGTGGCGAGACCGGCGCCGCTGACGCCCGCCGCGCCCTTCGAGGCGATGAGCAGGAACAGCAGCAGCGGGATCTGCTCACCGACGGACATCGGCGTGCCCAGCGCATCGGCGATGTAGAGCGACGCCATGGTCATGTAGATCATGGTGCCGTCGAGGTTGAAGGAGTAGCCGGTCGGGACGGTGATGCCGACGACCGGCTTGCCGACACCGAGGTGCTCCATCTTCGCGATCAGCCGCGGCAGTGCGGACTCGGAGGAGGAGGTGGACAGGATCAGCAGGAACTCACGGCCCAGGTACTTGCAGAGCGTGAAGATGTTCAGGCCCGCGACGAGGCGCAGCAGGGCGCCGAGGACGACGAAGACGAACAGGACGCAGGTGACGTAGAAGCCGAGCATCAGTACGGCGAGGCTCTTGAGCGCGTCCAGGCCGGCCGAACCCACGACGGCGGCGATCGCTCCGAAGGCACCGATCGGGGCGGCCCACATCACCATGGCGAGGATGCGGAAGACCAGCCGCTGGATGTGCTCGACGCCGCGCAGCACGGGGACGCCCGCCGAACCCATCGCCTGCAGCGCGAAGCCGGCGAGGAGTGCGACGAGAAGGGTCTGCAGGACCTGGCCCTCGGTGAAGGCGGAGACGAAGGTCGTCGGGATGATCGAGAGCACGAAGTCGACCGGCGGCAGCGCGTCCGGTGACACCTGGGCGTGGCCCACGTCCTTGATCGCGTTCGTCAGATGGAGGCCCTCACCGGGGTGCAGGACGTTTCCGACGACCAGCCCGATGGCCAGCGCGACCAGGGACATCACCAGGAAGTAGCCGAGTGCGATACCGCCGACGGCACCGACCTTGGCGGCCTTGCGCACCGAGCCGATGCCCAGCACGATCGTGCAGAAGATGATCGGCGAGATCATCATCTTGATCAGGTTCACGAAGCCCGTGCCGAGGGGTTTGAGCTCCACTCCGAAGTCGGGCCAGATCAGGCCCACGGCGATGCCCAGCGCCACCGCGATGATCACTGCTATGTACAGATAGTGGGTGCGATCCCGCCTCGCGGCGGGTGCGGCAGGTGCCGTCGTCGTCACGGCTGCCTCCTTGACGTCTTCGTCGGCATCACCGGCGTGCGGCTCACGTCCGGAATTCGGGGGCTCGGGGTCGGATCTCCGGGCTCGGGGGAGCCGGGGAGTGCGTCCCGGGATGCGGTGACTATCTCCCGCCGTGTGAGGGGCGTCACCCTTCCGTTCATTTAGTTCACGCTTATACGGGGAGCCGGAATCGCGAGGCAGACTGAACGCATGTTCACGCTCCGCCTCCCGAG
Organism: Streptomyces sp. NPDC046900; assembly: GCF_040644975.1. Classification (NCBI taxonomy): domain Bacteria; kingdom Bacillati; phylum Actinomycetota; class Actinomycetes; order Kitasatosporales; family Streptomycetaceae; genus Streptomyces; species Streptomyces sp. NPDC046900. The sequence continues at coordinate 12,198 of NZ_JBEYXD010000110.1, read as the reverse complement.
ACCCCGCAGCCTGGCCGGCCAGCTCTTCGCGATGCAGGCCGTGCTGATCGCGGTGCTCGTCGCCGGGTACGCGCTGTTCACCTACGTCAGCGATCGCAGTCAGGCGCGTGAGGCGGCCGGCCGTCAGGCCATGGCGGTCGCACGCTCGGTCGCCGATGTGCCTTCGGTGCGGGAAGCGATCGGTACCGCCGACCCGACCTCCCGTCTGGAGCCGTACTCGCTCGAGGTCCAGGACGACACCGGGGTCGACTTCATCACGATCATGAACCCGCAGGGCATCCGCTGGGCCCACCCCGACCGGAACCAGATCGGAAAACGCTTCCTCGGCCACATCGCCCCCGCCCAGCACGGCCAGTCCTTCACCGAGACGTACACCGGCACGCTCGGCACGTCCGTCCGCGCGGTCACCCCCATCGAGGACGACGGCCGCATCATCGGCCTGGTCAGCGCGGGCATCAAGGTCGAGTCGATCAGCGCGCGGGTCCAGGACCAGGCGACGGCCCTGATCGGGGTCGCGGGAGGCGCCCTGGTCCTGGGCGCCATCGGCACCTATGTGATCAACGCCCGGCTGCGCCGCTCCACCCACGGCCTGAACGCGACCGAGCTGAGCCGTATGCACGACTACCACCAGGCCGCGCTGCACGCCGTGCGCGAGGGCCTGCTGATGCTGGACGGCCAGTTCCGGGTGGCGCTGATCAATGACGGCGGCCGGGAGCTGCTGGGGGCGACCGGCGAGGTGGTGGGCCGCTCGGTGGCGGACCTGGGACTGCCCGCCCCGCTGACCGGCGCCCTGCTGTCCTCCGCACCGCGGGTGGACGAGGTCCACCTGACGAGCACCCGCGTCCTGGTCGTCAACACCTCCCCGGTCTCCGGCGGCGAACGCCGCGGCACGGTGGTCACCTTGCGCGATGTGACCGAGCTCCAGTCCGTGATGGGCGAGTTGGACTCGGAGCGGGGTTTCACCCAGGCACTGCGCTCGCAGGCGCACGAGGCGGCGAACAGGCTGCACACGGTCGTCTCGCTGATCGAACTCGGCCGCGCCGAGGAGGCCGTCGACTTCGCCACGGCCGAGCTGGAACTGGCGCAGGCCCTGACGGACCAGGTGGTCGCGGCGGTCAACGAACCGGTCCTCGCGGCCCTGCTCCTGGGCAAAGCCGCACAGGCCAACGAGCGGGGTGTGGAGCTGGTGGTGTCGCGGGACAGCCGCATCGACGACGGACTGCTGCCACCGTCGCTGCCCGCCCGGGACCTGGTGACGATCCTCGGCAACCTGATCGACAACGCGATGGACGCGGCGCAGGGTTCCACCGGGGCCCGGGTGACGGTGACGGCGTACACGGACGAGTCGGGTCTGGTCCTGCGGGTCGCGGACACGGGCGCCGGGGTTCACCCGGCCCACACCGAGGCGGTGTTCGAACGCGGCTGGTCGACCAAACCCGCGACGGCCCCCGGTGGCCGCGGTCTCGGCCTCGCCCTGGTCCGCCAGACGGCGCGCCGCCACGAGGGCACCCTGACGGTGTCCGAGTCGGCCGGGGGCGGGGCGGAGTTCGAAGCGCGGGTGCCGTTGCCCAGCATGAAGGCGGCCGCCTCGGCGGAACCGGCGTCGCCGGAGGCCGCCCTGTCCGGAGGTGAAGCATGACCGAACCCATCCGCGTCCTGGTCGTGGAGGACGACCCGGTGGCCGCCGACGCGCACGTCATGTACGTCGGCCGGGTCCCGGGTTTCACGGCGGTGGGCAAGGCGCACACCGGCGCGGAGGCGCGGCGCCTGCTGGACCGCACGCCGGTGGATCTGCTGCTCCTCGATCTGCACCTGCCGGACGGGCACGGGCTGCAACTGGCGCGCACGCTGCGGGCGGCCGGCTACCACGCGGACGTGATAGCCGTGACGTCCGCGCGCGACCTGGCGGTGGTGCGGGAGGGGGTCTCGCTGGGGGTCGTTCAGTACGTGCTGAAGCCGTTCACTTTCGCGACGCTGAGGGACCGTCTGGTGCGCTACGCGGAGTTCCGCGAGACGGCGGGTGAGGCGAGCGGTCAGGAGGAGGTGGACCGGGCGCTGGCCACACTGCGGGCGCCGGGCCCCCCGGCCCTGCCGAAGGGGCTGAGCGCGCCGACGCTTCAGCGGGTGACCGGGGCGCTGCGCGACTGCGAGGAGGGGCTCACCGCGGCGGGGGCCGCCGAGGCGGTGGGGATCTCCAGGATCACGGCGCGGCGGTACCTCGAGCACCTCGTGGAGGCGGGACGCGCCGGACGAAGTCCGCTCTACGGGCAGGTGGGGCGGCCGGAGTTGGTCTACCGGTGGATCCGGACCGCCGAGAAGGGCCGGTAGGCGGAGCTCCGCGTCCAATCCCTTGCAGACGCATTGACCTGACTAGACCACTCCACTTACGTTCACCGGGCAGTCATCCGGGCCACAGCGAAGTGAGCCCGTAGGAGGTCGTGCCCGTGCGCCCCACCGCCGTCCGCCCCCGCTCACCGCCCTCGTTGCTCTCGCCCTCGCCGCGACCACTCTCACCGCGTGCGGCAGCGGCTCCGGCAGCGACCCGGACACGGTGAAGGTCTCCTTCAAACAGTCGACCGACAACTCGATCCATGTCATGGACGACTACCTCGCCGGTATCAAGAAGCAGTTCGAGAGGGAGAACCCCGGCAAGAAGGTCGAACTCGTCCCCATCAAGGCCCCCGACTCGGAGTACTACACCAAGCTCCAGCAGATGCTCCGCTCCCCCAAGACCGCCCCCGACCTGGTCTACGAGGACACCTTCCTCATCAACTCGGACATCACCAGCGGCTATCTCAAGCCGCTCGACCCCTACCTCGCCAAGTGGAAGGACTGGGACCAGTTCATCGACACGGCGAAGGCCGCGGCCCGGGCCGAGGACGGAAAGACGTACGGCGTCCCGGACGGCACCGACACCCGGGGCCTCTGGTTCGACAAGGGCATCTTCAAGAAGGCGGGCCTGCCCGCGAACTGGCAGCCGAAGACCTGGGACGACGTCCTCGCCGCCGCCCGCACGATCAAGCAGAGGGTCCCCGACGTCACGCCCCTCAACGTCTACACCGGCAAACCGGCCGGCGAGGCGGCGACGATGCAGGGCTTCGAGATGCTCCTGTACGGGACGGGCGACGGCACTTCCGACCCGCTGTACGACAAGGGCACCAAGAAGTGGATCGCCGGGAGCCAGGCCTTCAAGGACGCGCTCGGGTTCGTCGAGACCGTGTACAAGGAGAAGCTGGGCACGGACGTCTCCCAGGCCCTCGACCCCAACATCCAGACCATCGTCCGCGGTGAGTTGCTCCCCAAGCGCAAGCTGGGCATCGACCTCGACGGCTCCTGGCTCCCGCAGGACTGGCTGCCGGGCAGCGGTCACGAATGGCCCGAGTGGTCGCAGCAGCTGGGCCTCGCCCCCATGCCCACCCAGCACGGCCAGGCGCCGGGCAAGGTGAGCATGTCGGGCGGCTGGACCTGGTCGGTCCCCGCCAAGGCGGGCAACCCGGACCTGGCCTTCAAGTTCATCCAGACGATGCAGACCAAGACGAACGCGCAGAAGTGGTACATCGCCAACTCCGGCATCGCGGTGCGCAAGGACGTGGCGTCGGACCCGTCGTACGTGAAGGCGCAGCCCGGCATCAAGTTCTTCACCGACCTGGTGAGCAGTACGCACTACCGGCCGGCGTATCCGGCGTACCCCAAGGTGTCGACCGCCATCCAGGAGGCCATGGAGAGTGTGACCACGGGTGACGCGTCCGTGGATAAGGCGGCGGGCGGCTACGACGAGGCGCTCAAGGCGGCGACGAACGACCAAGTGGTCCAGAAGTGAGCGATCCGCACCGCTCGCTGGCCCGTGCGCTGCCGGTGGTCCCCGCCGTGGTCCTGCTGCTGCTCTTCCTGGCGGGCCCGATCGCCTACTGCGCGTACATCGCCTTCACGGACCTGCAACTCACGGGCCAGGCCCACTCGTCGTTCGTCGGCTTCGCCAACTTCCGTACGGCGTTCGGGGACGAGGCCTTCCTCAACGCCGTCTGGCTGACACTCGTGTTCACCGTGCTGTCCTCACTGGTCGGCCAGAACACGCTGGGGCTCGCCCTGGCGTCGCTCATGCAGCGGGCCTCGAAGCCGGTCCGCACCCTGACGGGCGGGATCGTGATCACGGCGTGGGTGCTGCCGGAGGTGGTGGCGGGCTTTCTGCTCTACGCCTTCTTCCGCAAGGAAGGCACGCTGAACGCGATCCTCGACTGGCTCCGGCTGCCGTCCCAGAACTGGCTCTACACGCTTCCGATCCTGGCCGTGTCGTTCGCGAACGTGTGGCGGGGGACGGCCTTCTCCATGCTGGTCTACTCTGCGGCGCTGAACGAGATCCCGAAGGAGATCACGGAGGCGGCGCAGGTGGACGGGGCGGGCGGCGCACGCCGAATGTGGCACATCACGCTGCCGATGATCCGCCGCTCCATCGGCACGAACCTGATGCTGAACACGCTCCAGACGCTGTCGGTCTTCGGGCTGATCTGGGTGATGACGAGGGGCGGGCCGGGGAACAAGAGCCAGACCCTGCCCCTGTTCATGTACGAACAGGCCTTCCAGAACAGCATGATCGGGTACGGGACGGCGGTGGCGCTGTTGCTGCTGCTGGTCGGTTCGCTGTTCTCGGTCATGTACATGCGGCTGCTGCGGACGGAGATCTGACGTGGCGTCCACGCTCGTCTCCCGCCGAACGGGCCGGCGTCTGGCGGCCGACGCCGGCCTGCTCGTGGCGGCCGCGGCGTTCGCCCTGCCGCTCGTGTGGGTGGTCCTGTCCTCGGTGGACCCGCACGCGGATCTGCGGGTGAAGGCCCCGGACGGCGTCACCCTGGACAACTTCGACGCGGTCCTGAAACCCGACATCACATTCACCCCGTTGCTCAACAGCCTGATCCTGTGCGGCGGGGGGACACTGCTGACCGTGGTCTGCGCGGCGCTCGCCGCGTATCCGCTGTCGCGCTTCAGGTCCCGGCTGAACCGGCCGTTCCTGCTGACGATCCTGTTCGCGACCAGCCTGCCGATCACGACGATCATGGTGCCGGTGTACGCGCTGTTCGTTCAGGTGAACCTGATCGACACGGTGCAGGGCACGATCCTGTTCTTCGCCGCCTCCCAACTCCCCTTCGCCATCTGGCTGATGAAGAACTTCACGGACGGCGTCCCGAAGGAGTTGGAAGAGGCGGCGTGGACGGACGGCGCGAACTGGTTCCAGTCCCTGGTCCGCATCGTGCTGCCGCTGATGGGGCCGGGGGTCGCGGTGGTGACGGTGTTCTCGTTCGTGGTGATGTGGGGCAACTTCTTCGTGCCGTTCATGCTGCTGCTCACCCCGGACCAGATGCCGGCGTCGGTGAGCATCAACGAGTTCTTCGGCAACCGCGGCATGGTGGCGTACGGGCAACTGGCGGCGTTCTCGATCATCTACTCGACGCCGGTGATCCTGCTCTATGTGCTCGTCGCGCGCCGGCTGGGTGGCGGGTTCGCGCTGGGCGGGGCGGTCAAGGGGTGACGGCGGGCGACCCGCGAGGTGCGCAGCGAGCCCGCTCACCTCGCGGGTCGCCCCCGCTCCCCTCAGGTACCGCGCGACCCCGGGCGGCCGACGATCGCCGGCCGGTCCCCCACCGGCGGCAGCTGCCGCCCGGGGACCGGCGGCTCCGTCAGAACACCGACTCGGCCTCGTCCATCCGGTCCTTCGGCACCTTCTTCAGCTCGGTGACCGCCTCGGCCAGCGGCACCATCAGCACGTCCGTGCCCCGCAGCGCCGTCATCTTGCCGAACTCCCCGCGGTGCGCCGCCTCGACCGCGTGCCAGCCGAAGCGGGTGGCAAGCACCCGGTCGTACGCGGTCGGGGTCCCGCCGCGCTGGACGTGGCCGAGGATGACCGGCTTGGCCTCCTTGCCGAGCCGCCTCTCCAGCTCGTACGCCAGCGCCGTACCGATGCCCTGGAACCGCTCGTGGCCGTACTGGTCGATCTCTCCCTTGCCGTAGTCCATGGTGCCCTCGGCGGGGTGCGCGCCCTCGGCGACGCAGACCACCGCGAACTTCTTGCCGCGGGCGAAGCGCTCCTCGACCATCTTGACCAGGTCGGCCGGGTCGAAGGGGCGCTCGGGGAGGCAGATGCCGTGGGCGCCGGCCGCCATGCCGGACTCCAGCGCGATCCAGCCGGCGTGACGGCCCATGACCTCCACGACCATCACGCGCTGATGGGACTCGGCCGTCGTCTTCAGGCGGTCCATCGCCTCGGTGGCCACCGTCACCGCCGTGTCGAAGCCGAAGGTGCGGTCCGTGGAGGAGATGTCGTTGTCGATCGTCTTGGGGACGCCGACCACGGGCAGGCCCGCGTCCGACAGCATCCGGGCGGCCGTCAGCGTGCCCTCGCCGCCGATCGGGATCAGGGCGTCGATGCCGAAGTCGCGGATCATGTCCGAGGCGTTCTCACAGGCCTCGCGCAGCCGGTCGCGCTCCAGACGGGAAGAGCCGAGAATGGTGCCGCCCAGGGCCAGGATGCCGCTGACGGCGTCCAGGTCGAGGGTGCGGTAGTGGCCGTCGAGCAGACCCCGGTAGCCGTCCTCGAAGCCGATCACCTCGTCGCCGTACTGCGCCACCGCGCGGTGCACGACCGACCGGATCACTGCGTTCAGGCCCGGGCAGTCGCCGCCTGCGGTGAGTACTCCGATGCGCATCGTGCTGTGTCTCCTGCTCGCTGTAGATACCGGTGAGCCAATCCGATTGTTTCACGGCCCACAGACGGGTGCCGCTCCCGCACCACCCCCTGCCGACCCGCCCCGGCCCCGGGGGACCTGACGGGCGCCTTATCCAGCGCCAGAGGTATTGTCAAGGGGGTTCTGTTCACCCTCGTGGGGGGATTTCGCGAGCCACGGAACCCCATAAAAACATCTTGAATCGGTCGAAGGCACCCGTGCCACCCCTCGACGCACGAGAGGGCGCAGAGCGACCCGCGGGCCGCCCGAGCCCCTGCCCGCCACCCCACCCGAGAGACGGAACGGAGAGCACGCGTGACGCGCAGCGTGTACGTGACCGGGATCGACCGCGGCGACGGCCGCCAGGTCGTCGAGCTGGGAGTCATGGAGCTCCTGACCCGGCAGGTCGACCGGGTCGGCGTCTTCCGCCCCCTCGTCCACGACGGCCCCGACCGTCTCTTCGAGCTGCTGCACACCCGGTACCGGCTGTCGCAGGACCCGGCGACCGCGCACGGGATGGACTATCACGAGGCGTCCGCGCTCCAGGCCGAGCGCGGCACCGACGAGCTGGTGTCCACCCTCGTCGACCGCTTCCACGCGGTGGCCCGCGACTACGAGGTCGTCCTCGTCCTCGGCTCCGACTTCGCCGACACCCAGCTCCCCGACGAGCTGTCCCTCAACGCCCGGCTCGCCAACGAGTTCGGGGCGTCGGTGATCCCGGTCGTGGGCGGGCGCAAGCAGGCCCACGACTCCGTGCGGGCCGAGGTGCGCAACGCCTATCGCGCCTACCACACGCTCGGCTGCGATGTGCTCGCCATGGTCGCGAACCGGGTCGCGGCCGAGGACCGGGACGAGATCGCCGGGCGGCTCGACTCCCTGCTCCCCGTCCCCTGTTACGTCCTTCCCGACGACCCGGCCCTGTCCGCGCCCACGGTCGCGCAGATAGCCCAGGCCCTCGACGCCCGCGTCGTCCTCGGTGACGACGCGGGGCTCGCGCGGGACGCGCTCGACTTCGTCTTCGGCGGCGCCATGCTGCCGAACCTGCTGGGTGCCCTCACCCCGGGATGCCTGGTGGTGACCCCGGGCGACCGCGCCGACCTCGTCGTCGGCTCGCTGGCCGCCCACAGCGCCGGCAACCCGCCGATCGCCGGTGTCCTGCTCACCCTGGACGAGGTCCCCGGCACCGAGATCCTCTCCCTCGCCGACCGCCTCGCCCCGGGCACCCCGGTCCTCTCGGTGCCCGGCAACAGCTTCCCCACCGCCGCCCGGCTGTTCTCCCTGGAGGGGAAGCTGAACGCGGCCACTCCGCGCAAGGCGGAGCGTGCGCTCGGGCTCTTCGAGCGGTACATCGACACCGCCGGCCTGCTGGACCGGGTGTCCGCCCCGAGCAGCGACCGGGTCACGCCGATGATGTTCGAGCACAAGCTGCTGGAGCGGGCCCGCGCCGACAAGCGCCGGGTGGTGCTCCCGGAGGGCACCGAGGAGCGCGTGCTGCACGCCGCCGAGGTGCTGCTGCGCCGCGGCGTCTGCGACCTGACACTGCTCGGTCCCCTGGACGGGATCCGCAAGAAGGCCGCCGACCTCGGCATCGACCTCGGCGACTCCCAGCTGATCGACCCGGCCACCTCCGGGCTGCGCGAGACCTTCGCCGAGAAGTACGCCCGGCTGCGCGCCCACAGGGGCGTCACGATGGAGCTGGCGTACGACATCGTCGCCGACGTGAACTACTTCGGCACCCTCATGGTCGAGGAGGGCCTCGCCGACGGCATGGTGTCCGGGGCCGTGCACTCCACGGCCGCCACCATCCGGCCGGCCTTCGAGATCATCAAGACCAGGCCCGACGCGAAGATCGTCAGCTCGGTCTTCTTCATGTGCCTCGCCGACAAGGTGCTCGTCTACGGCGACTGCGCCGTGAACCCCGACCCCGACGCCGAGCAGCTCGCCGACATCGCCCTCCAGTCGGCCACCACCGCCCGGCAGTTCGGGGTGGAGCCGCGGATCGCGATGCTGTCGTACTCGACCGGCACCTCCGGCTCGGGCGCCGACGTCGACAAGGTGCGCGAGGCCACCGAGCTGGTGCGGCTGCGCGACGGCGACCTGATGATCGAGGGGCCCATCCAGTACGACGCCGCGGTCGAGCCCAGTGTCGCGGCGACCAAGCTCCCGGGCTCGCAGGTCGCCGGGCAGGCGTCCGTGCTCGTCTTCCCGGACCTCAACACCGGCAACAACACCTACAAGGCCGTGCAGCGCTCGGCCGGTGCGATCGCCGTGGGCCCCGTTCTGCAGGGCCTGCGCAAGCCCGTCAACGACCTCTCCCGGGGCGCTCTCGTTCAGGACATCGTCAACACGGTCGCCATCACGGCGATCCAGGCCCAGATCCCCACCGAGAAGGCAGCAGCCCTGTGAGCAAGACCCGCGTCCTCGTCCTCAACTCCGGCTCCTCGTCGGTGAAGTACCAGCTGCTGGACATGCGCGACAACAGCCGGCTCGCCGTGGGCATCGTCGAGCGCATCGGCGAGCAGACGTCGCGGATCAAGCACACCGCGCTCGCCACGGGCGGCACCCGGGAGCAGAACGGGCCGATCGCCGACCACCAGGCGGCCCTCAAGGCGGTCGCCGAGGAGCTGGCCAAGGACGGCCTCGGGCTCGACTCGCCCGAGCTGGCGGCCGTCGGCCACCGGGTGGTGCACGGCGGCATGTTCTTCACCGAGCCCACCGTCGTCGACGACGAAGTGCTCACGGAGATCGAGCGGCTGATCCCCGTCGCGCCGCTGCACAACCCGGCCAATCTCACCGGCATCCGTACGGCCATGGCACTGCGCCCCGACCTGCCCCAGGTCGCCGTCTTCGACACGGCGTTCCACGCGACGATGCCGGAGTACGCGGCCCGCTACGCGATCGACGTGAAGCTCGCGGACCGGCACCGGGTCCGGCGCTACGGGTTCCACGGGACCTCGCACGCGTATGTGTCCCGGAAGACCGCGAAGCTGCTGGGCAAGGCGCCGGAAGACGTCAACGTCATCGTGCTGCATCTGGGCAACGGCGCGTCCGCCTCCGCGGTCAGGGGCGGCCGGTGCGTGGACACCTCCATGGGGCTCACCCCGCTGGAGGGGCTGGTGATGGGGACGCGCTCCGGGGACCTGGATCCCGCCGTCATCTTCCATTTGGAGCGTGTTGGCGGAATGTCCATGGACGAGATCGACACTCTCCTCAACAAGAGGAGCGGTCTGTTCGGTCTGTGCGGCGACAACGACATGCGGGAAATTCAGCGCAGGATCGACGAGGGCGACGCGCAGGCAAGGCTCGCTTTCGACATCTACATCCATCGGCTGAAGAAGTACATCGGCGCCTACTACGCGGTACTCGGCAGGGTGGACGCGATCGCCTTCACGGCCGGGGTGGGCGAGAACGCGGCCCCGGTGCGGGAGGCTGCCGTCGCGGGCCTCGAGGAACTGGGCCTGGCGGTGGACGGCGCCCTCAACGCCGCAGGCGGCGACGAGCCGCGGCTGATCTCGCCCGCCGGCGCGCGGGTGGCGGTCGCCGTGGTGCCCACGGACGAGGAACTGGAGATCGCCACACAGACCTACGCACTGGTCGGAAAGGGCAACTGAACCATTTCGATCGGCTCTCGCCTGAGCACCGGCCCGCCCGTTTGTACTTTCCGCCAGACGGAATATTCCGCAGCGAAACAAACCGATAGGATCGCCCCATGCGCCGTTCGAAAATCGTCTGCACTCTCGGCCCAGCGGTCGACTCCCACGAAATGCTCGTCTCGCTGATCGAAGCCGGCATGAACGTGGCCCGCTTCAATTTCAGCCACGGCTCGCACGAAGAGCACGAGGCACGGTACGTACGCCTGCGCACCGCCGCCGCCGAAGCGGGCAAGGCCATCGGTGTCCTCGCCGACCTGCAGGGCCCGAAGATCCGTCTGGAGACCTTCGCGGAGGGTCCGGTCGAGCTGGTGCGCGGTGACACGTTCACCGTCACCGTCGAGGACGTCCCGGGCGACAAGCACATCTGCGGTACGACGTACAAGGGACTCCCGGGCGACGTCTCCAAGGGCGACCCGATCCTCATCAACGACGGCAACGTCGAGCTGAAGGTCACGGACGTCGAGGGCCCCCGGGTGAAGACGATCGTCATCGAGGGCGGCGTCATCTCCGACCACAAGGGCATCAACCTCCCCGGCGCGGCGGTGAACGTCCCGGCGCTGTCGGAGAAGGACATCGACGACCTGCGGTTCGCGCTGCGCATGGGCTGCGACATGGTCGCGCTGTCGTTCGTGCGGGACGCCAACGACGTCAAGGACGTCCACCGCATCATGGACGAGGAGGGCCGGCGCGTCCCGGTCATCGCCAAGGTGGAGAAGCCGCAGGCGGTGGCGAACATGGAGGACGTCGTGATGGCGTTCGACGGCGTGATGGTCGCCCGCGGCGACCTGGCCGTCGAGTACCCGCTCGAGAAGGTCCCGATGGTGCAGAAGCGGCTCATCGAGCTGTGCCGCCGCAACGCCAAGCCGGTGATCGTGGCGACCCAGATGATGGAGTCGATGATCACCAACTCCCGTCCGACCCGCGCCGAGGCCTCCGACGTGGCCAACGCCATCCTGGACGGCACCGACGCGGTCATGCTGTCCGCCGAGTCGAGCGTGGGCGCGTACCCGATCGAGACGGTCAAGACGATGTCGAAGATCGTCCGGGCGGCCGAGGAGGAGCTGCTGTCCAAGGGCCTGCAGCCGCTCGTCCCGGGCAAGAAGCCGCGCACGCAGGGCGGTTCGATGGCGCGCGCCGCCGCGGAGATCGCCGACTTCCTGGGCGGCAAGGGCCTGGTCGCCTTCACCAAGTCCGGTGACACCGCCCGCCGGCTGTCCCGCTACCGGGCCTGCCAGCCGATCCTGGCGTTCACCACGGACGAGTCCACCCGCAACCAGCTGGCGCTGAGCTGGGGCGTGGAGTCGCACGTCGTGCCGTTCGTGAACAGCACCGACGAGATGGTCGAGCTGGTGGACCAGGAGCTGACGCGGCTCAAGCGGTTCAACGACGGCGACATCGTGGTCATCACCGCCGGCTCCCCGCCCGGGGTCCCCGGCACCACGAACATGGTCCGCGTCCACCACCTGGGCGAGGGCCACCGCAGCTGACGCCGTGCCCACGGCTCCGCGACGAGGAGGGCGCCCCCTGCCCATGGCAGGGGGCGCCCTCGTGTCGCACGGTCTCCTGCCGGCTGCGGTGGATCGCCGGCCGTTCGCTGCCACGCCATGGATACGCGACCGCATGCCACTGCTCGTCGGTGAGCCGGTCCGGATCCCGCTGGACGCGGGCGGCGAACTGCCGCACCGCAGCGAACCGCCGGCTCACCGCACCGGGCGCCGACCAGAGCCGCACAAAGAGCAGTGGCCCAGTCCCCCGCGGGGGGCGGGGGGGGCGGGAGGAGGGGAGGGCGAAGCAGTTTAACACACACCAAACAAAAAAAAGATTAGGGG